>JAGTQF010000001.1 GCA_018396655.1 Candidatus Bathyarchaeota archaeon
GGTATCCTATAAACCCGCTATACTCAATGAAAATGCTTATGCTGAATATGAGGGTGCACATGGAAGCTATGCTAAAGTAGACTGCGCTGAAAGTGTCCATCAAATAATACTCTCTTCTCCTAATCTGTGGAACTAGTATGGCTATGGACGCTGTGAGCGCGAGGAGTACGCTAAAGCCGAAGCCAAAGCCAGATAAGATCCAATAGAGAATCCATGGAATAAAGGAGAACGCGATATAAACCATTCCAAGAAACCTTCTAACGCCCACCCCAAAATCTCACCAATAAACCACTCAATTAATCAAACCATAAAAATAACATTATTATGATTATTTATTATTGAAGAGGATTAAGGATGGCTGGCTCGGATAGGGAAGAATGGACGCGAAGAAATGTTGGTCATGAAGAGTAAATAGTTCTTTAAAAGAGACTATTGGTCACGGAAACTTTGATAGAACCGTAATCCAGGAGCATAGTGTATAGGTCACCTTCGCCTATAGCGATAAGAACCCCTTAGCAACATTACCATACCAACGCCTAGCATTACGCTTGATCTGGCTAATTGGCCTGGCTAACCAACAGACAGCCACCGAACATAAAAAAGAAGTTATATTTAAGAGACCCAAACGGTGGTGGACCGGGCGGGATTCGAACCCGCGACCTCCGCCGTTCTCGGCTCTTTATAATTATTCTTGCGAGGGCGGCATTCATGCCACTAAACTACCGGCCCCTCTTCTGGCTATTCTCATAACCTTAAAAGTGAAATGCGAAATTTAATTTTTATTGTTAGGAATGATTTTTTTGTAGGTCAGGAAATCTTTAAGCGTAAATGGCTGAAGTTGCGGTCTGCGTATTTTAGGACTTGCAAAAGCCATAGGTAAATGTGACTTTACTCAGCAAATGGCTGAGTATCTGTGGCTTTATGGCAAGCATTTTCGGACGAAAAACATATATTTGCTTTTAGTTAATCTTTGATTTTGGTCGGGCGGTAGCTCAGCCTGGTAGAGCTTCCGAGCCAGCCAACCTAATGTCAGATGCGTGGCTGGTGGAGAAGCTGTAGGCGCCTACCAAAAGGTAGGTGCCGCTCAGCCTACCAGGCGTACAGAAACCGGAGTGTCGCAGGAGGACCCTTAAGGTTGGTGGTCTTGGGTCCGGCGAATTCAAATCCTGCCCGCCCGACCACCAGAAACTTGCATATCTCGTTCTTGTTTTCGACTTGGATTTTATTGTTCAGGTCGTTCCTGGCTTACGCTTGCCGGCGTTTTCTCCGGTTGAGCTGATGGTTTAGGTCTAGTTCTATACATTTGTATGCCGTAGGCCACCACCTTTGAGGCTATATAGCCTAATACGAACAAAAGGAGGATTGGAATTAAATATGCCGCTCCATATATTAATGTTGAGAGAAGCCAATCCCCTTGAGTTTTAGAAGAAGGAAGAAGCGCGGTGAATGCTACCAGTTTGTTTGGATCTAAAATGAATGTGAGACCGGTATAGAATGTGAGGATTAGTAGGAAGATGCCCAAAAAGAACACTATTATGCCGGAGATGGTGCCAACTTTACTTAGGGAGTCTAATTCTTGCAATATTTAGCAGTTCTCCTTCTCTATTGTTATTATTCTTTGCTCCCTAAAAATATTTAAGACTTAAAAACTTAGTTTATTAATGCTCATCCGGTTTACTCTTTTGTTTTTGGAGGGTCTCTTCTTTTGGCAAGATTAATTTCTCCCAGTCTATCTTTAGCATTATAACGATTATCGCAATCAATAGTATTGTTGATATGAGCATCATCCCTACGTTGTTTTCTTCGCCTCCATAAATCATCTTTATAATGCCTATTGAGAGACGACCACCATAAGCAAGTATAAGGCTCATTGTTATCTTTCCAAGTATACATGGTATAAAGGCTTTGAAGAAATTATAGCGCATTATTCCAAGCGGTACGAAGAGCAGGTCGTCTGGAAGCGGTGTCAGGGCAAATATAAAGATCGCTATTGAACCATAACGATCGAATATCCTCAACACGTACTCCATCTTCCTCTTTCTCTCATCGCTTATAACAGCCCTGCCATAATATCCTATTATGTAGCCAGAGAACTCGCCTAATGCTGCTCCAGCTCCGGCGGAGAATGCTAATAAGAGTGGGTCTAATATCTCTCCTAGTATAAGTATTAGGGCCGTGTATGGTATCGGAACAATTATGGATGCGGTGCCAATGAAACTTGTTATAAAAATTCCGAGATAACCATATTGCATAGCGATGCTTCTTAACCAGGAGTCAAGTTGCTCAAGCCAAGAGATGTCTTGCCAAAGACGTGCCAAATGCAATATTTAAACACACCATGAGTGTAATCTAGATTTTCACAATTTTCCAGAGGGGTGAGGATGCTTAAAAATCTATGCCTCAGAAGTTTTAAATTCACCATATTCCTTAATAGTATTCTTGGATAGGTCTGGAATGCCGCAAACGCAGAAAAGCCTAGATGAATTTTACAATATATTCAGGGAAGAGAACCTTAAGACTAATGCTAGTTTAGACTCTGAATCTGAGGATATGCTTGGGGAGGAAGAGGAGCTAATTATCGAGCATGTTGAGGAGGAGAGAACACCAAGAGATCTTCCACCTTCATATCTTGTCTCAGCGGGCTACGATGGTTCTAAAGGTGTTGCCTATCTTAAGCTCTATGAACCTATCTCACAGCGCATATACTTCTGGTATGATAATACTGGCCATAAGCCATACCTGCTTACCAATATTCCGCCCGAAGAGCTTATGAAGCTCGAGAGGGTCATAAATCATCCAAGCTTCGACCATCTTGAAGTTATTGAGAAATATGATGCTCTCTATGATCGAAAGATTGCTGTAACTAAGGTTGTTGCTAAGGACCCGCTTGCCATTGGTGGGCGCCCGAAAGGCTGCCTAAGAGATATTATTCCAGAGGATTATCGATTGATTTTCGGCGAGAATAAGGAGGTTAAGATTTGGGAAGCTGCTATTAGATACTATCAGTGTTACATTTATGATCGAGGTTTACAGCCGGGCATGCTCTATAAGATTGAGAATGGCGAATTAATTCCATATGTTCAGGATGACGCTGAGAGAAACGTTAGGAGGATAATTGAGGAATTCTTTAAGGATGAGAGTGGTGACCTATTACGCTATCTAGAGGTTTGGGCTAGGCTCCTTGAGTATCCAGCTCCCAAAATGCGCCGTGTCGCTCTTGATATAGAGGTTTATTCGCCAGTTGCAACCCGCGTTCCAGATCCGGAGGAGGCTTCTCAGCCGGTTATATGCGCCTCGCTTGTTGGCTCTGATGGAAGGAAGAGGGTTCTTCTACTTAAGCGAGAGGGCATTGAAGTGGGGGAAATGAACCTTCCAAGCGATGTCTTAATTGAATTCTACGCTTCTGAGAGGGATCTTATTGAATCTATCTTTAATGCTTTAAATGATTATCCGTTTGTTATAACTTTTAATGGTGATGATTTTGACTTAAATTATCTTTATCATAGGGCTAAAAATCTTGGTTTCGCGAAAAAGGATATCCCCATTGAGAGGGGTCAGAAAATCTGCCTATTGAGGCGTGGCATCCACATAGATTTGTATAGGTTTTTCCTTAATAGGTCGATTCAGGTTTATGCTTTCGGTCAAAAGTATCGCAATGTAACGCTTGATGAGGTTGCGCAAGCACTTCTTGGCAAATCTAAGATAGAGCTTACTAAGCCGGTTTCTGAGGTTTCTTATGGCGAGCTTGCGAGGTATTGTCTGAATGATGCTGAGCTAACCTTTGCCCTCACATCGTATAATGATGAGCTTGTAATGAAGCTTCTTTTTGTTCTGACTAGAATAAGCCGTATGCCTATGGAGGATGTTAGCCGGCAGGGTGTATCGAAATGGATTCGCAGTTTCATGCAGTATGAACATCGCAGGAGAAACATGCTAATACCAAATAGTGATGATATAATTGCTGCTAGGGGGACTACTGCCACTAAGGCGATAATTAAGGGCAAAAAGTATATGGGCGCCATTGTTGTTAGACCGCTTCCTGGTGTCCACTTTAATATTATTGTTATGGACTTTCAGAGTCTATATCCATCGATAATTAAGGTTTATAATTTGGGTTATCAAACCGTTAGATGTGTTCATGAGGAATGTCGAGATAATATTGTTCCGGAGACACCTCATTGGATATGTAAAAAGCATAGAGCGCTTGAAAGTGCACTTATTGGCTCGCTTAGAGATTTAAGGGTTAAATGGTATAAGCCTAAAGCCAAAGATAAGTCTCTTCCAAGCGAGCAGAGGGATTGGTATAATGTGATACAGAGCGCTTTAAAGGTCATCTTAAATGCCTCCTATGGTGTTTTTGGAGCCGAAGTCTTCGACCTTTATTGTCCGCCAGCAGCTGAGGCAACATCCGCAATTGGTCGAAGTATAATCACGCAGACAATAAATAAGGCGCGTGAGATGGGAATCGAGGTAATATACGGCGATACGGATAGCCTCTTCCTTAAGAATCCAACGCCTGAGCAAATTAAGATTTTAGTTGAGTGGGCTGAAAAAGCGTTGGGTATGGAGCTTGAGGCAGACAAATACTATCGATATGCTGTCTTAAGCTCTAGGAAGAAGAATTATCTGGGCGTTCTCGAGGATGGAACTGTTGATGTTAAGGGTCTTACTGGCAAGAAGAGGCACATACCATTATTTATAAAGAGGTATTTTGATAAGATTGAGGATATATTGAGCCGCGTGAAGACCCCGGCGGAATTTGAACTAGCGAAGAAGGATATTGAGAGAACTATACGTGAGTGTTACATGAGACTTAAGAACCGCGAGTGGGATGACATAAACGACTTAGCTTTCGAGGTTGTTTTGGGGAAGGTCCCAAAAGCCTATAATAAAACCACCCCGCAGCATGTTAAGGCGGCCTATATATTGCAGGCAAGAGGGATTGAGGTTAAGGCAGGGGACACTATAAGGTTTGTGAAAGTCATTAAGGAGCCATTCGTTAAGCCAGTCCAGCTGGCAACATCTAAGGAAATAGATGTGGATAAATATATTGGATATTTAAGGTCCACATTCGACCAGATTCTCGACGCATTGAATTTGGAGTTTGATGAGATTATCGGGTTAACGAAGCTTGAGCAGTTTATGTGAGGGCGCTGAAATGCCTAGAGCGCTAGATTAGTGAGCACATATTATAATTGTATGCCTATTTTCTTTAGGAGCAATTTAGCGGTTCGCGTTAACGGTATATTTTTTATTTCTTCTGGTGTGAACCAGCGGGCCTCAAGCACTTCGGAAGAAGGTTTTATCTCAGTTTTTTCTGAAAGAGGCTTAGCTCTAAAATCTATGAGCACATAATGGAATTTCACTCTGCCGTCTTCATCCATAATTATGTTTTCTACAACATCTATTAGCTCGCCTATCTCGACCGGTATTCCGGTCTCTTCCTCAACCTCACGCTTAGCAGCCTCCTTAAGGGTTTCGCCAACCTCAAGGAGCCCTCCGGGTATAGACCATAAGCCTCTTCCGGGCTCATTTGCTCTTTGAATCAATAGAATTTTGTTGTCCATTTGGACTACTGCACCAACCCCAATTAATGGCATTTCTGGGTAAACCCTCTTTGGGCTGTGGTGCTTTTCGCTATTCATGTCATCTCGCTTCCTTCCGGATACTATTTTTATCGTCGGATTTGAAAAGGTTATTCTTCATTTAAAAGTGCACGCGCATATATTGGGCTCTTTAATCACGGAATGTATTATTTTTTGCCCCTAAGGTTAATGTCATCAGTATTTGGGAAAGTTTTGGAGATACATGAGGCTATTAACAAGCAATATAACTCATGCAGCTTTCAGAACTTTTAAGGTTAAACTGCAATTTGAGAGGTTATCAGATTGGCTGAGCCTATTGGGAGAAAATCTATTAAGAAGACTTTAGAGAGCCTGAAGGCTTATGTAAACCTTAAGTCGGACCTCTTTAAGGTTGAGGAAAAGTGCTTTTATAAGATGCTTGAGGATTTGAAGAGGGAGATTGATGCTGAGGATAGGAACAGGAGGGATATTGATTTTCTCAGTACGGTTCTGGACTACAGTAATATTGTGAGCGATTTTATTAGGGCATTACTGCTCTACATAGAAGCCCTCGAATCCTACATTTCCGAGCTAGATGAGACTTTTGATAGCTTACTTGAGGATGCTAGAAAGGCTGCTGAGCAGCAGATTCAGGAGAATAATCGTAATAAACCGTCCTTTTATGGTTAAATTTTTGGGCGCTATATTGATACCTCCCTATCTTCCTAATAGTCTCTCCCTCTCTCCTATCGTGCTCTGTCAAGTTATTCTTCCCATAATTGGCAAGTCTTTTAAGGGAAAACCCCTTCTTAAAAGAGGATTGATATTAGGAAGGATGTTTAATGAGGGAGAAGCCTGCGATAATTGGCGTTGGCAGAACCAGATTTGGCGAGCACTATGAACTGGACCCTGAGGATTTAATTGATGAGGCTGGCTTAATGGCTTTGGATTCGGCTGGAATAGAGCGTAGGGATTTGGAGGCATGCTATATCTCGGACTACCTCTTGCAGGTTACCAACAAAATAGGTTTGGAAGAAGGATTTATTTCGCAGCTTTTAGAGATGAACATACCAGTTGAGAAAATGAGGTCTTTTAGCTCGGCGCTTATGAATGCCTGCAATGCCATAGAGGCTGGTAAGTATGATGTCGTCTTGGTTGGCGGAATGGAGAAGATGACTGATAGGTGGAGTAAGATAAGGGATAATCTGATGCTTCTAGTAGACCATTGGAGCTATTACGCTGGTGGAACACCCGAAGCGAATCATGAATTACTCCTCAGAGAATATATTAAGGAATATAATATTCGCGGCGAGGACCAGCAGAAGCTCATGACGACCCTAGCCCACATATCAGTTAAAAACCATCGCAATGCTGTTTTGAATGAGTATGCACATTTCCGAAGGGAAATTGATGTTAAGAGGGTTTTCGCCGCTAGGGCTGAGGAGCAGAAAATGCTTGGATTATATGATTTTGCGCCTATATCTGATGGGGCGACAGCTTTAATACTGGCAAGCCCAAGAAAAGCCAGAGAATACACGGACAATATGGTCTACGTGATATCTTCCTCACTGGCAACAGACTTCATATCTTATCCTTCTAGACCCTACAGAACCGGTTTCTTAGCGAGCAGAATTGCCATGGAGAAGGCCCTCAAAATGGCGGGCATAAGCTTAGAGGACATAAAACTGCTTGAGGTCTATGACCAATCAACTGTTCTTGAGATGATATCGCTTGAAGATTTAGGTTTCGTTGAGAGGGGGACGGCTTGGATAAAACTTTACAAGAACTTCGAGGATTTTAAGGGCTACTATGATGTTGATGGAAAGCGGATTTACGTGAATACTAATGGTGGATTGAAGGCTGATGGGAACCCTCTCGGCGCAACTGGTGGAGCACAGATATTTGAGGTTGTTAAACAGCTTATGGGTGAAGCAGGCCAGAGACAGATAAAGCCGGATGGCGACTTTCTTTATGGCTGCGTTCAGGAGATTGAGGGCTTTGGAACTAAAGTTTATATCCACATCTTAGGGAGGGAGAAGGGTGGGAAGTGAGCCTATAGAGAGGAGAGTTGCATATATAGGTGATAGGCTTAAGGGTAGCAGGTGCCCCTTCTGTGGAAAAGAATACTTTAGACCAAGAAAGTATTGTGGGAGTTGTGGCAGGAAAAGTCTTGGAAAAATGGAGGATATAGACTTCTTCTACGAGAAGGGGATTTTGGAGACATGCACTGTTATTAGGGAGCCGACAAATAGATTCACAAGGCTCGGAGCTTACATTTATGGAATTGTCTCCTTCCATAATGGAAGGGTTAGAGTACCTGGTAGATTAACAGATATCATCATTAAAGGTGATGAGACAATTAGCCCGGAGGTTTTCGAGGGCAGGGAAGTTGTTCCAAGATTTAGGCGAAGATACTCCGTTGATAGAAGCGACATTATACCCACAATATCCCTAGCATTTACATTCGCCGACGAATATTACCCATATCAGCAATACGATATTATTAAGCCGAGCAAGGAATACGACGTGCCTGGAATAGTCGGTTATGGCGTATATATTTCGAGATTTAGGATTAAGGAGGGAGCTATGGAGCGCTCAGTCCCATTCATAGATGAGGATGCAATAACAGCAGCCGTTGAGGCTGGAAAACTCGCCCTAATACATTCAGGTATCGACCATAGGCTCGTGGGCAAAATATATGTTGGTTCAGAATCAAATCCCTACGCAGTTAATCCAATAGCATCGAAGGTTGCGCAAGTCCTTAAGCTCGGCGAGGAGGAGAAGGCCGAGGGTGTTCAAGGGGTTGATGCTGTCGATACGGAGTTTGCATGTAAGGCTGCAACGAGCATGTTCAAGGACGCTATGGCCCTAGTATATTATCCAAGAGACCCAATGGATTATGTTATGGTTATAGGCGCCGACAATGCCCAGGCAGCACCAAGAGGTGAGCCCGGAGGAGAACTCGATTTCTTCGTTGGGTTTGGTGGGGCAGCCTTCATATTTGGCATGAAAGATGTCATAGCCGAGGTTGAGGGATGGTATTCATGCACATCAGATACGCCGGACTTCTGGAGGAGGGACCTAGAGCCATACCCAAGACACGGTGGCAGATTTACTGGCGAACCAGCCTACTTCAAGCATATTATAAAAGCTGGTAGAAAACTCATGGAGAAAATGAACCTTAAACCAAGTGACATAGACTATTTCGTCTGCCATCAGCCAAATCCAGCCTTCCCAGCCAGGGCTGCAGCAACCTTAGGCTTCAAGCCAGAGCAATACTTGCCGGGACTACAGGTCTCAAAGTTCGGCAACACGTACTCTGGCTCTTCACCAATAGGCCTAGCCGCCATATTAGATCAGGCTGAGCCGCATAAGAGGATAATGATTGTGAGTTATGGTTCTGGTGCTGGAAGCGATGCATATGTATTCGTTACAACGAGCCAGATTAAGGATAAAAGGGAGCGGCAGAAGTTCACTGTAAAATATCAGGCTGAGAATAAATTCATAAACTACGTGGACTACGCAACCTACAGAAGATTTAAAGAGGGACTCTAAGGGGACATTAAAGCTTCGAGAGGGCAAAAACTTATATTTAGCATTGGCGCTTTATGTTATCACTAACATCAAGGTAGCTAAAGGTTGAGAGAAATCTCGCCTTTTCTACTTTGATGTTAGTTTCCGCGATACAGGACGAAATGTATAGATGCTGGCCGAAAGATGCGTGATTAAGACGTCGTTTACGCTAGGGGACACTTTTATATTGAGTCAAAGGTGTGCAGGTGGCACTCCTTATTCATTGATTCTTAGGAGCACTGCTCCTGGAATCGCGGAAACGTATATAATAGAAAATGTTAGGAGGGAGAGGTTAGGATGAAGATTAAGGAATTAAGGGATGGAATGCGCAAAGTTAGCCTGGTAGCGAAAGTCCTAGAGATATCAGAGCCGCGTGAGGTTGTATCGAGGTTTAGTGGGGAGACTTTTAGGGTTGCTGACGCAATTATAGGCGATGAAACTGGCACTATAAAGCTCTCGTTGTGGAATGAGCAGATAGAGCGGGTTAACGTCAACGACACAATAAAAATTGAGAATGGCTATGTTAGGTCCTTTAGGGGAGAACGCCAATTAAATGTCGGCAGATATGGAAAGCTAACCGTCCTGTAGAACGCGGAAAAAATAAACCGTGCGTGAGGTGAGAAAAATGCAGAATGAAAGAAGAGGAGAGAGGGGAGGGGGAAGAAGATTCGATAGAGGACGCGGAAGAGTATTCCCGCCCAAACCGGTTGAGCTAGGAAAAGAATATGACGTTGAGGTTAGGGAAGTCAGCCGGAGAGGAGATGGCGTAGCAAGAATACAAGGTCTAGTAACATTTATACCAAACGCTAAACCAGGAGACCACGTAAGAGTTAAGATAACTAGGATAAGCAGAAGATTCGCAGAAGCTGAAATAGTCAGTCCATCCAAATAAGTAAGCCAAAGCCTAAATCATAAATCCTGCTATTAACCCTCCCATATTTTTAGGTTTAATGATGCTCAATTTCTGCCATAATATGAAAAAACTACAAATATCTTTCCACAACTTCAGATGCTATCAATCCAAGCGTTTATGGGAATGGGCGCGAATAGCATCTGAAAATGTGTTAGAGGTGATGAATAATAGAAGCATTGTTACTCAATATCCATTAACGTCAATTTTTTGGCGCCCTTCTCAAGCATCTCTTTTATGGCTTTCTCCACATCTCCGGGGTGCGCATCTATTCCTTTCACGGCATCTTCTAGGAGGAAGACTTCAAAGCCATATTTTAACGCGTCTAAAACCGTGCTTTTAACACAATATTCCGTTGCAAGTCCCCCAATAAAAACCCTCTTTACACCAGCCCCTCTCAACCTCTCATTCAAGTCTGTCCCCTCAAAACCAGAATAGGCCTCTTTTTCTGGGTCTGTAGCCTTAGATATAATTAATGTTCTATCCGGAAGCCTTAGCTCCGGATGAAACTCCGCGCCCTTGGTTCCCTGAACACAATGCAGCGGCCAGGGACCACCATAATCTCTAAAGGATATATGATTTGGTGGGTGCCAATCCCTCGTGGCAACAATTAGGGCGCCGGCTGCATCAAATCTCCTTATATATTCGTTTAGGGCTGGAATTATCTTATCGCCTTCAGGAACTGGCAGGGCTCCGCCGGGGCAGAAGTCAACTTGGACGTCAACTATTATTAAAGCGTCCTCTTTCCCATTAACCTTATACTTCAAGGAGCCATCACCAACTAGAATGTCGTAACATTCAAATTTTACCTTTTTCCCAAAACTCAATTCCGCCATCCACTACTCTAAAAATGGGATTAGCCTCAATATCATTAGCTGACAGCTCCTTCAGATACTCGAATTTCTTCCTATCTCTTTTCTCAAGTTTTCTTAATAGATGCATAAACTCGAATCCCAGCTGCCCCCTAGTAACTGCTATCTCCCCAATCAGAATTATGGGTTCTATTTTTGATAGATTAAACCTGTAATTTCGACTTTTCGCCTCAAGATAAACTTGGTACAAGTATGCGTTTATTAGAGCAGCTGGTTTTTCATGCATCCTAAATCTTATAAGTTGAGGGTGATTTATATAACCCCTAGCATAACCCTCCAAAACCTTTTTTGCCAGAAGACCCTCCCTCCAAAGAGCAACCAAGCCCCTAGCGTCCAGGTATTTGGGGTGAATCGACCATAACCTCATCTAAGACAAGCCTCAGAGCAAAGAGATTACATTGCTACGGTCTATTCTCCTTTTCAATATGGGCATACGCCCGTTGGGCATTCTCCCGCAAATTCCGCCGATGCCTGAATATATGGCGGCGGTGTCGTAGTTGTGCTTAGACTCGGCGTCTGAACCCCTCCAACAACCAAGACCTGCTCGGCTTTGCTCCCATAGCGGTATACGGTTATGCCCTTACATTTAAGCTTCCATGCCATCATGAAGATTCTCCGGACATCATCAATTGTTGCCTCATGTGGTAAATTGACGGTTTTGGAGACCGCGTTATCCGTGTATTTCTGGAAGGCTGCCTGCATACGAACATGCCACTCAGGAGCTATCTCAAGAGCCGTTACAAATATTCTCTTAACGTCAGGTGGAACCTCACTTAATCCCTGAACCGAACCTGTCCTAGCGATTTTAGAAATCAGCTCAGTGCTGTAGAATCCTCTCTCTTTGGCTATTTGCTCAAAAACCGAATTGACCTCAAAGAGCTGAGTCCCCATAACATTTCTGACAAACGCTACAGCGAAAAGTGGCTCTATCCCACTCGATGTCCCAGCGATTATACTTATTGTCCCAGTTGGAGCTATGGACGTTACGGTTGCGTTCCGCATAGCCTTATAGCCCATCTTATCCCATATGCTGCCTGGGAAGTTCGGGAATGACCCCCTCTCCTCACCTAACTCAACGGATTTCTTCCTAGCCTCCTCAGATATGAATGACATAACTTTCTCGGCTGTTGCTATGGCCTCATTTGAATCGTAAGGTATGCCGAGCTTTATGAGCATCTCAGCGAAGCCCATTACACCTAAGCCTATCTTCCTATTTGCTTTAGTCGCCTTCTCGATTTGCGGTATAGGATACTTGTTGGCGTCTATAACATTATCTAGGAAGTGAACCGCTATTCTAATTGTTCGTCTAAGTTTATCCCAGTCGATTTCACCATCCCTAACTATCCTGGAGAGATTAATGGAGCCGAGGTTGCAGCTCTCATAGGGCAAAAGGGGAACCTCACCACATGGGTTTGTGCTCTCAATAACACCAACATGCGGCGTTGGATTCCTCCTATTAATCTCATCAAGAAATACTAGGCCTGGGTCGCCAGTCTTCCAAGCCGCAGTCGCTATTAGGTCGAAAACGGCCCTAGCCTTAAGACGCTTAACGACAGCGCCATTTCTGGGGTTAACTAGGCTATAGTATTCGTCATTCTCGACAGCCTCCATGAACTCGTCTGTTGCCCCCACAGATATATTGAAGTTTGTTAGGACACCTTCCTTCTCCTTAGCGGTGATAAACTCAATTATATCTGGATGGTCAACACGGAGAATCCCCATATTTGCGCCCCTACGCCTACCACCCTGCTTAATCACTTCAGTGGCGACATCGAATATCCTCATAAAGGAGACTGGGCCGCTGGCAACACCCATTGTGGACTTAACGACATCACCACGTGGTCTAAGTCTTGAGAAGGAAAAGCCTGTACCACCACCAGACTTATGTATGAGCGCCATATACTTCAGCGCATCAAAAATCTCCTCAATGGAATCTCCAACTGGAAGCACAAAACATGCGGAGAGCTGCCCAATATCGGTTCCAGCGTTCATTAGTGTCGGCGAATTGGGAAGGAATTCTAGATTAGCCATAACTCTATAGAATTCTTCCTCAACAGCCTCTACGTTAGCGCTTTTATCGTAAAGGGCATCAACCTTGGCTATGGCTTTAGCTACCCTCCGAAACATTTGTGATGGTGTCTCAATAACCCTTCCGCTCTCATCTTTGAGGAGATATCTCCTCTCCAAAACGCTTATTGCATTAAGTGATAATTTTAGGTCGTCTGTTACTCCCAGAAGCCTTTTCTGCTCCCTTAATTCAGCCCGCTTCTGCCTATAAAGTATATACGCTTTTGCGACGGCGTCATAACCATTCTTAATTAAAACCCGCTCAACAATATTCTGGACATCCTCGACGCTTGGAATCCTACCCTTAAACTCCTCCTCAACTATGGCAACTACTTGCGCTGAGAGCCTAGCGGCTAACTCACCGTCTTCACCCTTAACGGCCACAATAGCCTTGTGAATTGCATTGGTAATTTTTGTTGGGTCAAACTCAACTATTCTGCCATCCCTCTTTCGAATGAGAGAAACCGGCATTCAAATACCCCAAGAGTAAAATGTAAAAGGCAACTTTAATACGTTGCGGACTCCTTTCATTCCAGAAAAGTTTATAAATAATATTCTCCAATCCAATTTTAAGGATTAAGTATGGGGATTGATGGGTCTTTTTGCTGTTTAGATAGGACGTGTTAAAATTGTCCACCGTGAAAAAATGTTTTTCAAAATGCAATAGATTCAAGTGTGGAAGGAATTACCTAGCATTCCGCGGAGGAACACCATGGTGTAGATGGACGGATGAGCCATGCAATCCGGCAAATTGTAATTATGCGGTTTGCATTAACAGACGGCTTCTTCCCGGAGGAGTATGCGGAGAAACCATAAGAAGGAGAACCGTTGAAAGCAGTCCAGAAGAGGAAATAATGCCCTCGGTGAAGGTTAGAGGAAAAATCTTTAGAAAAATAGGCGAGAAGGAGATTTTCTAAAGAGCCCTAACACTACTCTGCGTAAACCCTTTCCACCCCTATTTTTCCGGTTTATTTACTAAGTAAACTCCAGACAATACTAGGATAATGCTTAAAATAGAGTTATATCCGATTGATTCGCCTAAAAATAGCCAACCAAAAAGGACCGCTACAACCGGAACAATAAAGCTTGACGTCGAAATAACAGTTACCTCCTCATCTCTAAGTAGAAGAAGCCATATTGTTGAGACCACAGCGGAGCCGAGTAAAGATATATAGAGGATTGAAAAGAGATAAAGCACATTCCAGCTAAAGGTTAATCCATCCATTATGGATGCAAGAGGTACAAGAAAAGCCGAGCCTACCTGAAACTGGATGACATTTACGATTGCTGGCTCCACGTGGCTCAGAAACCTCTTATAATAAATTACTGTAACAGCCCAAAGAAATGCTCCAAGAATAAGGAAGGGAAATGATTCTGAAAATGCTGCTTGAAGAAGAAATTTACCAATATACAGCGTAGCCACGCCCATAAAACCAATCATTACACCTAAAACCTTAACTCCATTAATCTCCTCGTTAAGGAATAGCGTTGCTAGGCAGAAGACGAATAGCGGTTGAGTATATGTTAATAGCGAACTTAAGCCCGAAGATTCATATAGCAAGCCTATATTCGTTGAAGCCATGCCTATAGCATTTATTAGACTAAGTATAACGAGCCTAAGCCACGTATGGCTATCTCTCGGAAGATTTTTCCTCTTCCATACTAAGATAGGTAATAGTGCTCCTGAAGCCAGCAGAAGCCTCTGTGCAACGAGGTTTAACGGACCAACAAACTTTAGTCCAACCTTCATAACGGTCCAGTTTGAACTCCATATGAGGACCATTAGGGTGAAGAGAGCGCAGCTTCGCTTTCTCAATAGTCCAGCCTCCAGATAGAGGAAAGACTAAAAATTATCCAAATAATATGGTTTTCTCAAGAATAAACCTTAAAATATTTAAACCCTAATTAGAGTAACTCTTATTCACAAGAGTGGTGGGATGGGATGCCCAGCCAATTTCCCGCCCATGAAGCACCAGCATAAAGAAGACGCTAATATATCGACTCATAGTTGACCCATTCACCCTACTTGTAACATACGCTTTTACTGGTGAAATTTCAGGCTCCATTATTGCTGTTGTGCTAATAGAGGTTTTTCTCGACAGCATTCCATTACATACTTGATAGACTGATGTAAAAAAGGCTCCTCTAAAACTCCATAAAACTATTTTTTATTTTTAGGTGTCACTTAAATTATTAATGTTAGGTATTGTGGGGTGGCTAAAATAAAGCTTGGTCTAATAGTTCCCTTAAAGGAGAAGCCGGATGAGGAACTTAAGAAGGTATATATGCTGGGCTTCCCAACGTGCCAGGTTTCATGCTGGGATGTGAATCTTTACACTAGCGATGTCGCCCGCCTACTAAAAAGGGCTGCCAACAATTATGGGGTTGAGATTACAGCCATATGGGCTGGATTACCCGGCAAACACATTTGGAACCTTATAGATGGTCCCAACACCATCGGGCTAGTGCCTCCAGAAACGAGGGAAATACGCCTAAAAGCTCTTAAAAAAGCCTCCAACTTTACAAAAGAAGCTGGTGTAGAAAATATCATCACACATGTTGGATTTATACCTGAGAACCCTAAAGATCCAATTTATATTTCCCTAATAGATGTGCTTAAGGAGATTGCTGAGTTCTGCGCAAGTAATGGGCAATTCTTCCTCTTTGAGACGGGGCAGGAGACCCCAATAACGCTCCTTAGAACGATAGAGGATATTGGCATGGAGAACCTTGGAGTTAACTTTGATCCAGCGAACCTTTTGATGTATGGTAAGGCTAATCCGGTAGATGCGTTGGATATACTTGGTAGGTATGTTAGGGGGGTTCATGCCAAGGATGGTGAATATCCAACTAATGGTCGCGAGCTGGGTAGGGAAAAGCCTCTTGGGGAAGGCAGAGTGAATTTTCCAGCGTTGATATCGAAGCTTAAGGCTTTAGGTTATAGTGGTGCGATAACCATAGAGCGGGAGATAAGTGGACCCCAACAGATAAGGGATATAATAAGGGCTAAAGAACTCTTGGAGAAGCTGATTCAACAGATATAGGAGAAGCGCGCTAAGATATTCTCGGTGTTGTCAAATCTGAAATGTCAATACTATAATCATATATTCGATTTAGCAATGAAACTATTGCGGTCAAATCTCGAACTCTCTCAAAGGTTAAGGTGCTGGCTGACAATTCAACTTTTCGGCTTAACTCCTCAATTGTAGGTTTCCTCTCCCTCAACGACTCAGCAAGGGGAATGTTCCGAGACAGGAATGCTGTAACAGAATCCTCATAGGTTTTATGCACATTTTTATAAAGCTCATGTATTGCCTCTAAAGACTCTTCGGTCAGCTCTGAACTCTTAAATTTCGTGGCATATTCAGCAATCTGTGAAGATTGGTCTGCAACAGCCTCGATCAGACTTGCCGTTAACCTATAGTCTAGGCAGTCTATCGGATGTATATTCAATTTCTCGCCTAGGCTTGGATTCTGAATTATTGTTCTTAGGATTCTGACTAATAGAAAATAGAGCCTATCAACTTCATTATCTCTGGCAATGACATTTCTAGCCAGCTGGTAGTCCGCCTCTAATAGCGCCCTCACGCCATCTCTACACATACCAGAGGCAATTAAATGCTCTCGACGAAGAACTTTCTCTGGTGATAAAGCTGAAGGCTCAAGCAAACACTGCATAACTATCTTGTTATAATCCTCCTCTATAATTTCTAGGCCTATGAGACGCGCTGATGTCTGCTTAATGATGTCTCTCTCTTCAGGGGTTATGCGCTCCCTCGCCTCAACGGTTATCACATCGTAACCTAAGAGGTATTTACCTATAATTTCACGGCTTAAATATGGTCCGGGTTTTATAGATATTGTTCTTGGAGTGGGCTCAACATTATACTTTGGGTCTATTATGAGTTTCCCATCAGGTGCTATTAGGCTTGCTACGATTGAACCACGAACTATACCATGGCTTAAGGCCCACTCCTTAGGTAATGTAACGAAGAATGTTCCGCTTTTCGTCATTTGTATCTTTCGGAGCTCCATGATTTTTCCTCGGCATATTATATCACACTAATTTTTTGGTTATGGAGATATAAAAAGTATAATTAATCTTGAGTTGATACTCAAGAATATATATCAATCATAAATATCGAGAAGAATTTGCTCCGCCAATATATCTAGACATGATATGAACCTTATTTTAGCCCTAAATAATCTTAGATAGATTGAGGAGGCTCTTTAAGTTTAAATTATAGGGAATAGCGGGAATGTTAGAGCACGAAAGAAACGCTAGTGTTCGGAGAGCCATATCCCTAATAATTCAGGCCGGATATCAGGTTGATAGTGGAGCATTTGAGTTTCTAAAGGAAATCTCAGAAAAAATGGACATAATCTCCCTAGTTAAAAAGGCGATAGATGATGTAAATGCTCTCCCAGAGAAACCTCTACTAATAACTCGTGAGATTCTTGAGAGAAAGGCCGAAACATCCGAGAAAAAATCAGCTATCACCTACCCCGTTAGTGGAAAGACAAGCTTTGAGCCGTATGCAAAGAATATTGATCCAGATCTAAAGGTGATAAGTGACTCAACAAGTAAGATAAGCGCAACAGGCTCCCTTGAAGACTGCATAGAATATTTTAGAAGCCGCTTCATGAAGATAAGTCGGATAATAAGAAATAGAATAGATGCTAAGGACGCTGGTAGCTTAGCTGACGCACTGAAGGCTCCAGAAAGCTCTAAAGTGAAGGTTATCTGCATGATAACTGAGAAGCGCGAAACTAAGCGTGGGATATTTTTTAAGGTTGAAGATTTAGAGGACCAGGCAATAGCTTTTGCGCCGGCTGAGAATCCAAATGTGTATTCTAAGGCTCAAAAAACACTTCTTGATGAAGTTGTCTGTTTAAGTGTTTTGCGTGGGAAAAGAAACTTTCTTATCATAGATGACATAATATTGCCAGATGTCCCATTAAGGAAGCCGAACAAATCTTCTGTACCTATCTGTGCAGCCCTCTTATCGGATCTCCATGTTGGAAGTAAGATGTTCATGGAGAAGGAATTTAGGTATTTCATAAGGTGGTTGAGGGGAGAGGTTGGTAGGGACAATCTTAGGGAGATGGCGAGTCGAATCAAATACCTGGTGATAGCTGGGGATATTGTTGATGGTGTGGGAATATATCCTCAGCAGCTTGAGGAGCTGGAGATAACGGACCTTTATGAGCAGTATAAACGCGCTGCGGAGATAATTGAGATGATTCCAGATTATATTGAGATTGTTATTATACCAGGTAATCACGACGCAACTAGAAGGGCTTTACCCCAACCAGCAATATTAAGGGAATATGCTGAACCACTATACGAACTTGGGAATATACATCTCTTAGGAGACCCCTCAGTCATAAGTCTCCATGGTGTGCATCTTCTTCTCTCTCATGGAAGAAGCCTAGACGATGTTATCTCCTCAGCTCCAAATATGAGCTTCCAAGCGCCTGATGAAGCCATGAAACTTCTACTCCAATGTAGACATTTAGCTCCCATATATGGTATGAGAACATTAATAGCTTCGGAGAGAACCGACCATTTAGTTATAGAGCACATACCAGACATTTTTCATGCGGGGCACGTGCACATGATGAAATACAGCGTCTATCGTGGCATACTCGTAGTGAATTCAGGCGCATGGCAGAAGCAGACAGAATATCAGAGGGAGATGGGACATATACCAAACCCGGGCATAATCCCAATAGTGGATTTACAAACTTTAAGCGTCTTCCCAATAGATTTCACTTCGACAATATAGAGGAGGGTCATTGAGAGGAGGATAAATATTTGGGCTTGTAACTTATTATGCCTCTAAACCTTTCATCTTCAGAGAGAACTTCAACGATGACCTTTCGCGGAACACCAAGACTTATTTTCTTTGTCCGCCCATATCGCCCTAAACTTACCAGTCTCGAATTTAAAAGGCCCATAACATCCAGCTCATTTATCAGTCCACTCACTCTCCTCTGCGTTAAAGGACTTATGCCAAGCTGCTCGCAAAGTTCCGAATAGAGATTATATATGTCCCCTGTTACCGAGCGATTCGCATCAAACTTGTTGAGTAAGTATACGCTTAAGAGAACAATCTTTGAGTGAGTTGGCAAACTCTTTATGCTCTCATAGACTTGGTCGTGCTCTATTCTCTCCTGAGCCTCGCGGACATGAAACTCGGTAATTTTCCCATCCCCCCTTCGCTCAGCAATCTCACCAGCGACTCTCAAAAGGTCTAGAGCTCTTCTGGCATCACCATGTTCGGCAGCCGCTAATGCAGCACATAATCTGATAGCACCATTCGTTAAGACTCCATCATAAAATGCTATTTTCGCTCTCTCTAAAAGTATATCCTGAAGCTCATCAGCATTATAGGGCTTAAAGATAATCTCCTCTTCACTCAGTGTGCTTAGAACTCTCGGATCAAGAAATTCCTTAAACTTTAAGTCGTTTGAGATTCCTATAAGTGAGACTTTACTTTCATGGAGACTTTCATTTATTCTGGTGAGCTCATAGAGAAGCGTATCACCTCTAATTTTGATGAGTGCATCAATCTCGTCTAATGCTACGAGAAGGATTATTCCTTGAGATTCAAGATGCTTTTTGAATCTGTCGAAAATTTCGCCAACAGCTAATCCCGTGAAAGGAACTTTCACGTTAATGCTTGAGCATAATGTGGCAAGAACTCTATATTCCGTTCCAGCCAGCCGGCAGTTAACGAAGCAAACCTTAACTGGAGAGCCTATCTCAGTAGCTTTCTGAGCAAGCTTATTTAACACAAACTTAACAACAGCTGTCTTTCCAGTGCCAGTCTTACCATAGATTAGGACATTGGAGCATGGTGAACCTTTAAGGGCAGGGGCGGTTATTTCGCCTAAGCGGAGGATTTGCTCCTTTCTATGGGGGAGATTTTCAGGAACATAATCATGCCTAAGCACTTCCCTATTTCTAAATATCCTTGAACCTTTCAGAAACTGAGCGAAGACATCGTCCAAGATATCCTCTTGATTCTCCATTTAAACCCCTTTTCCTATCTGCCTTCAGCCTAGAAATTACACTTTATGAAAATTAAGAACTCTCATACAAAAAAATAGATAAAGAATAGCAAAGTGTTAAAGAAAGGGGGCTCCCACCCCTCTATTTCTACTGGAACAGCCCCTTTTATTAAGAAAAATTTTTCCTAAAAATAAAAGGAACAGCCTCCCATTGTGTATAGAAAGACTTGATATTTAACATCGTTTATACAATGTTTTATACTAAAAGTTAAAAATTAATTTTGCAATCCTACAGAAAAAAACAGGCCAATAAAGCCATTTTTTCAGCCAAAAATTTAAGCTTCTAGTTTCTTATGGTTGCTCCAGTGGAAAATTGGGGGTCGGTGTGATGTAGTGAAATCATATTATTGTCTGGTATTGCACATTATTGGTCTTTAACAAGTTTCACTTGTTGTGAACTACATGTTAGTGCTAAAAAGTATTCACTCTTTTTCTTCACTCTTTTCTCGCTATAATAATCTAAAATGGATTTAATTTTGTTAAAAGGCCACCCCTTCATTTCCTTTGGAAAAAGAAACAAAATCTTTTCTTTTCCTATTTGAAGAAAATTTCCGTTATGTTAAATTTGTTAAGCAAAAAATTTGCAAAATTTTCCTTTTTTTGCAAAAGATAGCTTTTTCTCTATTTTTCTTCGCGGAGTTTTAACCGAATAATTTATAACTTGTGAAGTGATAATTGTTAACCGTTAGCTACCGGGTGAAGTCTCTATTGCCTGCAAGAAAGATGAAAGTTGAAGTCTATGATGAATCTGGAAACCGATATGTAATTAGCTTTGAAGGTAGGGTTACACGGGAAAAGGCTCTAAAAATTTTAGACATTATTGAATTGCTTGGCGGTATGCCAATTTCAGAACCAATTGAATATCTGCATGATCTCTCCAAAATCGAGAAAGTTCTCTTCATAGTAAAAAAGAATTTTCCCATAGTTTGGTTCTCGGCGAAAGAGGTCCAGAAAGTTTATGAGAAGGAGACTGGTGAATTTATAAGCCTTAGTGCGGTTTCAACCTACCTAACAAGACTGGCTGATAAGGGTATTTTAATAAAAGCGAAGAATGGCAGCCGCATATCTTTTAGACTTGCGTCTAGAGAATTAAAGGAAGTTATCAGGCCCTTTTAAGGATTAAGTCTTAGGGCTCTCTCCTCTTAAAATCTCTTCCATTTCTTTGTTTAAGCGGTAAACATAAGGAATCCTATCATCCCTTCTTTCAACATATCCGCGCGTATAAAGGCTTTTCATTAATCGAGCCGTGTGCTCCCTTGTCAACCCAATCCTATCTTTTATTTCTGGAACAGTTTTCTCTCCCTCTTTTGCTAAAATCTCTAAAACCTTCAATTCAGTTTCCGTGAGTGAGACTAAAACTTTATCGTCTTTCGCCGTGAATGTTGTGCGTGAGGGCTTAACCTTTGATTCCACATTTTTTTCTCTAACTTCGGCCTTCTCTATTCTGCTTTTCTCAATCTCGCTCAATTTCTTTAGAACCTCATCATATTTAACAGATAGATCATCAACTTTAGTTTTTAACTCCTCATAATTGGCGTAATACACCTCTTTATATTTCATTAATTTATCAACCTCGCCTCTAATATTAACTAGCATCGCATTTAGCTCCTCCAATCTTCTTATCTCTCCAGAAAGAACCTCTTCAAACCTCCTAGATATCTCCTCAATCTTCTCGTTCTGCCTCTTAATATCTCCATTAAAACTAAAGATTATATCGTCGATAACGCCTTTTGCCCTCTTATATTCTCTTTCTCCCTCCCTCAACCGTTTATAATAAATAAATAAAAACGCAGAGGCTACCCCAAAGAGAACGATATGGATGCCTATCAATAGGATATCAAACATTGTGACATCCCCGTGACATCACGAATCACGTGATTCATAAACATCACGATTCAATCACAATATAATCACAGTATTACGCTTAAAATACTTTCGGTATCTCATTTTACATCCTCTTGAAAAAGATTTAGAATTACTGCGCCTAATACTGTAAAATATCAGGCTGAGAATATAAAATGAGATACCGAAAGTATAAGGATTTGTGATGTCTTTTGTGACATCACGCTTTGCCGGACATAGCTCTGGGCTTAGAAAGAGCGAAAAGTCCCTTTTCTATCTCCTCCTGAAGAGTCCGTATTATTCTTATTTGTTCCTCGCTTATCTCACCCTTCTTCCATAAATCCTTATACTTTTCGCTGTATGCTCTTACTTTATTTGATATCTCAATGTATGGATTTAGACGTGGATCATCAAAAATGCCCAAGTAACCTAAAAGAATAACTGTATAAATTGATCTAATTATATTCTTCCTTGCCTGCGCTAAGGTTCTGTTGAATGAGCCACGGCTCACACCTACGGGCCTTAGTTTTGCCTTTTCCTCATAAACTATTCTTTCTTCACATATTTTTTCGGCTAAAATATCTATTAAGAAAGTTTCTGCCTGTATTCTCGTCAAATTGCTATTTTTAAGGAGTATTTTGAATATTGGATCTTTATTTAGGCTCATCAGCCACTTTTGAACTTCATCTTTTAATGCCGGATTTTTCAGTTCGAGAGTCCCTCCTAATGAATACGTTTTTGTATACGCATATCTATTTAAGTTTTTGCGCCTGAATAATTATTGCTGTCTGCTCATGTGCTGTGATGTGATTTTGTTGTGATGTTTTGATATCTGCATTTTTCATAACGCTTAAGAGGTTAATGCGCTAAATCTTTTAGGTAACTGTTGGTAAGTTAGTATTGCTGGGTCTAAGATGGGAAGAAGACGTAGGAAAGTAGTTCGCATACCAAAGAAGAAGCTACCTAAGGTTTTCTTGTGTCCAAAATGTAATCAACAATCTATTAGAATTGAGATAATTGATGAGAGTGGAGGAGAAAGAAAGGCCACAATTAAATGTGGGAATTTAAATTGCGGCTTTACGAAAGAGATTCAAATAAAACCCTTCTTTAAGGAAATAGACGTTTATTGCCAATTCATAGATGAATTTTATGGTTCATGAGAAAGTGATTGGGAGACAATTAAAATGGTCGGTAGAGTCGAGAAATATCTCTTGGAAAGGATTCGGAATGAAGGAGCAATACACATGACGCTCATCGATCCAGAGAAGGTAACACCGGAGTCTGCCGTACTTATATCTTGTGAGAGTGAATCTTGCGGTTCCTCGGCTATAATGATTGGTGGAACGACTCTTATATCTCCAAATACCCTAAATAGTGTTGCTAAGGCTATTAAGGACTCTGTTAATATACCAGTCATATTATTCCCAAATAATATAACTGGGATTAGTGAGTACGCTGATGCAATATGGTTTATGTCCCTTTTAAACTCAGCAGACCCATACTTTATAGCTGGAGCGCAGGTGCTAGCAGCACCATTGATTAGAAAACTCGGTTTGGAAACTATTCCACTTGGATATATAATAGTTGGTGAGGGGGGCTCGGCGGGGGTTATTGGAAAGGCGTGTCCAATTCCATACAATAAACCTGAGTTGGCGGTTGCCCATGCACTAGCAGCCCAATTCTTTGGCATGAGATTTGTTTATTTAGAGGCTGGTTCTGGCGCAAGCCAGCCGGTTCCAACGGAAATGATTAGAATGGTTAGGGAGAATGTCAATTTAACCTTGATTGTTGGTGGAGGAATAAGGACTGGAAATCAGGCTGAGACTGCGGTGAAGGCTGGGGCTGACATAATAGTCACTGGCACGGTGACCGAGACTAGTAGAAAGGAAGAAATTAAAAGTAAGTTGATTGAAATAATTAGGGGTGTGAGGGAGGGGGCGAAAAGCAAGTTTAGGGGGAATGTTAGTATTGACAGCGTTTGAGCAGTATTTTGAGTCTCTTAAAAAGGTTTTAGGGCGAGATGACCTATACGATATATGGCCAGATTTTGAGCCCGAATACGATGAGAGGGAATATGCTTGGACGACGTTAAGGGGTTTAGGCGAATCCCTACTTCTTAATTGTGGCCAATGCGATGGGCCGTCAGATATGAGGCATAATAGGTGTAGGGCTTGTGTCGAAAGGAGGAAGGATATAGCGAGAAGAACTTATGAGAGGGCTATGGGCCGCCCAATTGAGAAGTGGAACGCCATAATCTTATGTCGAATTCACATAGAGTAGTGCCAGTCATTATGGAAAAAGCCAAAAGGATTAGTAGAGAATACCAAGAATACTTCTCTCATCTAGAGCAATCTCTAGAGGAAATTTATAAAATTGCCAGAGAGGCTAGAGAAAAAGGGCTTGATCCAAAGCCTTATCCTGAGATAGAGATGGCGGATGACTTAGCTGGTTTGGTTGAGGGCTTTATTGGGTTGCCGGGAATAGCTGAAAGAATAAGGGAGCTCTCTAAAGTGATGTCTAGGGAGAGGGTTGCCTTTAAGATAGCTGAGGAGATTGTTTATGGAAGGTTTGGGCATTTGGGTGAGGAGAGGGCTGCGGATTTAGCGATTAGAACCGCTCTAGCGATATTGACTGAGGGTGTTACCGCGGCGGTTTATTCTGAGGGTATAGCTAAGGTGGCAATAAAGACGAATATGGATGGCTCTAGATATCTGGCGATATACTTAGCTGGCCCAATAAGGTCGGCTGGTGGAACAGAAACCGCCTTAACCCCTGTAATCGCAGATTTTGTTAGACGACTACTAAAGTTGGATAGATATAAGCCAACTAGAGAGGAGATAGAGCGTTTTATTGAGGAGCTTAGGCTTTATGAGCGTGAAGTTGGTCAATTCCAGTATAATGTCTCAGATGAGCAGCTTAGACTCGCCCTAGAACATCTCCCGGTTGAGGTCACTGGAACACCCTCCGACCCAGTTGAGGTCTCAGCTTACCGAAATCTGCCACGCATAGAAACTAATCGTGTTCGTGGTGGAGCATTAAGGGTTGTAAATGATGGTATAGTGGGGAGGGCTGCAAAGGTTCTGGCAGTTGTCGAGGAGCTTGGTATTCAGGGTTGGGAGTGGCTTAGGGAGATTAAGGAGATTGAGAAAAAGAATAATAAATCTTCGTTGGGGTTCATGGAAGAGGTTCCAGCTGGCCGCCCAATACTCTGCTTTCCATCCAAGAGGGGAGGTTTTAGGCTAAGATATGGAAGGTCAAGAAATACTGGGCTGGCGGCCGTTGGCGTCCACCCATTAACCATGATAACCTTACAGAATTTTCTGGCAGGTGGAACCCAGCTTAAAATTGAAACTCCCGGAAAATCGGGAATCGTGATGCCTGTGGATTATATTGAACCGCCAATTGTTAAATTGAAGGATGGTTCTGTCGTTAGGGTCTCCCAAGAAAATATAGAGGTTGTTAAGAGGGAAACCGAGAGAATTCTCTTTCTGGGAGATATTCTTGTGAGCTTCGGCGACTTTCTCTATAATAATAGGGCCCTTTTACCCTCCGGATATACTGAAGAGTTCTGGCGTGAGGAGCTCAGGAAAGTGGTTATTGAAGATTTCGGCGGAGACATTGAAAGGGCCGCCTTAAGAGCCGGGATTTCACCACCATCTTTAAGGTCATATTTAGATGACCCATTCAATAATAAGCCTAGCGTTAACGAAGCCATCTCCTTGAGTAAAGCGCTTGGGGTTCCGCTGCACCCATCCTATGTATATTTCTGGTCAAATATAGGCGCTGAAGATTTAGAGTTAATTAGGAATTGGCTGTTAAAGTCCAATGTGAGCATTGAGGGTGGATTGATAACTAGAATTGAGGGTATTATGGACGAGGAGGTTAAAAGGGTCCTTGAGGAAATATGTCTTCCACATATGGTTGCTAATGGCAACATTATTGTTGAAGGGTCTGATGCTCACGCTCTTGCTATATCTTTAGGAATAAACAATCCCGACGTGAAAATTGATAATTCACTTTCAACGCTTGAGAACCTTTGTAGGCTTAGTGGCATGACTATTAGAGATAAGGCTCCATCTTTTATAGGCGCTAGGGTTGGCCGGCCGGAAAAGGCTAAGAAACGTGAGATGAAACCACCAGTTCATGTTCTATTTCCAGCTGGTTTAGGTGGGGGTCCTCAAAGGGACCTCATGAAAGCCTATAGGAAGGGAATAATTAGGGTTGAGATTGTCAGCCGAATATGCCCAAAATGTAGGGCAATAACATTTAAGAGATTTTGCCCATCATGTGGGTCGGAAACTAATCTTAGGTTTATCTGTCCTGAATGCGGCAGAGACCTGGATAAAGAGGAATGCCCAGTATGTAAGATTAATGCAAGAAACTTCTGTACTCAAACGATTTCGATTAGAGATTTAATCGATGAAGCATGCCAGAAAATGGGCTTTACGCCAGAGCAAGTTAAGGGCGTTAAGGGTTTGACGAATAGGACTAAAACTCCGGAGCCGATTGAAAAGGGAATTTTAAGGGCAAAGTATAATCTCTCCGTCTATAAGGATGGCACAATAAGATTTGACGCTACAAACGCGCCTTTAACGCACTTTAAACCATCGGAGATAGGCGTTAATGTTGAAAAACTGAGGGAGCTGGGCTACACCCACGATTATCTAGGTAATCCGCTTAAGGACCCGGAACAGATATGCGAGCTTAAGGTTCAAGATGTTATAATTCCATGGAAGAGCGTTGAATATTTGATGGCCGTTGCGAACTTTGTTGATGAACTCCTCCAGAAGTTCTATGGGCTTCCACCCTATTATAGGGTTAGTCGGCCTGATGATTTAGTTGGAGCGCTTATAATAGGCTTGGCTCCCCACACGTGTGCCGGGGTTTTAGGCAGAATAATAGGCTTTACAAAGCTTAATGTATGCTTCGCCCATCCATTTTGGCATTCAGCAAAGCGTAGAGACTGCGATGGTGATGAAGATAGTATAATGCTTGCGTTGGACGCTTTCTTAAACTTTTCAAGGGAGTATCTTCCAGACCAAATTGGTGGAATAATGGATTCACCACTATTCATCATACGCATGGTCATGCCCGAGGAGGTCCAAAGGCAGGCGCATGAATTTGATGTTGCAGACCACTATCCGCTTGCCTTCTATATGGAAAGCCTGAAGGGAAGACCTGCCAGAGAGATAATCAACCTAATCGATATCATTAGGCATAGATTTGGTTCTGAAGCCCGCCTTCAGGGGCTCATGTTCACCACACCGACATCGAATATTGAGGCCGGTAACCGTGAGAGCATATATAAGACTCTGAAGCGCATGACCGATAAATTAAATGCCCAGCTAGGCCTGGCTGAGAAGATTAAAGCCGTTGACGCAAGGGTTGTTGCGGAAATAGTCCTAAATACGCATTTCATCCGAGATATATACGGGAACTTGAGGGCTTTTGCGACACAGAGTTTTAGATGTAAACGATGTAATAGGCGTTTTAGGCGTGTTCCACTTAAGGGTATATGTCCAGAATGTGGGGGAGAGCTAGCATTAACCGTTCATAGGGGGACTATCGAGAAGTATCTGGAGGATGCATGGCGCCTAGTTAAGAAGTATGGCATGTCAGAGTATTACATCCAACGCTTAACCCTAATTGAAGAGGAAATAGACTCGCTTTTCGAGAGCGGCAAGAGCGAAAAGCAGTCCAATCTATCAAAGTTTATAAATGGTTCTTAAATCGCCAAAAACATTTTTACAGTGGCGCATGCTAACTCAATTATTGTGGTGCTGCGTTAATGGAACGGGTTGGCATACTCGTAGTCTCCTATGGTTCTAGAGAAGCTGCCATAGTGGATGCATTTCTGAGGAGTCGGGAGTATAAAGTTGACCTTTATATCGCTGATAGGCAGAGGAATCCATTTAACGTTAAGAGGGCTAAGGAGCATGTCGTAATCCCAGACTTAAATGTTGAATCTATATATAAATTTGCTGAGAAACATAGGGATGAAATAGACTTTGGCATAGTTGGTCCAGAGAAGCCGATAATTGAAGGAGTAAGGGACCTTATCGAGGGTAATCTGGGCATACCTATGATTTGTCCGACAAAAGTATATGCTCTTGAGAGGAGTAAAGTCGCTCAGAGACTCCTATTTCAAGAGGTTGTTCCGGAGGTGAATCCGAGATTCAAAATATTTGACCCAAAAGACTACAAAGACCTAAGCGATGTAAAAAGGGATTTGTTCAAATGGCTTGATGAGCTTGATAATAAGGTTGCTGTTAAGCCGGATGCGCCAGCTGCTGGTAAAGGTGTAGGTGTTTGGGGAGACCACTTTAACACCCGTGATGAGATATGGGAGCATTTTCTAGCAAACTTTAAGGTGGGCCCAGTTATAGTTGAGGAGAAGATTGAGGGTGAGGAATCAAGCTTCCAAGCGTTCTGTGATGGTAAACATATTGTCCCATTACCTGAAACAAGAGATTATAAGAGGGCCTTTGATGGCGATAGGGGGCCAAACACTGGAGGCATGGGAACATATAAAGATAGGGGAAATATTCTACCATTCATGAGACCTGAGGATTGGGAAAAAGAGAAAAGAATCGTTGAGAGGATATTTGAGAGGCTTAAGGGAGGCGGCTCAAACCCGAATCTTCGCGGAGTACCATTTTACGAGGCATTTATACATACTGGCAAAGGACCTATGATACTTGAGAACAACAGTAGGCCGGGAGACCCGGAAATAATACCCATATTACCACTCCTAAAGGATGATTTCGTTGATATCTGCTTTAGGATAATTGAGGGGACTCTAACCCATGTTGATGTTGAGGAGAAGGCCGCTGTGGTGGTCTATAAGGTGCCGCCGAAATATGGCGGGTATATAGATGCCTTCCCGCATTTAGTTAACAGGAGTGAGATAGGCACGCCAGTAATCCTAGATGAGGCTGAGGGGCTTTCAGCCAAATATGGCGATAATATTAGGGTTTATCCGGGCTCGATGGAGATACGTGAGGATGGAAAGTTTTATGCTCTCTCTTCTAGGGCTGTGTGCACTCTTGGCATCGCTGACGATATCCAAAGTGCCCGTGAGATAGCCATGGAGGGAATAAGAGCCATTAGGGGTGGAGCTCTCTGGAATAGGATGGATATAGCCTCAAGGGAGCATATCGAACGAAGTATAAGGCATATGGAGATGCTGAGGAAGCGCATATGATGAGGATTTTTGTGACGGATTGTGAGGGTCCAGTATCTAAGAATGATAATGCATTTGAGCTTTCAAGTTGGCTTATACCAAAAGGAGACCGCTTCTTTACGCTAATAAGCAGATATGATGATGTCCTAGCCGACATAGTTAAGAGGCCGGGATATAAGGCTGGTGATACGCTTAAGCTAATTGTGCCTTTCTTGAAAGCCTATGGAGCAACAAATGGTTTAATGAAGAAATTCTCTATGGAAACGCTACTGCTGATTCCTGGGGCTGGTGATACGCTGGGTTATATTAGGTCGATTATGCCTACCTTTATTGTTAGCACAAGCTATGAGCCATATATAGATGCTTTGTGTGATGCCATAGGCTTTCCAAAAGAGAACGTTTACTGCACAAAAATCAACATCGACAAGTATGAATTATCCTCAGATGAGGCGGAGCGCATAAAGGCCCTAAGAAAGGAGATTGTTGAGATGCCGATGATAGAGATTCCTCCCAGCGCAAAATCTTTGGGTGATTTGCCTCTCGAAACCCAGAGGGTGATAAAGCGCCTTGATGAAATCTTTTGGAGAGAGATCTCTCAAATGAAGATAGGTTTGGCGCTTAGGGAGATTAATCCCATTGGGGGATATGAAAAGGCTAGGGCTGTTAAGGAGATTGCGTCAATCTTCGGTAGAGACCTCTCCTCAATAATCTACGTCGGTGATAGTATAACTGATGTTGAACCGTTTAGGCTCGTTAGAAATAACGGGGGCTTAACGGTGTCATTTAATGGGAATCAATATGCTATAAGGGAGGCTGAGATTGCAGTTCTATCACATCATACAATCGTGCTGGCAGTATTAGCTGAGCAGTTTAGAAAATTTGGGAAGGAGCACGTGCTCAGCCTAGCAGAGAACTGGGATATATCGGTGCTAGAGGACTATTGTAGCCCTCCATTACTTGAGCGCCTAAGGAGCCTATATCCAGAAAGAGCCCCATGGGTTGAGAGGATAACCCCAAAAAACATGGAGCGTTTGATGCATGAAAGTACAGCATTTAGGAAGACTGTTAGGGGAGAAGCCATAGGAACGCTGGGTTAAATAAACAATTAGCATTCTCCTTTTGCATGCAATGTATGCAGCGCTAATATAAAAAGTTAAAGGGGGTTAGATGAAAAATTAGTGATGGAGGAATCCTTTATGTCTTGCTGTGGAGGAAAGAGAAAGAAGAAGGGTGAAGAGAAGAAGGCTGAGGAGTCTAAGAAGTAAAGTCTCAAACCCTTAAAGCATTAAATAACCCATCTTTTTATTATATTTTCTTGCATTCCTTCTAGGTGGTGTGATAATTGAATGCGTTTATCGAGGATACTTATGCGGAGGCTTTTGATGGATTATACTTTAGGATACTAGTTACAGCCTACGATAGAAGCACGCTTATAAAGGCTGCCGAAGATTCAACTGCAACACCATCAACAGTCATAGGTCGGATTGAAGGTGGAATAGAACGCTGGGTTCCTAAAAGTGAGACTCCGGATGGGCGCTTAGGCGTGATACTGCAGTTTTGGAGTGGGATGGATGAGAGAAAGCCTTTGGAGGAGATTATTAGAAGGTTTTATAGAGAGTTCTCTTATAGAATTAGGCAAGACATTCTCGTTAAGCCATTCACAGCCGTCTTCGACGCATGCCCAAATCCTATAGGTAAAATTGATACATTAGAGTTTATTGGACACTGTGGGGATGGATACGAGTGGATTGAGGAGCAGTATGGTCGTGAAATGATAATTGTGCCGATAATGGTTCCAGACTTTAAGATTGAGCGATACTTAGGTTATGGGCGCGGCGTTATGGGCGGAAACTTCTGGTATATGTGCCGAACAAAGAAGGCGGTTCTAGAGGCTGGGAGAAGAGCCCTAAAAGCCATAAGGCAAGTTGAGGGCGTCATCACACCATTTGATATATGCTCAGCCGGCTCAAAGCCAGAAACAAAGTTCCCACATATAGGTCCAACAACAAACCATCCCTATTGTCCCTCACTTAAGGATAAACTTGGTCCTGAATCGAAGGTTCCGGAGGGGGTTCGTTATATCCCGGAAATAGTCATAAATGGATTAACGTTAGACCACGTTAAGAAGGCGATGAGGGTTGGCATTAAAGAAGTCTTGGCGACCAGAGGGGTAGTTAGGGTTTCAGCCGGAAATTATGGCGGAAAACTTGGCAAATACAAAATCTATTTGAGGGGTATCCTAGATGGGGTTTGAGGTTATCTGTTTTGGAGCATTAAATGTTGATAAACTTTATAGGGTTGATAGGCTGGCTGGAGCTGACGAGGAGAGCATAATACTAGACTTTAAGGAGTCTCCCGGCGGCTCGGCGGCAAATACAGCTGTTGGTCTTGCACGTTTAGGTGTGAGGGTGGGTTATATTGGTAAGGTCGCCGATGATAGGGAGGGCTCACTCCTTATAAAGTCCTTTATGGACGAGGGTGTGGATACTGGGGGAATAATAGTTTCCAGGACTGGTAGAAGCGGCTCAGTTATCGGCTTTGTGGACCGAAGGGGAAATAGGGCGCTTTATCTTGACCCTGGAGTTAATAACACGTTAAGATATGAGGAGATAAACCTCGATTATATTAAGGGGGCAAAATTTTTACATTTAACATCGTTCGCTGGAGACGAACCATTTAATGCTCAGAAAAAGATTGTAGAAAATTTTTCTGAGATAAAAGTAACCTTAGACCCAGGATTAATTTATGCCCGTAGGGGCTTAGATGCCCTTAGACCACTTATAAGGAGATGTTATGCCATTCTACCGAGCGAGATGGAGATACAGCTCCTGACTGGCAGAGATTATCGTGAGGGTGCTGAAATACTGCTCAGGGAAGGTGCTGAAATAGTGGCGGTTAAATTGGGGGAGAGAGGATGCTATATTACCGATGGCAGCGAAAGCTATATAATAGAGCCATTTAAGGTTGAGGTTGTTGACACAACTGGTGCTGGAGACGCCTTCTGTGCTGGCTTTATATATGGGCTTCTTAGAGGGAAAAATCTGAAAGAATGTGGTATTCTGGGGAACTTTGTTGCTTCAAGATGTCTAATGAGAATGGGTGCGAGGGATGGTCTTCCGCGATTAGCCGACCTGCCCTTATAAGGTTTATTGAGCAACTTTTAAATTCCGCTTTACACACATCATAGTAGTGTGAGTGCATCTAATGAGTGTGGTGAACTTCCGCAACAAGCTCCTTTCACTTCTCATAGAGGAGCTAGAATCCCACATTCCACAGTTTAAACCATATACCCTGGACCATCAGCTCGTTCTATATGCCTCTAGAGACCTAGAGACTTGGCTGAAAGTTAAGTTAAACACGGATGATAATCGAGTGGTTTACAGACACCTTGATGAATATTTAAGGAGTAGACCGGAGGACCTAAAGGTTTCAATAAACTTCTGGACCGGTATGTGGCTTAAAAAGTGGCGGGAGCGAGTTAGAGTTCTCTCAACAAAGTTTGAGTTACCCCCAGATTATGCTGAGAAAATTCGAAGGGCAAGAAAACTCTATCAAGATATGGATTATAGGGGCGAGCTAAAAAGCATGGCTATAAGGAAACTTATAAATCAGGGCGAAATATGCATGGTGGATTTTATAGCCGAGAATATAATAATCGACGAGATAGCAAAGCGTATCTCAAGAGGAAATAAGAATGTGGTTCCCATAGCGATAAACCCACTGAGCATATATAATGCGGTAAGCGGCAAAATAATGCGCTTACCTAAGGAGAAAGGCCCCCTAGTATACTTGAACATGAAGCCAAACATGTTCTAAACCCGGCATTTTGAGGATTAAAAGAAGTTTTTCACGAAGCTTTGGCTTAATCAGTAAATGTTTATAGCCGTAGACCGTAGTAGTATTAATCATAGGTTTGTGACCCGGATGTCCATTGAACGCCTATCAACCGGTGTTCCAGAATTGGATGCTATGCTGGAGGGTGGAATACCAAAGGGCTTCACGGTGGCCATTACAGGCGAACCTGGAACTGGAAAGACAATATTGTGCATACATTTTATTGCTCAGGGGATTCGAGAGGGCGATAAGTGCATTTACGTGACTACTGAGGAGAGTCGGGATTCAATAATCATGCAGGCTTCCCAGTTTGGATTTGATTTCTCCAGGGGGATATCTGAGAAAAAGCTAATTATTATTGATGCGTTGATGGGCGCGAAGGATGAATGGTCGCTTCAAAGCCTAGAGATTGAGGAGCTCGTGAACAAGGTTATTGAGGCTAAGAAGGCTCTGGGTTATGGTAGGGCCCGCCTGGTAATCGATTCGCTCTCGGCTTTCTGGCTTGATAAGCCTGCTATGGCCAGAAGATACTCTTATTTTGTGAAGAAGGTTCTGTTTAAATGGGACTTCACCGTTATGGCGACATCGCAGTATGCCATAACAACCTCCGAGGCGTTCGGTTGGGGTGTTGAGCATATAGCTGATGGCATAATAAGGTTCCGTAGGTCCGTTAGGAATGGTGTTTTGAAGCGCTATATTCTTGTTGAGAAGATGCGCCAGACGAACCACAGCCTACAAATGTATGAGATTGCCATCCGACCTGGTAGAGGTCTAACAATAGTTAAGCCCGTTGAGATGAGAAGGGAAGATATATCCTTACCTAGACATGTTATAGAGCGCATTCAGAAGGCTGCTGAGAGAAGGGAAGCGGAAATACCTTGAGCCATCCAGAACATTACCTGCGCCCTGATGTTCAAAAGGAGATTGTGGATTTCTGTAGGAGGAGATGGGTTGCTCTTCATTATACGAGTTCAAGTGGCAACCTAATTTTTAGGAGGTATATTGGGAGTAAGCCCATTAGGATTGAGCGTCTAGAAGACATGCTTAAGGTAAACAATGGCACGCTGAGGTCAATCTATGCGACGGCAAATGTCTATAGGCAACTCCAAAGCCCTGAGAATATATATAGGTTAGAGAACATCGCCTACTGCACGCCAACATGGGATATTGATAGCGAATTATCAAATTGGAGGGAGACTATTCGTATTGCTAGGGAAATAATATGCTTCTTAAATGAGTGGGGGGTTAAGAGGTCAGTTTATGTCAAATGGTCTGGGAATGGATGCCACATTCACATAAACGAGAGAAGCATATCAGAAAATTTACTTGAAAAATACAATCCCCTAGACTTAGCATACGCCATCGTTGAATACGTGAACACCAAGATTTCTCTAAAGCTCACGGAGTTATCCCTCAACGGCAAAGTAAAAATTGAGAATAAAATGGATTTAACGAGGGTCTTCACATGCCCATTAAGCTTTCATCGAGAACTAAACGTGGTATGCATTTGTATGAAACCAGAGGACCTTGATAAATTCACTTTGGAATGGATTAATCCACAAGGTTTTAGGCATAACCCAGGCTGGCGGGAATTTAGGGAGGGGGAAGCTGATAGTCTTGCAGAAGCAGCTTATAGGGCGATGGGTGGGTATCCGCTTAAACCTAGGCGTAGAACACGTAAGACGAGACCTCTGGACAAGCAGATAATGGAGTGGCTGCAGAAAGGGTAAGTTATTTTTAGGGGAAAGTTTTAGTAATACTTATTCATAAAATCGTAATACTAAGAACCATCGAAATCTGGAGGAAGACGCTTGGGTGAAGAATCTGATGATATTACAAGTATCCTGTTAGAGGATGCCGTAAAATTTCATGGTCACCTTGGTCCATTTCTTATATTAGGTTTAAAGGCTGGATTGCTTTCTAATAAAGTTCTCGGCAAAGATTATTTTAAAACTAGAGTGATTGTTGAAACGAGACTTAAGCCTCCCTACTCCTGTTTCATTGATGGGATTCAGGTTGCCACTGGATGCACGATGGGGAAGGGAAATATTGAGATTAGGGATGGAAATCCAATATATGTGAGATTTGTTAAGAATGGTAGAGTTCTTGAGATGAGACTTAAAAAGGAAGTTCTTGAGGACCTGAAGGGCATGCGCACTGAAGAGGATTCTAGGCGAAAAGCCCTCGAGATTATATGTAAACCAACCAATGAACTATTTGATATAATGGAGCGATAGTTCTCTCATAGTTGCAGGAGCCATATCTCTTTCGCTATTATTGGTATCTTCCTTAAAGCCGCCTTTAATATAAGCAAGGATATGATTGAGGATAGAGGAACATGAATAGCATTGAAGATTCCAGTTAGCATGAGGGTCCATATCCAAACGTCAAGGGTGGAAGTAACTTTTATGCCTACGGTTTTAAGGGTTGCTTCCGCGAATTGAAGGTATCCTGGAGATATGAAGAGGAAAAGCATAATATTGGTGAAAGTGCAGACGATGACCCTCAAGATTATTCCGATAATCATTCCTGAGAGGAAAATTCTTCTGAGACTTATTTTCCTATGCCCCCTTAACAGTCTTATTCCGGTCTTAATTCCAATCCAAAAGCCACCAATCATTGGTGTCACTGCTAAAAACTTCATTGTTGGTCCAAGCCATCCGCCCCTAGAAATCAGCCCAATCCAATGAATAGTTTCGGCGATTAAAGCTGAAATCGGTCCACCGAGCATAAAAACCATCATAACGGGGACTTCGGCAAAATCGAACTTCAGATAGGGGAGCGGCGGGAAGGGAACCTCAGCTCTTACTGTTGCTAGGATTAGAGATAGGCTCGAAAATACGGCTATATAAGCAAGGACCACACTTTTTCTGCGAAGCATCTCCACCACCATTATCTTTTATTCGTGAGAGATTTTACTTATTTAAAAGTTATTACTCAAAAATAAGTAATCTTAGACTTAAATTTCTAAACTAAACAATTCTTATGTGGTGGATAGCGGGATGCCGAACTTTTGGAATGTGGTTAAGGGTAGGAGAAGCGTTAGAGTTTATTCGCCGGAGGATATTTCGGATGAGGCTCTCCTTAAGGTTATTGATGCTGCTAGATGGGCTCCCTCGGCTCATAATGCTCAGCCATGGCGCTTCATTATAATAACTGACTTGGATGTGAAGAGGGGTTTAGCCGAGGCTATGGCTTCTGATTGGATGAGGGACCTTGAAAGAGATGGTGTTCCCTCGGAGGTTTATAGGAGGCTGGCTGAGGAGTCTATTAGGCGCTTTACTGAGGCACCGGTCGTTATTGTCGCTGCTGTTACTATGAGGGAGATGCATAGGTATCCTAATAGGCGGAGGCAGAGGTTTGAGCATTTAATGGCGACACAGAGCTTAGCTGCTGCAATACAGAATATTCTTTTGGCTGCTTATGCTGAGGGTTTAGGCGCATGCTGGTTCTGTGCGCCTCTATTCTGCCAGGAGACCGTTAGGAGGGTTTTGAGGATGCCGCGTGATGTTGAGCCTCAAGCCCTAATAACAATTGGTTATCCGGCTGAGAGCCCCGAGTCTCCGCCTAGAAAGCCACTTAAAGAAATAGCCTTTAGAAATTATTGGGGTGCTAGCCTATGATAACGGCTCTGGCTGGTGGTGTTGGCGCCGCAAAATTTCTTTCTGGGCTAATTAGGGTTGTTCCAGAGGAAGAGTTAACGGTTATTGTTAATACTGGGGATGATATTGAACTTTATGGTCTGCATATTTCGCCAGACCTAGATATAGTTGCCTATACTCTAGCTGGCATTGTTGATGAGGAGAAGGGTTGGGGGATAAGAGGCGACACGTTCCATTGCCTAGAGATGTTGCGGAAATATGGTTATGAAACATGGTTTAATCTGGGAGATAGAGACCTTGCAACGCATATTCATAGGACAATGCTGCTGAAGAGGGGTTTGAGGTTATCTCAGGCGACAAGAGAGATATGTAGGAGCTTGGGTTTAAGAGTTAATATAATTCCGATGACGGACGATAGATTTGAGACTTGGATTGAGACTGACGCTGGCTTAATGCACTTCCAAGAGTATTTAGTTAGGAGGGGTGCTAGGGATAGGGTTTTAGGCGTGAAATATGTGGGTGCTGAGAATGCTGCTCCAGCTGAGGGGGTTATTGATGCCATACTCAGCAGCGACTTGCTAATCATCTGCCCAAGCAATCCAATTGTAAGCATAGGCACAATATTATCTGTTAGGGACGTGAGAGAAGCGATAAGAAGGAGTAGGGCGTGTAAAGTGGCTATAAGCCCCATAGTCTCTGGAGCACCAATCAAGGGTCCGGCTGATAAGCTAATGAGGGGGCTTGGGTTAGAGGTTTCCGCATTCTCAGTTGCACATTTATATAGGGACTTTTTGAATGTCTTTGTGCTAGACCAAAGAGATGAGGCAGAGAAGGAGAGGATAGAGGGTCTCGGAATCAAGGTCATTTTGGCTGATACAATAATGAGGACGTTGGAGGATAAGGTTAGGCTTGCAAAGATTGTCCTGAGAGAATGCGGTCTCTAAACCCTTAATATGAGAGAGCAATGTTAATGTCCATTAGGCCGTTCCTATTGGTGATGATGTGGGTGTTGGGTTTGCATCTGAAGATAGACTTTCACGTCCATACCTTATATTCGGATGGAACTGGCTCTGTTAAAGATGTTCTGAGGGCTGCGGAGCATAAAGGTTTAGATGGCTTAGCCATAACGGATCATGATACTCTTGAGGGGTATTTCGAGGCTAAATCCTATAATAACCATCTAGTAGTTTTGCCCGGCTATGAGATTGTTACGGATGCTGGGCACATTCTGGTTATAGGCTTAGAGAGGTTGCCACCCAACATTGGAGGGAAAAAGCCATCCTCATATGAAAGCCTAATAGAATGGGTTAGGTTTAACGGTGGCTTATCCATCCTAGCGCATCCAGCTATAGGGAGACTGAAAATGGGTAGGTGGATGAGATGTAAGCCCGATGCCATCGAGGTCTTAAATGCCTCATATCCATTTTATCGTCTCTATGTTGGTAGAGGATTGAAGGTATCTTCGAGACTTGGTGTTGCTGGCGTTGGTGGGAGCGACGCACATAATCCCCTAAGTATTGGTGATGCATACACGGTAGTAGAGGTAGCCGAGGAAGACTCCATTATTGAAGCTGTTAAGAGGGGGAGAGTTAAATATGAGGGTAGTCTCTCATCCCCAAAAATGAGGCTCAAAATAGGGGCAGCATATTTGTTCTCCAGAATATGCTCGTGGCTCTCACTTAAATCCTGATGATACCTCCCTATCCTCTTGAGATAGCCTCTCCCTCTCTTCAACATTAATCTTCACTTCATCAGAATTTGTCCTTTCATTTTTCCGCGAATTTTGCTAATGATTAATTAATCTTTTTCTCTTTGGATGGCAAAGTTTATTAATCTCATCTATTGTTTAGCTTTTGCCCTTAGAGTTGTATTTAGTGGTTGCGTTTAATGAGGCGGTTTGATGGGGGAAAGCTTGATATATATTAATGGCTTAAGCAATCTTAAATGCTTATGGGAGGGTAGGTTTGAGGTTTGATCAGCCCGGATGATGCTTTCACGGTTTTTAAGGCCTTCTTTGAGGAGAAAGGGCTGGTCAGGCAGCATTTAGACTCATATAATGAGTTCGTTGAGCACGGGCTTCAGGAAATAATAAATGAAGTTGGCGAGATAGACATTGAGGTTCCGGAGGGACCATACAAAATAAAATTTGGTAAAGTTTTTATTGCACGTGAAACCGAGAACGGAGTTATTTATGGACCATATGTCACCGAAGTCGATGGTACACGCCATGAGATATATCCGATGGAGGCCCGACTAAGAAACCTAACGTATGCGATGCCAATATCAGTCGAGATGACGCCGGTAATCGGCGGAAGGGAGATGGATAAAGAGATAGTTTACATAGGCGATTTACCAACAATGCTCAAGTCAAAATACTGCCACCTCTCCGGCCTCTCGGAGGAAGAGCTGATTAGACATGGTGAAGACCCATTAGACCCAGGGGGCTACTTCATAATTAATGGTTCTGAAAGGGTTATTGTCGCCCTTGAGGATTTAGCGCCAAATCGCATACTCGTTGATGTTGAAACTAAGGGTGCTATGCCAGTTTATAGGGCCAAAATCTTCTCAACAACAGTTGGTTTTAGGGCTAGAATCGAGATGCGCATGAAGCCTAATGGGGCTCTGCACGTTTCAATACCAGGGGTCCCCTCAGAGATACCATTTGTTGTCCTAATGAGAGCGCTTGGCCTTGAATCTGATAGGGAAATAGCAGAGGCAGTCTCATTAGATAAGGAAATTCAGAGCGAGTTAGAGCCATCTTTTGAGGAGGCTACTGGCGTAAACACCGTTGAGGAAGCCCTCCTATTCATTGGTAATAGGGTGGCTCATGGCCAAATCAAAAGTTACCGCCTACAGAGAGCTGAGCTCCTCCTCGACAGAAACTTTCTGCCCCACATTGGAAGAACGCCGAGTAAGAGAATTGAAAAAGCTTATTTGCTTGGAGAGATGGCTGCCAGAGTCATTGAGCTAAAGCTTGGTAGGCGGAAACCAGATGATAAGGACCATGTCAAGAATAAGCGGTTGAAGCTCGCCGGACCACTGCTTGCGGACTTATTCCGTGTGGCTTTCCGAAACCTCTGCCGAGACATCAAGTATCAGCTTGAGAGGATGGGCTCTAGGAAGCGTATGGTGAGCATATCAATAGCGGTTAGACCTGGAATAATAACCGAGAAGCTCCAGCACGCGTTGGCAACTGGCAATTGGGGTCGTGGAAAGGTTGGTATAACGCAGCTCCTTGATAGAACAAACTTAATCTCAACATACAGTCACCTTCGAAGGTTACAGTCACCTTTAAGCCGCAGTCAACCTAACTTTGAAGCCAGAGATTTACATGCAACGCACTGGGGTAGGCTCTGTCCCAATGAAACCCCTGAGGGTGCGAACTGTGGGCTGGTTAAAAATCTAGCATTATCAGCCTCAATATCTATCGGTGTAGAGCCCGATAAAGTTAGGCACGAACTATATAAGCGTGGTGTGGTTCCGCTCCTCGAGGCGGATGAATCATTAAAGGTTAATGGCGCTAAAGTCTTCGTTAATGGGGTTCCAATAGGCTATTGTGAGGACCCAGAGAGACTTGTTAATGAGTTGAGGAGGGCGAGGAGGAGAGGTGAAATATCCCCAGAAATAAATGTGGCTTACTTCTCTGAGGTTTATGGTGTTAAGCGTGAGGTTTATGTTAACTGTGATGAAGGTAGAATACGTAGGCCGCTAATTATAGTTGATAATAGTGTGCCGAGACTGCGTAAGGAGCACATCGAAAAGATTGTCTCTAAAGATTGGACCTGGAGCGACCTAATAAAGCATGGCATAATAGAGTATTTAGACGCTGAGGAGGAGGAAAACGCCTACATCGCCCTATATCCAGAAGACTTAACCCCCAAACACACCCACCTAGAGCTAACTCCATACGCTATACTTGGAATATGCGCCTCATTAATACCATACCCAGAGCACAATCAGTCACCGCGAAACTCATATGAGTCGGCTATGGCAAAGCAGGCCCTAGGCATATATGCCGTTAACTTCCCATTTAGAGTTGACTCACGCGCCCACATATTACACTATCCACAGAAGCCCCTTGTAAGAACAAAACCAATGGAGATTATAAGCTACGACTTGAGACCTTCTGGGCAAAATTGCATCGTAGCGGTTCTCTCCTACGAAGGATATAATATGGAAGATGCGATAATATTTAATAAGGCTTCGATAGAACGTGGACTTGCAAGGTCCACATTTTATAGGCTTTATGAGGCTGAGTGCCGCCAGTATCTGGGTGGATTAAAGGATAAGCTGACTGTGCCGGAACCTGGAACCAGAGGCTTCCGCGGCGAACAGTACTATCGCTTCTTGGAGTCTGATGGAATAGTGAGCTTAGAAGCTGAGGTTTCAGGCGGTGATGTGCTGATAGGTAGGGTGAGCCCACCAAGGTTCCTTGAGGAATATAAGGAGTTTGAGGTTAGAGGCCCCTCAATGAGGGATTCGTCTATTGAGATGAGGCCCTCAGAGAAGGGCATCGTTGACGCCGTCTTCATAACGGAGACCAGTGAAGGAAACCGGTTAGTGAAGGTTAGGGTTAGAGATGAGCGCATACCGGAATTGGGTGATAAGTTTGCCTCTAGACATGGGCAGAAGGGCGTTATAGGTATGATTGTTCCTCAGGAAGATATGCCCTTCAGTGTTGACGGCTTAGTTCCAGACATTATAATTAACCCACATGCCATACCCTCAAGGATGACGATTGGCCAGTTTCTCGAGTCGATGGCTGGAAAAATAGCCGCTTTAAAGGGCGAGTTTATGGATGGAACACCGTTTGTCGGCAAGAGGAGGGGTGAGGCCCTTAAGCGTATGCTCATAAACCTTGGCTTTAGTTATACTGGACGTGAGGTTCTCTATAACGGTGTGACCGGCGAGAAATATGTAGCTGACATATTTATGGGCGTCGTTTACTATCAGAAGCTACATCATATGGTGGCTGATAAAATACATGCGAGAGCTAGGGGTCAAGTGCAGATGCTAACGAGGCAGCCAACTGAGGGAAGAGCGAGAGGCGGTGGATTACGTTTTGGCGAGATGGAGAGAGACTGTCTTATTGGGCATGGCGCCGCAATGCTCCTCCAGGATAGGCTTCTTGAAGAATCGGATAAGTATGTGCTGTATGTTTGTGAGAACTGCGGCTTCATAGCCTATTACGATATGAAACAGAGAAAGTATATGTGCCACTTATGTGGAGATAAAGCGGAGGTTTCGCCAGTCATAGTCTCATATGCTTTCAAGCTCCTCCTACAAGAATTAATGAGCCTATGTATCGCACCCAGACTTAAGTTAAGGGAGAGAGCGTAAAAATGTCAATGGTTGAAGAAGCATATCAAAAAGTAATAGACCAGATAAAATTCGGCATACTATCTCCACAAGAGATAAGGAAGATGTCTGTTGTCGAAATTCAAACAGCTGACACCTACGATGAGGATGGGGCGGTAATACCATCCGGGCTCATGGATAGCCGCCTAGGCGTCCTAGAGCCTGGACAGCGATGTAGAACCTGTGGAAACACATCCGCAAAATGCCCCGGACACTTCGGGCACATCGAGCTTGCCGTGCCAATAATACACGTGGAGTTTGCAGAGATAATCTATAATTTACTCCAAGCCATATGTAGGAATTGTGGGCGCATATTGCTCCCGGAGAAGACCACTAAGGCGCTTAGGGCTAGGATGGAGAGGTTGAAGAAGATAATTGGGCATGTTCCGGACTCATTTTATAATAGGGTTTTTGAGGAGGCGAAGAGAAACCGCGAATGCCCATATTGTGGCGCAAAACAATATAAAATAGAGTTCATTAAGCCAACAATCTTCCATGAGTATACTGAGAAGGAGGGCTCGCAGCGCTTAACGGCAAGCATGATACGCGAGAGATTTGAGAGAATACCGGATGAAGACCTCGAGCTTTTGGGCTTTGACCCGAAATATGCCCGTCCAGAATGGATGATACTGCAAGTGCTACCGGTTCCGCCAGTTTATGTTAGGCCATCCATAACGCTTGAGTCTGGAATAAGGTCTGAGGATGATTTAACACATAAGCTTGTCGACATAATTAGGATAAATCAGAGACTTAAGGAGAATATTGAGGCGGGTGCGCCCACACTTATCATTCAAGATTTATCTGAGCTTCTGGAGTATCATGTAACCACATACTTTAATAATGAGTCTTCAGGCATACCACCCTCAAGGCATCGTTCTGGAAGGGCACTTAAAACATTATCGCAGCGCCTCAAGGGTAAGGAGGGCCGATTTAGAAGCAACCTATCCGGTAAGAGGGTTGATTTCTCAGCCCGCACAGTTATTAGTCCAGACTCAAACTTAGACATAAATGAGGTTGGTGTCCCAATAAGCGTGGCCATGAGATTAACAGTACCGGAGAAGGTTACTCCGTGGAATATTGAGAGGCTCCGTGAGCTCGTAAAGAATGGTCCGGACAAATATCCGGGAGCGCTATATATTATTAGACCTGATGGGAAGAGGGTTAGGCTCGAATTTGTTGCTGATAGGGAGAAGCTTGCTGAAGCCCTTGAGCCGGGCTTTGTTGTTGAGCGCCATCTACAGGATGGAGATATCGTCATATTTAATAGGCAACCCTCACTGCATAGAATGTCCATAATGGCCCACTATGTTAAGGTTCTTCCATATAAAACCTTCAGGCTACACTTATGTGTTTGCCCACCCTATAACGCCGACTTCGATGGGGACGAGATGAACCTCCATGTTCCACAGAGCGAGGAGGCCCAGACCGAGGCTCGCCTGCTCATGCAAGTTCAAGACCACATACTCTCACCTAGATTTGGCGGTCCAATAATAGGCGCCATTAGAGACTTTATAACGGCAGCTTTTCTCCTAACCAGAAAATCAACACTCTTAGATAAAAGGGAAGTCTGCCAGCTTCTGGCTGCCGCCGAGTATGATGGTCCACTACCCGAACCAGCCGTTAAAGAGCCTAAACCCCTCTGGACTGGAAAGCAAATATTCAGCCTCTTTCTCCCCAGGGACTTCAATTACACACTTAAGGCGAGCGTCTGTAGGAATTGTGAGGTGTGCTTAAAGGATGAGTGTCCCTATGATGCTTACGTCGTCATTAAGAATGGCGTCTTAATTAAAGGCGTCATCGATAAGAATTCTATTGGGGCTGAAAAGTCGGAGAGCATCCTACATAGGATAATAAAGGATTATGGAACAGAAGCCGGTAGAAAATTCCTCAACCAAGTTAGTCGGCTTCTTACACGCCTCATATCCATGCGCGGCTTCACATACTCCTTTGACGAGCTAGACCTTTCGGCCGAGGCGAGAAGGAAGATTCGTCAAATAGTGAAGAACTCTGAGAAGAGAATAGAGAGTTTAACTAAGGCTTTACGTGAAGGAACCCTAGAGAAGCTTCCTGGGCAGACGCTTTTAGACTCCTTTGAGCTTTATGTCATGAATGAGCTGGCTGAAGCTCGTGAGAAGGCTGGTAAAGTCGCTGAAGAGGACCTTGAGATTGATAATTCTGGCATAATAATGACGAAGACTGGTGCAAGGGGCTCAACGCTCAATATTGGGCAGATGACAGCAATTTTGGGCCAGCAGTCAATTCGAGGAAAGCGTGTCATACGCGGCTACCTTGAGAGGGCCCTACCGCACTTTGAGATTGGAGACCCATCGCCGAAAGCAAGGGGCTTCGTCTATTCATCCTATAGAGATGGCTTAGACCCAATAGAGTTCTTCTTCCATGCTATGGGTGGACGTGAAGGTCTAGTTGATACCGCTGTTAGGACACAGCAGAGCGGCTATATGCAGAGAAGGCTAATTAACGCTCTGGAGCACTTACGTGTTGAATATGATGGAACGGTTAGGAATCCGCTGGGCGAAATAATTCAATTCAAGTATGGTGAGGATGGTGTGGACCCTGCAAAAAGCGACCATGGCAAGGCGGTTAATGTTGCTAGGCTTATTGAGCAGGTTAGGCTCATGGTTGAGGTTGGTGAGCCGGCTCCCAGAGATTACATTGAGGAGAGAGTGAATAGAGTTAAGAATGAGCTTACACTGCTTCTTGTGCGTGAGCTTATAGAGGGGCTCTCCACCTCTAACCTAAGTAAAGAGGGTGTTGACCTAACTGTTAAGCTAGCTCTAGAGCGCTACAAGAGGGCTCTCGTTGAGCCGGGAGAGGCTGTTGGTATCGTTGCAGCACAGTCTATAGGTGAACCCGGAACGCAAATGACTCTAAGAACATTCCACTATGCTGGTGTTAGGGAGCAGAATGTAACCCTCGGCCTTCCACGCTTAATAGAGATTGTTGATGCGAGAAGGGAGCCCTCAACACCTATAATGACGATATATCTGGATGAGGAGCATGGGGGAAGCCGAGAGAAAGCAACCGAGGTAGCTCGGAAAATACTGTATACAACTATTGAAGATATCTCCGAGATGACGTATATTAATCCGGAAACCAGCGGAGTAGTTGTTAAGCTTGATATGCGTGAGATGCAGGAGCGCGGTATAACATTAGATGAACTTAAGGGAATAGTTAACATACCCGGCTGCTCCATAACATTTGAAGGAGAAATGATGTCGATTGAGCCCAAGAAGAAGATGGATGCTAAGAAACTCCTAACTAAGGTATTATCTTATCATATAAAGGGTATACCGGGAATTAAGAGGGTTTACGTATCTGAAGAGAAGGGCGAGTGGATTATAAAGACGGACGGCTCTAACTTACCGAGGGTTCTCGAAGTTATAGGCGTAGACCCAACGAGAACCACCACAAACAACATACATGAGATAGAGAAGACGCTGGGGATAGAGGCCGCTAGAAACGCCATCATCGAGGAGGCTATGGGCGTACTTGAGGAGCAAGGGTTAGATGTCGACGTGAGACACATAATGCTCGTAGCTGACGTAATGACGGCAACCGGAAACGTTAGGCAGATAGGAAGGCATGGAGTTAGCGGCGAGAAACCCAGCGTTCTAGCTAGAGCCGCATTCGAAATAACGGTTCCAAACATCGTAGAGGCGGCGGTTAAGGGCGAAACCGATCCGCTAAAAGGCGTAACTGAGAATGTTATAGTCGGACAGGCTATACCTGTGGGAACTGGTCTGGTCGATATTTACATGACTGCGCCTTCCGCGATTAAATCATCTAGTGAGGAGGGTGAGTAGGTATGAGTGGGCTTAGTAAGGGCGAGATTGACAAGTCCCTCAGTATAGCTGTTAGGACTGGGAAAATTTTATTTGGGTCGAATGTCACTATAAAGAATGCTATGACTGGGAAGATTAGGCTAGCAATTGTTGCAGCTAACTGCCCAAGAGATAGGCGTGAGAAAATTGAGTATTACTGTAAGCTCTCCGGCATCCCGGTTCTTATTTATCCTGGCTCAAGCCTAGATTTAGGTTCAGCATGTGGAAAACCTTTTTCAGTTGCCGCTTTAGCAATTAGAGACCCGGGTGATTCTGATATACTTAGGTTTGTGGGTGGTGGAAATGTCTAGGGGTATACGTCTCACAAATGACGAGCTTGAGTATATGAGACTCTTCGAGTCTATAACTGGCGCCATGGTTAGAGACTGCATAATTGACCAGAAATTTGATAGGGTTATCTTTGTGATTAAGGAGGGCGATGCTGGCATAGCCATAGGCAAGGGTGGAAAGAACATCGCTTTGCTCGAAAAGATTACTGGCAAAAAATATGAGGTGGTTGAGTTCTCCGATGACCCTGTTCAGCTCATAAAGAATGCTTTAAAGCCAGCAAATGTTAAGGAGGTACGCATAACTAAGAAACCCGATGGAAGCACGATAGCTGTAGTCTCGGTTGACAGCAAGGATAAAGGAATAGCGATAGGAAAGAACGGCCGAAATGCTGAGAAAATAAGATTCTTGGCGAAGCGCTATTTTAACATAAGCAATGTCCTAATAGTTTAGTCTTCATCAATGCTGGAAACACAACGAAATGTTTATAATTAGAAACGCGAATTGGCAAATATAAATAATTGGAATGATAGGGAGCTAAATATGGCTAAGAAAACTAGAGGTGAGTTTGCGGCAAGAAAGCTAATTGAAAGAAGGAAGAAAATGCGTTGGAAGAGCATATATTATAAAAGGCGCATGCTCATGCTGGACGTTAAATCAGACCCCCTTGAAGGCGCTCCAATGGCGCGTGGGATAGTCCTCGAGAAGGTTGGGCGTGAGAGTAAGCAGCCCAACAGCGCAATAAGAAAATGTGTGAGGGTTCAGCTGATAAAGAATGGTAAGGTTGTGACAGCTTTTTTACCTGGCGATGGAGCCTTAAATGTTGTTGATGAGCATGATGAGGTTATTATTGAGGGTATAGGTGGCTCAAGAGGGCGCTCTATGGGAGACATTCCCGGAGTAAGATGGAAGGTTGTAACGGTTAATGGAATAGCGCTTAAAGACCTTGTTGTAGGTAAGAGGGAGAAGCCTCGACGATAAAAGCCTTCTTAAGTGCTTAGATATCCGCATATTCCTTCAAGAGCGTATTTATAATCTTCTCCTTCTCGGCTTCGGTTGAATATTCTATTGGAAAATGCTTTCTTAAAGGTATAATTAGGAAGTGCAGTATCTTATTTTCCTGGTCGTCCCAAATCTCCACCATGCCACTTTTTTCCTTTAAATTTGAGCGCTCTCTTATAACCTCATAAAGTTCATCAAAGCCCACGTTTGTCTTTGACATGAGTATGCGGTCCTCGAGCTTTAGCGCATACACGTCTAATCTTTCCTCGGAAATATAGTTCTTTACAAGTCCGTAAATATGGTTTATGTCAGTCTTTATGTCAGCTATTGCACCATAGTCGCTATCAGCCCTCAGAAAACTCCTCATTAACGTATCAATAAGTTTGGTTATGCCCGTTTCCTCCTCAGAAAACTCTCCCTCGACCCTTTTCCTTAAGGATGAGATTTTTTGAGGGGTCATAGAACCACTCTGCTTATCAGAATCCCCAGCAAATGTGCCAATTATCACAAAATATTCTATTTTTTGAGGTTAAAAATTTATTGAGAATATATTTGCCTAAAATTTATGCATGTAATAATGCTGAAAACGTCTTGAACTCTACAGATGCTCATAGAACTCTCTCGGTTTTAGTTCTTTGAACTCGTCGGTTTGCTCCACAAGATGCCTTCTTATATCGAGACACAGATGGCACTTTGATATGTAACCTTCTTCCCTCTCCCTATAGCCATACTCTTCGGATGCGTATTTAAAGAGTCTTCCTACACCTCCTGGCGATATTAATTTCTCAATTATTGGGTTTTCCTCTAATTTTATACCGTCCTGGCACATCATCTCCAGGTTTCTTGCATCTCCTAAGGATATGCCGGCGCAATAGCCAGTTATATAATTGCAGTAATTATCAATGTGAACGTGCCAATTCCTTGTGAGCTCCTTTAGACATGATTCACTAAAGAATTGTTTAGCCGGATACTTTCTGTAGAGATAGCCTATTCGATATGGGAGCCTTCCCATGAGAAGCATCGATGGATAACTTAATCCAGCATATAAGCCCATTGGATCTCTCCCACGCATTATGGACAAGTATTCCTCAAACGATAATGTTCCATTTAAGCCTATCATCTTCAACTGATTATAGAAGAGATCCTGGTATATTAGGGCGTTCTCGCCGAATATGCGCCTACTTATCCTAACGGCTCTATCTATGCGCTCAAATGGTATCTGCTCAACAATAAATGGATTGGCGCTGATGAGTATGCCATTTAAGCCAGCTTCCTTCAGCCTATAAAGATTCTTCTCGGTTATCTCATCATTAGTACACCAGAAGCAGTTTGTCTCAACAAAGAGGGATGGTATTTCGAGTTCATGAGCCAATTTAACTAGTTCTAGCAGTAGGTCAAAATTTAGGAATGGCTCGCCGCCAGTGAAATGTAAGCCCAGGTTAACTCCCACCCGACTGAAGTCTCTAGGATACTGTCTCCTAAAGAATTTAGAGATGCTCTCTAGAATTCTCTCAGCATCCCTCAAGTTTATCCAGTCGCTTCTCCATCTTGGAGAGCATGCATACATGCAGTGTTTACATTCATTCGTGCACCTATATGTTAGGAGAATTCCGCCTGAAACTGGTTCTGGAATAACTAGCTTAACCACTCTTTATATCCGACCCTCGCCCTCTCACGAATATATTCTAGAGTTCCGCAATAATAAACTTAATATTGATAAAACGTTTCGCAACATTTAAATCCCCATCTTCCGTAGAAAGGCTTGTCTACTGAAAAGAGCATTAATGGCAAGTGGAATTATGTTGAGTTCACATATAAATCAGATCAGCGAGCGCCCTGTAGCGTTAGTGACGGGGTCTACTAGGGGAATAGGTGCTGCAATTGCTTTAGAGCTTGCACAAAATGGATTTAACTTAGCTATCAATGGTAGGTCACCGGAGGAGCAAGTAATACCACTCATTAACAAAATTCAATCTTTTGGTGTTAAAGCAATTTATATTAGAGCTGATGTTTCAATCGGGGAAGACCGGAATTTAATATTGAAAGAGCTGAAAGAGAAGTTTGGACGAATAGATATCTTAGTGAACAATGCTGGAGTCGCGCCAGAGGTTAGGAGAGACATCCTTGAGGTAACGGAGGAAAGCTTTGATAGAGTTATGGCGATAAATTTGAAGGGACCGTTTTTCTTAACTCAGTTAATAGCAAAGTGGATGATAGAGCTAAAGAAGGAAAGAGGTGATATCGACCCCATAATCATAAACATATCTTCTATATCATCTTACACATCGTCGCCGGAGAGGGCAGAATATTGCATTTCAAAGGCGGGTGTAAGTATGATGACAAAACTTTATGCTCATAGACTTTCTGAGTATGGCATTAGGGTGTATGAAATAAGGCCGGGGATAATTCTCACGGACATGACTATGCCTGTCAAGCAGAAATATGATAGGCTTATAGCTGAAGGGCTTACCCCAATTAAACGCTGGGGAAGACCAGAAGATGTAGCAAAGGCTGTAGTAGCAATTGCTAAGGGCTACTTTCCATTTTCCACGGGAGAGGTTTTTAACGTTGATGGTGGCTTCCATTTACGGAGGTTATAGTCGGTTATGAATGTAGATTTTATTGAAGTTAAAGGCTTCAAGATACCAGTCTACTCCTTTAACACCGTCATTTTAGGGAGCGGAGCGGCTGGCTTAAATTGCGCTGTTCATCTCTTCATGAATGGGCAAAAGGATATAACGGTAGTTACGGAAAATCTCTATGGAGGGACATCAAGAAATTCCGGGTCAGATAAGCAAACCTACTATAAGATTTCGCTATGTGGCACAATAAGCGATAGCCCCTATGAAATGGCCCATACGCTCTTTTCAGGCGGGGCAATGCACGGCGACATAGCTCTAGTAGAAGCAACACTATCAGCCCAAGAGTTCTTTCATCTTGTCCAAATAGGAGTTCCATTCCCCCATGACCGCTATGGCGCATATATAGGCTACAAGACAGATCATGATCCAAAAGGGCGCGGCACCTCTGCTGGACCCTATACATCATGGATGATGCATGAGCGTCTTCTTGAGCAGGTTAAATCCTTGGGGATTGAGATTTTTGATAAGCATGAAGCGATCTCATTATTTAGGCACGGGGATAAAGTTGTGGGTGTTCTCTGCTTAAACAAGGATAAAATCAATGATGAGAACTTTGGTATGGTATTGTTTAACTGCACAAATCTTGTTTTCGCAACTGGTGGTCCAGGTGCGCTTTTTAAGTCTTCTGTTTATCCAGAGACGCAGAGGGGTTGTATTGGGCTTGCGCTTGAAATAGGTGCTAGGGCGAGGAACATGTCTGAATTTCAGTTTGGTCTTGCTTCGGTGAAATTTAGATGGAATGTTTCAGGAACTTACCAGCAAGTTATTCCAACTTATATATCAACTGACAAGGATGGGGGAGATGAAAGGGAATTTCTTATCGATTTCTTTCCTTCTGTCGGTGTTCTCGCCACGTGCATATTTTTGAAGGGTTATGAGTGGCCTTTTGATGCAAGAAAAATTGAGAATTATGGCTCATCCCTTATAGACCTTCTAGTTTACAGGGAAACTGTCAAGCTTGGCAGGAGAGTTTTTCTCGATTTTAGACGGAATATTACGGGATTTAGGTTTGAAGATCTCGGAAAGGTAGCCTATGAGTATCTTAAAAAGTCGGATGCTCTCTTTGGAACGCCCATTGAGAGGCTTCAGAAAATGAATCCGCAAGCCGTTCAAGTATATGCTGAGCATGGAATAGACCTTACTAAAGAGCCTCTTGAGATTGCTGTTTGCGCCCAACATTGTAATGGGGGGCTTGCCGTGAATATATGGTGGGAATCCACTAACATAAAACATCTTTTTCCAATTGGGGAGGTGAGCGGAACCCATGGTGTTTATAGGCCTGGTGGGGCTGCATTAAATTCAGGTCAGATTGGAGGGTATCGCGCGGCGCAATATATTGCGGCAAGATATGGAGAAAACCCGCCTCCCATAGACGATTTTCTCAAGATGATTAAACATGACCTTGAGAGAAAAATAGACCTTCTAGCTTATTTCGCCGAGCGCGTGGAGCCGGGGTCTACGGTGCTCATTAAGGTAAAGAATGAAATTCAGGAGCGTATGACATCCTATGCTGCTCACATTAGAAGCTTGGAAGGTGTAAGAAAGGCTCTTGATGAAGCTTACATGCTTAAAAAGAGACTGAAAGATTATCTTGTTCCATCCTCCAGAGAGGATTTATTAGAAGTGTTCCGCGTAATGGAGCTAACGATAACGCACATAGCCGTTTTAGAGTCTATCCGGGCGTATCTAGAGAGGGGTGGGGGAAGCCGAGGTTCATATATTGTGCTGGATCCAAATGGTGTTCTGCCATGTGAGAAGCTCGAGGATGAATGGCGCTATAAGCCCTTTGACAATAGTTTAATGGACGAAATCTGTGAGATATGGTTTGATGAAAACATGGAGGTTCATGTGGAATGGACAAAGGTTCGTCCAATTCCTACCGAGGAGGCTTGGTTTGAGCGGGTATGGCGAGATTTTCGGGAGGGCAGAATAATAGAATAACATCAACTGACAGCTTTATATGTGAGGTTTTGGCCCGAATAGTTTAAATTGCGCGATTTGGCCATGTTTAATTGGGGATGATGTGGGAAGAGCACGGAGCATCATCTGGCTGTGACCGGGAGTTACTCCACTGACCCACTATATAATCATTGAATTTCTGAATTCTGGGGGTAGTTTAAATCTTCTTTTAACATTCTCTATTTTCTCGCCGAGAACCTCTATATTGCTTAGATTAGCCACCCCCAACCCCCTCCTTTCAGCGAGCTTCAAGTATCTTACTCCTTCTGGGTTTATGCCCATAATTGCCGCCGCCACCGTGTCAACCGCAACTATATCTCTTCCAGCAATTATGAGGTTCATTTGCACTGGTGAGCCGTGAACTTCATCCTCCTCCGAGCCCACCAAACCATCTATAACATTAAGTTTAACTTTATCCTTAAATAGTGAGGTTAGGTCAACTATCTTCTCGTTTATCTGGTCATGCATTATACTCTTAGGCAATATTAGGCCCATCAGATTCTTCATTGAGAGTGTGACTAGAGCCATGTGGTGAACCTTCAATTTCGGAACATTTACTATGCATGTGCTCTTAAGCGCTGTTTCCGCAACACCAACCTCGTGCAGTGCTAAGGCATCTGACACTCTCACTCTAACCAACCTATCATTATTCAGGTTGATGAGCCTAACATTATGTCTTTTAATGACATCTCTTATGCCAACCACATCAAAAGCTCTTTCAGTATCTCCGGCTCCACCCTCGCCAACAATTATCTCGTGAACTCCCACTCTCCTTAGAAATTGAATTATGCCATCGATTATGCGCGAGTCTGTTGTGACCCCCGTTGATGGATGCTTAGCAACAACATAATTTGGTTTTATAAGAACTTTATCCTTCTGACTGATTAACTCTTCAGCCCCAATTAGCTCTAAAGCTCTATTAAGGGCTTCATATGGCTCCTCACCCTTAACTATAGCCACTCTTGCCCTCTTTATTTCTCCTTCCACCATAACATCCCACTTAATTAGGCGGGTTAGTTCACTTAGATATTCTTGAGTCTTAAAAAGTTTTCCTCTCAACAATTTTTCTTTTTAGCGTTGTGAGAAAATTTTTTATTCTATGCAGCTCATTATGCGATTTACTATAATCTCCGGCTTAAAGGGCTCTATATCATCATATTTTTGGCCCGTTCCCAGAAATAATATTGGCTTCTTAGTTATGTATGCTATTGATATTGCTGCCCCACCCTTTGCATCAGCATCCATCTTTGTGAGTATCGAGCCACTTATATTGATGTATTTATTGAATTCTTCAGCCTGCATTACAGCGTCGTTCCCAGCTAATGCATCCCCCACAAATATCGTTAGGTCTGGCTTAACGACGCGAACTATCTTCTCCATCTCTACCATAAGATTCTTGTTCGTCTGCATCCTTCCAGCAGTATCGATTAGGACAGCATTTATCCCTCTAGCCCTAGCATATTGAACGGCGTCGTATGCTACCGCGGCGGCATCAGAGCCATATCTATGCTTTATTATGTGGACTCCAAGCCTTCTTGCGTGCTGCTCGAGCTGCTCTATTGAGCCAGCCCTAAATGTGTCGCTACATGCCAAGACAACCGAGTAGCCTTTTTTGAGAAGCAAGCTTGCTATCTTCGCTATAGTTGTTGTTTTTCCAGTCCCATTTATCCCAACAAAAACTATCACGCATGGCTCTCTCACGCTCCTCTTCTTTTCAACAACATCAATCAAATCTACTTTATCCGGCGTTTTAAGAACCTCTAGAAGGGTTTTCCGCAAAGCCTCCAGGATTATTCGGCGCTTATCCTCGAATCTGCCAACCTTAAGCCCCGTTAACCTCTTCTCGATTTCATTGCATATATGGTCTGCGACGATTAGAGCGACATCATTCTCTATGAGCGTGAGCTTGAATTCCAAGAGAATATCCCTAATATTTTCAGGCTTAAGCTCCGCTGTTGAAATCTTATTTATTAACCCGCTTAAGGCTTCACGTAGCTTCTCAAACATCTCCCCATCTTCTCTCTATCTTTGCCTTCTAAGTGAGGCTGTTATCTCCTGGAGTCTAGCCTGGTCCTCCTGTAGTTTGGCTAGGACCTGGCTTAATTGTTGTTCTAGGGATACCTTTGCCCTATTTAGTTCCGCTATTCTGTTTGCTATATCCTCCTTTGCCTCCTTTATGGTCTTCTCTATTGCAACCCCAGCTCCTATGCCATAAACAATTCTATCAGTGTCCTCAAGCCTAGCCTTAATGTATGAGCCTCCGCCTATCGGAACAAATATCATATCAGAATCCTTCTTCTCTATACCTTCAAGGGACATACTGGCCAAATTGAGTTCTGTTAGGGCTGCATTAACAAAATTTATTCTTGATTGAAGATATTCCGCTGTGCTTTCAAGTATTCTGAGCTCAACTATGAGTCTCCTAGCCTCCTCCTCAACAGACTCCTCTGGCGCCGACATAAACATAACACCCTTAGAAGATAAATGGCTGCCGTAGCATAAATAGGTTAGCGCTCTTCTCCCGACAGCTCCTCAATATTTGTGATTTTTATATGGAAGCGCTTAACCCTATGCTTACTCCCCAAAATCTTATATATCTCTTCTATGGCGTGCTCTGGCTTTAGAGCCCTAATCTCCTTCTTGAAAGTTGTTTTAAAGTTCGGCTTATTTATCCTCCCAATCACCCTATAAATCTTGACCTCGCTCATCACCACCAGCCACCTTTAGGGCTTGACTTATTATGAATATTTCGGGGCCAGTTGTAAGTGAACCTGCAACCGCGACGCGGCTATTTCCTATCAGGCCAGTTCCTATATATGGGATTCCACAGTTAACTGTTCCAACACTAACTGGAGCTTTAAGAATGTCACCTAAAAGCTTTTCTTCTTCCGGCTTGATTAGTGGGTGGGCTAAAACTCCCTTGTTTGTTGCAACCGCCAGCGAGCCAACGTATGGTAGTCCAGCTATCTCGCCCTGAACGACCTCCACACCTAAAGTGTCAGCTATAGCCTTTATCTCCTCTCTCTTCAGCCTTGGGTCTGCTACAGCACCTCTATCGTTGGCCAAAACGAGGTTTCCGAAGGCTGTCTTTTTGCTCCCCTCCATGACCGTTATGTTCACGTCTCCTAGCGCCTTTATGGTCGCTAGCTCCTCATCCCAGACTGAGTGTGGTAGGATTATGCCGTTGGAATTTGCGCAGATTAGGGAGCCTACCAAAACTGAGCCGCCTATATTCGTCCTGACAATTTTTATTCCAAACCACTTCTCAAGCTTTTTTACTGTTGATTCTGGGAGCTGATTTGGCACGATAAGGAATTTTTCAGTTACGCGCATGAAGACACCTATGCTCGCGCTGCCAAAAGTGTCAAGGAGAAACAGCGCCATAACTAATCTCCTTCAGCCAAATAGACCGTTACAATTCCATCCTTATCTTTTGCAGCCTTCACCCTAATCTTACGTGGGGGCTTCTCAATCCCCCTGCTCCATATCTCCTCATTTACCTCATTCGAGATTACTATGGAGCCCTCATCGGCCTTCATATGCCTCTTAATAAACGCTTTAAGTATGCGGATGGCTCTAGGGGCCCTCTTCGTCACAGGCATAATCCACGCTCTACTCAATGGAACAGTATATATGCGCTCCTCAACAATCTCCTTTTTGGCCTCAGCTTTTACAGCCTTCTCCTCCTCACTCTTCGATTTCTCTTTCTCCTCACTCATCGGCTTTCCTCACCATCCTGCTTCCCCTTTTAAGCCTTTATCTTTGTCCTCCTCCAATGTCTCTTCGGTATTCTTGGTATCTTACCTAGGGTTTTCGCTATAACCCATGAGGGTATCGGCCTATTCTCTTTCCCAGCGCTTATCAATCTAAGTTTCTTTGCGAGCGGCTTATGCCTAGCCATTCTTTCATATCCTCCTTATCTGAATCTCTCTCTTACTAGTTTGCAGTCTCCTTAAAATCTCTTTCAGCTGCTCATCATCTATGGGTATGCTTATCCTTCCCTGCTGAGCGATTTGGATTAGCTGAATTTCCAGTTGGGATGCAAACTCTGGCTTAACTATCTTTAGGTTTGCGAGCCTCTGCCTAGCCTCTGGAGTAAGTATCCTCCTTAATATGGCCTGCTTCTGTATCTCAAATCTTTTTTGGGCTTCAGCTGCCTCCTGCTCCTGCAATAGTCTCTGCTGCAGCTCTGCGAGCTTACGCCTCCTTATTTCCTCAAGCTCCTCCTCGCTCACACCCATCTTGGGCATACCTCCAAATCTTTAGCTGCCCTAGTATTTGCTTAGCGCTGGGTTTATTTTCTCAAGTTCCTCCTTTATATCAGCTGAGAGCGAATCTAATAATCTTCTCCCTTCAGATGTAATTACGCGTCCTTTTCCCTTAATAGTCCCTATTAACCCAGCCTTCTCAAGCTGCTGGAGGGCCTTTCTTATTATTGCTCCTCCACCTTTCCTTGTATGCTCGGGCCTTGTTCCTCTATCCTTTCTCCCACCATATTCTGAGCGTAGGTGCTCGATACCTATAGGACCCTTAATGTAAACTTTCCTTAATAGTGATGCGCATCTAATATACCACCAATCCGGGTTTTGTGGCGCTCGCTCAGCATGTGCTCCAGTCTTCACGTATGGTGCCCACTCTGGAGGTTTAATGGCGTCAACATTATCCTTTAGATATTTTGCTAGGCGCTCTATCAGCATTGATGAGGGGACATCATATGGTGTTGGCAACGCTATTATTCCCCACTAGACCTGACTATTCTTTCACTATTCTAGAATAAGTGTCTTATAAATACTTATTTGCGCCCCACTCTAATTAATGCTTTTGACATCATAAACTCCTTTAGATATTAATATGAAGCAAAATGCTAACTTGAAGGCGATTATACAACCATAAATAAAAGTAAGCGCTATTTAGGTCAATGCTGCGGAGGAATAAGCATCCCAGTTACTACCTGGTTTTAGTCGCCTACGAGAATATGTTCAGAAAGCTGAAATTTCATTTTTCTCTTTCGCCCTTAAAGTGCTTAGATAAGGATTTGGCTTACAGCGCCCCTTAGTTGGCCCATTATGCCCTTCCACGTCTCTCCCTAGGCTTATACAATGTGAATGTGCGGCCTATTATCTGTATTACCCTCGAACCAGTCTCAGAAGATATTCTCTGAGCAATATCCTCTACGGTCTCACCAACAAGGGCTGATTTTAAAACCTTAACCTTAACTGTTCTTCGCGCCTCAAGCTGCTTCAAAATCTCTTTTATCTGCGCCTCCGTTATGCCCTTCTTTCCCACACGCACCGTTGGCTCTATTGATGAGACTCTTTTCTTGAGAGCTTGGCGGGCTCGCATCACCTATTTTCTCCTCCTTAATGGTTTCCTCATATGTCCACCACAATATAAGCATGTAATGACTATATGTGGTTCTCTTCTTGGTTGTATACGTACGCGGGAGCTAACTCCCGGAAAAATAAACCTTTTGCAGTGCCTACATATAAGCATGCGGTTCTCCCTTGGCATGCGTACCTTAGCCCTCATCCCTATCCTCCGCGCTATCTCAACATACCTCTGTGCTAAATCCGGCCTCTCAGGGAGCGCCTTAATTGCCAACTCAAATAGCTTCCTTATGCGTTTGAGCGCTATCTCCTTAACTTCGCCTCTTCCAACCATAATTTTAATCCACTTCTCACACGGATTTTTCCTGAGATTCTAGAAGGCTGTAGATTTCTCTTAGAGACATAAGCCATGATAGATAGGAGTTTATTGATGCCCTCAAAGCCGTGATATCCTTAGATTCAAAGAGCATGATTATGCTCCCTCCATCTCTGGAAATTTTAACTCTAGAGCGGTATTTAGATGCGACCTCTGTCTCGGGCTTTATAGATACCCCTATTATCTCAGCCTCCCTCTTCGATGGAAATGTGAGGCGTATGACCGCGGAGGCACCCCTAATCATACATCCCACACCACATGAGAAATCTTTATACGTGGACCAAATTCAACATTGCCTGACAAGAAATAGAATGATATGTATGCCCAGCAGTCCTCGTCTGCGGATATGCGCATGCAAGCCTCATAATTAAGCGCTTCACTCACAGAATATATTACTGGTAAACCAAGAAACTCCGCAATACTCAATCTGAACTTATCTATCTCAGGGCTTAGGGGGTTGGATGCATCTAAGAACACCGAGTCAATCTTTTTATTCAGAATCTCTCGTGGTATTCTAAATTCTCTTCTTAACTTCACGCCGGAAATATATAGGCGAGGTGGGCTCTCATCAAAGCCGCTCTCAGAAATCTTGAATAATCTTATCCTCCCAGGCCCGCCCTTCCACCTATCAATAACAATGAAGTTTCCAGCGCCAAGCTGGATGGTTTTCTCTGCAACCTCTAAGAGACTCATTTTTCCACGATTAACTCTAACCAGACCGGGTATTGAGCGCGCAAGGTCATTACATAGGCTTCTAACTCTTCTGGTGGGCCTATGTGATGTTGTTATAAGAATCATCAGTCAATATTTTCTAGAATGGTTTATTTAGGTGTTTAGGCGCTTTTAGCAGCCCGCTCGGCCACAATGCCAATCTTTGTTGTTGGCGTATATGCTCCACCAGCAAATTTGAATCCGCATTTTCTGCAAATCCATATGCCGACGCTCTCTCTACGCACAGCCTTTAACCCGCATCTTGGACACTGATGGAGTTTCCTCATCTCCGAAACTATGGTTATGTAGCGTTTTCTAACTGATACACCGTATCTCGGGCCGAAACCTCTTGCAGGTCCAACCTTCTTCGTTCTTTTACCCACTATGCCTTCACCACCATCCTTCTTAATTCCTCAGCTTTCTCTCGAGCTATATAAACAGCTTCTATAATTTGTTGCGGTGTTAATGCCCCCTCTCCTCCCTTTTGTATTGCGCATATCTTTCCATCCTTATCAAAAGTTATTGTCAGCCTGGCATTCATGACACCCTCCTCCTCAAGCCATGGGTCAACAACAAGCTTATCGCTTATATTAGCAAAAGTTACGGCAACCGGATAATTTCTCATTGGAAGCGGCATATACTCTGAGGTCCTCTTGACCTCGCCATTCTCCACAACGTAAATTGGTAGCTTAGTGTTTAGTAGAGCTGCTAAGGATGCTAGGGCCGATGCATCTATTAGGTTTCCATCATGGTTGAGCACATAGATATCAACGAATATCACGTAAACCTTCTTCCCTGGTATGAGACAGAGTTTCTCCAATTCGATTGCCTGCGACTCGCGTATGCCCCTATCAACAACTCTAGCGAGTTCGATAGACTCTTCACTTGGTGGGCCGGCTTCAAACTCTGGAGAAGCCAGCGGAACAAACTCTGAATTAACTGTTAGGACACCCTCGTTAGGTCTATCTGAGAATGGCTCACCTATCTCAACTTTAACGCCTACAACAACCTCTGTTTTACCCAGAAGCACTCTTGCTGAACCCTCAGCCTTCTCAATTATTCCAGTCTCTATCTTTATTGGTCGATAATCTATTAATCCCCGTCCGTCAAGTCTCTTGCCGCTGGTAATCATCTGGGAGATTTGCCTCTGCCTTATTCGAGAAATCATTATTGAAGACAAGTCTCAACCTCCTCCTTAATAGCCAGATACTTCGCTTTCAAAGCCTCCTTCTGCAGCCTATATATCTGCTTGCAGCCTTCAATAGCCAAATTAAGCGCCTGCTTAAACTCATTAATAGTTAATAGTCCATCCATCTGGAGAAGGGAGACGAGGCCAAGATTGGGCATGTAGGCAACAGGTACATCAGCCTCGCCCTCCTTATCCTCAATATCATTTAAGTCAAGAACTAGGACACCGTCAACCTTCCCAGCGGCGCATGCGACAACAAGGTCCCTCATTGGTATGCCAGCATCAGCCAGAGCTAAGGCTGCAACAGTTGTCCCAGCGCACCTTGTTCCACCATCGGCCTGGAGAACCTCAATAAATATGTCTATGGATGTTCTGGGAAACTTCTCTAGGAATATCGCTGGCTCTAAAGCTTCCTTTATAACCTTTGATAGCTCTATCTCGCGCCTTGATGGCGCTGGCGGCTTCCTCTCCTCAACGGAGAATGGGGCCATATGATATCGGCATCTTAGGAGAGCTCTATCTGGGAGGGCTAGGTGCCTGGGATGAACCTCTCTTGGACCATAGACCGCTGCGAGTATCTTGCTCTTTCCCTGCTCAATATAGGCTGAGCCATCAGCATTACTTAATACGCCAACCTCCATTTTTATCGGCCTTAGCTCATCCGGCCTTCGTCCATCAACCCTCAAACCATTCTCATCAATTAACCTAATCTTTCCACTCATAATCTCGCACTCTTCTCTCTCCTTATCATCTCGGCTATTCTATCAGTTAATCCGGAAGTATGAGCCTCTTGCGCTATCTTCTCAATGGCGAGAATCGCAAGCCTCTCATTCTCCGGGCTTGGTCCAGAAATGAGTATTATACCATTCTGACCAACAGTTATTTTACATTCAGTCTCCCTTTTAAGCATATTTATCATTGAAGCCTTACGCCCAATAATCCTCGGTATCTTAGCTGGCGAAACCCTAACAATTTGACCCTGCGTTATTTTGCCAAGCCCGGGCTCCTTAATTGTGAGGATTGGATCTATTGTCCGATCAAAAGCTACAACCTTGGCGAGAATTAAATCTCCAATATCAAGAAAACTTGATAAGTCATCCTTCTGCTGCCTGAAGGGTTTATTTAGGGCGTCGCTAACCCTCAAAATCGCCTTATAAGGGGAGTTTATATCAACAGTCCACATGTTAATGTTTAAATCCTCTATCTTCCCTATAACCTGGTCTCCCGGAGATGGAATATAAACACTATTCAGCGCGACAACCTGAACGGTCCTACCCTCATACTCAACAAGCCCAAGCCTACTGGCATAAATCCTAAAACCCTCCTTATACGTATTGTTCCCGGCAATATAATCCCCCTCAGCCAGAAGGTCTCCGGGAGTCACAATCTGCCTATTCTCAAAGAAGAACATGCCTATTAAATTACCCCCCATAACAATTTATTTCACGATTTTTGCATCAATGTTACCGCGAGTTAACTCGCCCATCTTCTCTAGAAATTGCCCATAGAGACCAGCTGGCATTTCTAGGATAACCGAGAGGGAGCCATCGCTCAGCCAAACTTCATTCTTTATTGTTCCGAAAGCCTTGAGAGTTCCATAAGATTTGCTTGTATATTCTGGTGGTATGCGGACTGCAACGGAAATCTTCTCTACGCTTAGGGGTAAAACTGCGCGTAGGGCTTTAATGGCCTCATTAGCTTGCTCTTCAACACTCTTAAATGGGTCTATGGGAAAGTGTATCTGCTCTAGGGCTTGCTCTATGCGCATAGGTGGATGTGGAAGTTTCGTCCTGGGGTCAACAGCGTTACGTGAAATGAAATCAATTATCTGTCTGCGCTTCTCCTCAATCATCTGCCTCCTTTGCTGAGCGGTCAACTGGAGGGTCCCCTTCTTAAGTATTATCTTCGCTATTTCAAGAGGGTCCGTTGTCCCAAAGTTTTCCTTAAGCTTCTTCTCGGGCACCTTTAAACCCTTATTTGCATCGCTAAATATCACATCGGTAACAAGTATCTCCGATAATGAAATGGGCTTTCCGCTCTTAAAAGATAGGGCTGGGTCCGGCTTAACTAGAATTTCAAAGTTTTCTCCACCAATACTTATGCGGGCAATCGTGTAATTCTTGCTCATTTCCCTTCAGCTGCCTGGACTTCCCTAATATACTTCTCAATCTCCTCATCGGTTAATAGCCTAAACCTTCTAGTCGAGGCTGGAACAATTGCCATCTTAATCCTTGGCTGCTCACCCCTAGCCTGCATTGACTTAAGAAGGCACTTAACACCCAGCCTTATTGCCTCCTCAAGCGTTAGATCGTCACGATACTCCTCCTTAAGTATATTCTCGGCTGTCTCACGCCCTATCCCTATGGCAACCGCCTTATAAGCCCTGTATGTTCCACTTGGGTCTGTTGTGAATAGCTGGCTTCCACCTTTATCTACACCAGCGAAGATTATTGAGACTCCGAAGGGTCTCACACCGCCGTGCTGCGTATACATCTGCTTTATGTCACCGATTCTCTTGGCAACCATCTCAACATCAACCATCTCATCATACATGAGCCTGCTGCTTTGGGCGAATATTCTAGCCTCATCGATTAATACGCGTGCATCAGAGCTTAAGCCCACAACGGCAGCTCCTATGTGCTCGTCAACCTCATATATCTTCTGGCTGAACTTTGGATTCTGAAGCTTGGATTCAATCTTCTCCTCAGCGCCTATAACAACACCCTCAGGACACATTATGCCAATTATAGTTGAACCCCTATAAACAGTTTCTAATGCATATTCAACTTGAAAGAGGCGGCCATCTGGAGAGAAGACCGTAATCGCCCTATCATATGCTCCTGGAACCGCAAAGACCGACATCCTCACCTCTCTCCTATAGCATCAACACTGAATATTCTTCTCCTTGAGAAGTAAATAGATGAGACTAAAAAACCTTTTGTATAAAAACGCGTCAACTAATCACTTTTCCCTTACTATAGAGAGGGTTTTTTCAGCTGTTGCCGCGCAGCTCAGCAAGTCATCAATTGTGGAGAGGAATGTTGCCACATTATCACCCTCATATTTTATGACGGTGATTACTCGGCTGCCCTCAGCTCTGGTCTCTATGAGTAATCCTCTAGGCACCTCTACATTGTCTGGTGATACCGCCCTTGATATGGCCTCAGCCTCATCCCCATTGTCACATATTAACGTTATTTTTGCCTCCAATATTCTTCAGCCTCGCCATATACTCTCCAACAAGCGAATTAACGTTCTTCAAAAACATCATCTTCTGCTCATATGGTATTTGAGCGCCGGCCGCTATATCATGTCCACCACCTATACCTGAGCATCTCTCGGCTGCCACACGTATTATTTCGCCCAAATTTAATCCCATCCTAGCAATCGAATCGTTTGTGCGGGCTGAAACCTTAATGGCCCTCTCGTTTGGTATGAGGGAATAGGCTATTAGGGGTTTTTCGGGTTTAGGTAGGCTTGTCGAGATTATAGTCGATACCGTGCTTATCACCTTTTCATCAATTTCTCTCTCACCATGCAAGACATAGATGTTCTCCCACTCCTCAATCCGCTCAGGGTTCTCACCAAGCCACCTAAGATACTTAGTGATTGTCTGCCTATACTCTTCAAGTATTCTCAAAGCCTCCTCATAGGACCTGCCCCTATCGCCCATACATATAGCTACGCCTAAGCCGGAGGCACCAGTCCTACCAGTCGCATTAAGGAGAAGGGCAAACTCACGGGCATCCCTGAGAGGCGTCCAGGGTTCTTCCTTAACGAGGACATAAACCGTGCCGAGAAGGCTTAGTGCGACGTCGCTTCTATAGCCCTGAGAAATCAGATAGTCATGTAAGGCTGAGAATAGCTTACGCTTCTCTTCTTGGGATAGATCTCTCAGAGCCCTCCACCTATCATTCCTCTTCAACTCAATGTTCAAGCTATTTAGGAAGGCTAGGCTCTTATCCTCCTCACCGCTTATACCCGGTATATATGGGCCTGTCGTATAGGCTAGGGCCTTATGGATTGGACGCGTCTCCCTACCAAAAAATAACAGGTCTGTCTCAACACTTATGTATCCAGATTTAACAGCATCGCTAACAATAATCTCGTTAACGCCTCCAAGTCTCCTATCTTCATACTTATCCTGTAGGTCGCCTAGAGCCCCTATGATGGCGAGATGCGCTAGGTCAATATTGCTATTACTCATGAACTTGGCCACAAGATATGATATCCCAGCAGAGCTTATCTCCCTCGCTCCATCTATTCCATGAAGGTGTGGATTGACATGAATGAAGGATTCTTTAGGCTCTCCAATCGGCTGATGGTGGTCGAGTATGATTATGCGCCTATTCCCCACGTTCATGCCTAAAATATCTAGATATCCGCTTCCCATATCAGTGAAGACTAGCAGCGCTTCCCCACCACCATAGAGTAGTGCTTCTCGCACAACATTCTCATCCATCCAACGCTCTATCCGGACGCAAAAGTCCGCTCCGGCTCTAAAGAGGGCCTTGCCCATTATTCCAGCGGCGGATATTCCATCAGCATCCATATGCGAGACTACAAGAATCTTCTTACCACTACTAGTAGTATCAAGAATTTCATCAGCCGCCCTTTTAGCCTCATCCATAAAATCGTCTATACGCGTGCTGCCAGCCATCAATAACCCCATAATCACGCTATAGATGCGACAATAGCTTTATACTCCCAGTTGGGTGGAAGTATCCCCCTCTCCTTATAATACTCGGATAATCGGTGTATCTTAGACTCAACCAACTGAAGAGCTCTCTTATTATGCTTATCCTTCTTATTCTTCTGTAGATGCGCCGCTATACGCGCAGCCTTCCTAAGAAGATTCTCTAAATCCTCAGGGATTTTGGGCGCTAAGCCATTCTCCCTCAATATCTCAGTTATACTCTTACCGACGATGGGCTTAACGAGCGGTATGCCATACTGGTCACGTAATATAACGCCTATTTTACTGGGGGGATTGCCCTCCCTAGCAAGCTTAATGACTAGAGCGATAACCTCATCTGGCGTATATTTACACCAGCTAGGCGGCCTCTTACCGACTGGTCTGGTCGAATGTGAGCGCCCTTTCTCCTTCTTCGGCAAGGCTTATCCTCCAATAAACTTTTAAAAACAAAAGCAAACCCTTATTTAAAAGCTTTGTTCTGAATAGCCATAAATATTTTTGTGAGTAAAAAATAGAGAGTTGTTTGGGTGGCTAGAGATGACTGAGAAAATATTCTATCATGAGATGTCTTGGCCTGAAATTAAGAGTGCCATTGAGAAGGGGAAAATTCCTATCCTGCCAGTGGGTAGCGTTGAGCAGCATGGTCCCCATTTACCCCTAATCACGGATGCATTTACGGCTTTTTCTATATGTGTTAGGGCTGCGGAGATTAGCGGCGACCTACTTGTTATGCCCCCAATATACTACGGTTATAGTACTCATCACATGGATTTTCCCGGAACAATCTCCATAAAAACGTTAAATTTTATGGGCTATATCTATGACGTCTGCAGAAGCCTCGTCCATCATGGCTTCAGAAAAATAATAATTTTTAATGGACATGGTGGAAATGTAGCGCCGCTTCAGATAGTTGCCCGTAGAATATCTGAAGAAACCGATTCACTCTGCGCATTAATTTCATGGTGGAATCTGGCGAGGGAAGAGATAAGCAAATTAAGAGAGTCCGAGTTCCCTGGTGGAATGGCTCATTCATGCGAGCTGGAGACTTCTGTCATGCTTAGTTTAAAGCCTGAATATGTTAGAATGGAGAAGGCTGTTAAAGATATAGGCTTTCCGAAATCCAATTTCATTTGGCTTGACATCATGGGACAAAGCCCAGTATACCTAGTCGAGGGCTTCAGCAGATTTTCGAGAACTGGGATAGTAGGTGACCCAACTCTTGCAACAGCAGAGAAGGGCGAGAAAATATTGAGTGTTGTTGTGCAGAATCTGGTGAGGTTTGTAGCCGAGTTCAAAGCCAGAGAGGTTTGGCCGAGGGTTAATCACCATTAAAATACTTAAGGTTGCTTTATTTGTGGTTAGGAAAGATTAAAAGCATCCTTGCACGATATTAGATATGAACCATTTATGGTTCTAGTGGTTGGAGATGTGGGACAAAATAGTGAAGTGTTTGGAGGGTTATCCAGAGAGACTCAATGTAGCAAAGATATTGATTAAGAATGGTTTGAGTGTTAGGGATGGAAAAATCTATTGCGGTGATATAGTTATTCCAGTTGTTAGGATAAGCCGTGTTGCTGGCGTTGATAGGAGAACTGTAACACAAACAATAAAGATGATTGAAAGCAATCCAGAACTAAAACTCATCTTTAGTGGAATAAGTCCAGCCGGCCCTTCACTACGCGATGTAGCGAAATACCTAAACTTTGGAGTTGTCGAGATAACACCTGTTGATGCTAGAATGCCCGGCATACTGGCCGCAGCAGCCTCCTTAATAGCTCAGAAGAAAATAAGCATAAGGCAGGCGATAGTTGATGATCCGGAGCTCACACCTGAACCCAAGCTTGTCTTAATAACTGAGACTAAGGTTCCGGGAGAGCTTATACCGGAGTTCCTAAAGATTAGAGGGGTCTCGAAGGTCTCAGTATATTAGGCTTAAGCCGAAACTGGAAGGGAAGGGTCTCCTAAGGTGTTCGACATACTGGGGATTGTAGCAGCATCCTTTATGACAGCGCTATATGGGGCTATAGTTCCTGGACCGGTCTTCGCACTAGTGGTTTCGGAATCTTTAAAGGGCGGTAAGATAGCTGGTCCCATAATAGTCCTAGGGCATTTCATAGTAGAGTGGATTATCATTTCCGCTATCTTCCTTGGCGCTGGCCCCATACTAAGCTCTGAAGAAGCTAAGATTGTTGTGGGTTATGTTGGCGGCATCATACTTGGGCTTATAGGCTTGAAGATACTTAGGGATTCTTTGCATATCAAAATCATTGATGTCTCCTCCCCCGGCGTCAGCTCAGAAAAGGCGGGGGTTTTCTTACGCAGCCTGATTTTATCCGGTTTTATTGCTAGTTGCTCAAACCCATACTTCTTTCTATGGTGGTTGACTACCGGGTTATTTTTGATAATGAATTCTTTCTCAATGGCCGGGATTCTAGGTTTTATACTGTTTTTGATTGGGCATATGGCTGCGGACCTTTCGTGGTTTACTCTAGTAAGCTATTCTGTCCATAGGGGTAGAAGAGTAGTAAGTGAGAGAGTTATTCGAGCGATACTCTTGGCAAGCGCCATCTTCCTTACAGCGTTCGCAGCCTACATAATGCTTTCAGTTTGGATTGGAATCTGATATGCCAATCAATATATGGCTGTTTTCCCAAGCAAAACACTTTTACATAGGCTATTCCTTTATTCTCTGAATCTCATTGAGCAGCGTGGCTGGCGAGAGTTGGCGGCTGAGGAAACGCAGCAAATACATGCTCATGCTATAGAGAGAAATGTATTCGATTTGCTAGCCCGCCCCATACGTAAACTTATTGAAGAGAAGGGCTTCAAATCCCCAACTGAGCCACAGTCAAAAGTTATACCCTTAATTCTTGAGGGAAAGAATGTTTTATTAATATCGCCAACAGCAAGTGGTAAGACTGAGGCTGCAATACTCCCAATATTAAATATGCTCATTCAGATGCCGAAGAGGGAGCCGGGAATAAAAGTTCTATATATCACGCCTCTGAGGGCTTTAAACCGCGACATGCTTGAGCGTCTAGAATGGTGGTGCAATAATCTAGACATTAGGTTGGCTGTTAGGCACGGTGATACAGACGCAAATGAGCGCTCGAAGCAAGCTAGGAGCCCACCGGACATGCTCATAACAACGCCGGAAACCCTCCAGTCTATATTGTCCGGTTGGATTATGCGCCGCCACCTCCAGCCCATAAGATGGGTTGTTGTTGATGAAGTTCATGAGCTGGCTGATAGTAAGCGTGGAAGCCAACTGGCCCTTGCCCTTGAGAGGCTTAGGGCTATAACCGTAAAAGACTTCCAAATAATTGGGCTATCAGCAACTATTGGCACACCAGAGAGGGTTGCGCAGTTTCTCGTTGGGAATAATAGACCGATTGAGATAGTCCGCGTGCCAGTTGCCAGGTTAATGAGGCTTCAGATACTTTATCCTAAACCTGAACCACAAGATTATGAGCTCGCTTCAATGTTATTCACGCATCCGGAGGTCGCGGCTAGGCTCCGCATAATGCGCCAGCTAATTGAGAAGCATAATTCGGTCCTGTTATTCACGAATACTCGAACAATCTCAGAAATTCTGGCGAGCAGATTCAAAATATGGGATGTAAACTTCCCAGTCTCAATCCATCATGGTTCATTGGCCAAACCATCTAGAATTGCGGCTGAGAAGGGCTTGAAAGAGGGTGAACTGCGTGGTTTAGTCTGCACAAGCAGCCTTGAGCTGGGGATAGATGTTGGCAGAATAGACCTAGTTATACAGTATATGAGTCCAAGGCAGGTTACGCGCCTAATACAGCGTGTTGGCAGAAGCGGTCATAGGATTGGGCGCATGGCAAATGGCATAATCATAACGATGGATTCAGATGACACGCTGGAGGCCATGGTTATTGGCAGAAAAGCCTATAGGGAGGAGCTTGAACCCGTCGATATACCCGAGAAACCATTTGATGTTTTAGCCCATCAGATAGCAGCATTCCTGCTAAAGAGAAAACGCTTGGAATTCAATGAAATATATGAGGTTTACAGCAAAGCATATCCCTACAGGGACTTAACAATGGATGATATAAAGCGGATTCTAGAGTATATGCATAATCGCTTCCCGAGACTTGCATGGGTCTCATTTGAGGATGGAGTTGTCCTAAAGCCTCGTAGAACAAAAGCCCTATTTGAATACTTCTTTGAGAACCTATCAATGATACCGGATGAAAAACACTATCTTGTCATAGATAAGGATACAGATACAGCCGTTGGACTACTTGACGAGGCATTCGTGGCAGAATATGGTAAGCCAGGTGTTAAATTCATAATTCGTGGGAGCCCATGGAAAATAGTGAATGTGGACGCTGACAAAATCTATGTGAAGTCCGTTAATGACCCAACGGGTGCAATCCCAAGCTGGGTTGGCGAGGAGATTCCGGTGCCATTTGAGGTTGCGCAGGAAGTTGGTCAGATAAGGGGTTTTGTGGAAGAGCGGTTAAAGGTTGGTCTCAGCCCAGATGAGATAGCCGAAGAGCTATCGACCAAGTATCCCGCCGACAAGAAGACGATTTTAGACGCCATAGCAGAGACTGTTGAGCACGTTAAGATGGGTTATCCGGTTCCAACAGACAAGCGTATAATCGTTGAGGAGTGGGAGGACTTCATCATTTTACAGTGCAACTTCGGCTCCCTAACTAATAGGGCTTTAGCGCAGATACTAGGCCATATAGTATCTGAGATAACCGGATACTCAATCGTAGTCCAGCACGACCCATATAGAATTTTCATCCAAACGATGGGTGAAGTTAAGCCTGAAACCATCATAAATATACTTTCAGACCTCAAAAACTCAAGTGAAGAATTAATTAAAGAAACTTTGACGAGAGCCGTCATTAAAACTGGTATATTTAAGAGGCGTCTGATACATGTTGCCAGAAGATTTGGCGCAATACAGAAGTGGGTTGACTTTGAGAGCGTAAGCCTAAGAAATCTAATTAAGAGTTTCGAGGACACCATAATATATGATGAGGCTCTAAAAGAGGTCTTCACAAAAGACCTAGACCTCAAAAACTTAATTAATGTTCTGGATATGATGAGGCGGGGTGAGATAGAGGTCGTTAAGGTTGAGACTGGCGGTGAGGCAACGCCGATAGCTCGTGTTGGAATAGAGCGCGTGAGCATGAAGACGGACTTAATACCACCCGAGAAAATGCGTAGAATATTAATAGAGTCCGCAAAAGCTAGATTGCTTGGTGAGACGAGAACATTTGTCTGCACAGAATGTTGGGATTACATAGAGATGATAACCCTTAAAGACTTACCGGACAAGCCCTTATGTCCAAAGTGCGGCTCACCGAAGCTTGGGATGCTTAATGTTGAGGAGGAAGAGGCTTATCCGTTGATAGAGAAGAAGGGTGAGAAGCTAACTAAAAGTGAAGAATACCTTAAGGATGAAGCTATTGAAACAGCGAAGATAATCTCAAAATATGGTAAGGCGGCAGCCATAGCACTATCTGGCAAGAGGCTTAGGTTAAGTGATGTCAGAGAAATACTCTTGAAGGAGAGTATGCTGACGGATAAATTCTTTGAGATGATAATTGAAGCTGAGCGTGAGGCGCTAAAACGCAGGTTCTGGTAGGAAGCGGGCTGCCAACATCAGCTCATAAAAGTGTAGCGTAAGGTAAAAATAACCCTTTAACAATTAAAACTGAAAATGAAAATAGAGGTGGAATCGATTGTTTATATCCCCCTTCGTTGCATCCCCTATATCAGTTATAAGAAGACTTCTAACAATGGCGGAGCTAAAACCCGGTGAAATATTTGTTGATTTAGGGGCTGGGGACGGTGGGCCAGTAATAATAGCTGCTAAAGAATTTGGTGCATATGCGATTGGCATAGAGCTGAGAGAGGACCTAGCCAAACAAGCGATGAGAAGGGTTATTGAGCTGGGCTTACAGGATAGAGTTAAAATAATACATGACGACCTCTTTAACGTCAATATAAGTATGGCGGACGTCGTCTATTTATATCTGACAACAAGCGCGAATGAGAAGGTTAGACCTAAACTTGAGGCTGAGCTAAAGAAGGGTGCAAGAGTTGTATCCCATGATTACGAAATAATAGGTTGGAAGCCGGTTAAAGTTGAGCGCTTCAGCGAAAACTCCTACCTGGGCTCCCCAACCCACACCTTATACCTGTATAAAAGATAAGAAGTTAAATCGCCGCATAAAAAATCAAGTTTATTAATATGTTTATTTCATTTTCTCCAGAGGATTAGAAGGGGTTGGGGAAAGCATCTATGGTTTTCATACCATGGAGCTACGTGAACTTGTGGCGCTGTAATGGATGCGGAATATGCTGCAAAGAATTTGAGGTAGTTTTAACCTTTAATGAGTGGTTATATATAACGAAAAAGTACGGCGTCGGCGTTACTAAAACTGGACTAAACAAGTTTTTTATGGGCAAGAGAGCGGATGGCTCATGCGTCTTTCTCTATCCAGCCCCAGATGGAAAATGGTTATGCGGACTACAAAACAATAAGCCTTTAGCATGTAAACTCTGGCCCTTCAAAATCCTTAATAAACCAACATATAGCGAGGCGAAAGAGGCGCTATTCGAGTATAATGGGCAAAAATTTTACGTGTATGTTGACCAGTTCTGTCCGGGAATAAGGTTCGGTCTACCCTCAGCTGAACTAGTTTATAAAATTATACCAGAGTTTATAGAAATAGCGCTAGGGATTAGGCAGAAGCAGGTGTATTCAACAATGCGGGCGTCACCGAATTTTTATATAATAAAAATGGGGAGAAATTGGGCTCATAGGCTTATTTAGAACTCTTTTCTATCCCAGCTACTGAACAATCACGTCGGTGAAGAGTTTTCGTCTCAAACCTGATATAACCCTCACTCCACCTGTAACCTCAAATCTCCCGGTTAATCTTATATCCTCGGATGAGCTGCCAACCATAACCTCATAGACGCCGGGCTCAACGATAAGTCTCATATGCCGGTCGTAGAAGGCCAATTGGTCCATTGAGAGTATAAACGTAATTCTCTTTTTCTCACTCGGCTCGAGGGTTATCCTCTTAAAGCCCTTAAGCTCCTTAACGGGTCTGGAGACTGAGGCGATTGGATCGTGGATGTACAATTGTGCTACTTCATCACCCTTAAATTTACCAATATTCTTCAGGTCGAAGCTTATATTGACTTTACCGGCTGGACCAACTTTTTCCGGTTCTATCTTAAGTGATGAGTATTCGAATTGGGTGTAGCTTAATCCATGCCCAAATGGGAATAGGGGCTTAGCGCTCATGAAGACATAATCTCTAAATGATGAGGCTCTTCTGCTATAGTAGACTGGTATTTGTCCGGCATCCTGCGGAACACTTATTGGAAGCTTGCCGCCCGGGTTATAATCCCCAAAGAGAACATCAGCCACAGCATTTCCACCCTCCTCACCTGGGAACCAAGCCTCGACAATCGCCGAAACCCTCTCAGCAGCCCACCTAACCGCCATAGGTCTACCATTCACGAGGACAAGTATTAGCGGCTTACCCAGCTCCCAAAGCGCCTTAAGAAGCTCCTCCTGAAAGCCGGGTAGGGATAGGCTGTTTTGGTCCCTTCCCTCACCGGTTACAGCTGGCAATCTGAACATTCCAGACCTCTCACCCATAACAGCTATGATGACGTCTGCCTTTGATGCTGCCTCTAGAGCCTCCTTAAATCCCTCCTTCGACGGTTCATATATATCACAGCCCCTAGCAAAGTATACTTCGGTTTGCGGCGAAACCTTACTTCTTATCGCCTCAAGTATGCTGACTATTCTGACAGCATCAACCTTGCAGTTTAAGTGCACTGTGTAACTGTAGTCGCCCAAAAGCCCTCTAGTAGTATCAGCATTGGGACCTATGACCGCTATCGCCCTCAAATCCTTCTTCAATGGCAGGACTCCATCATTCTTGAGAAGAATTATCGATTCCTTTGCTGCTCTAAGAGCTAAGGCCCTATCCTCTGGTCTATCGAAGGCCTCCACAGCTTCCTCAACCTTAACGTAGGGATTATCGAAGAGCCCAAGAAGGAATTTAACTCTTAAAACTCTTGAGACAGCCTCATCAATGAGAGTCTCTGATATGATGCCCTCTCTAACAGCCTTAAGCAATGGCTCACCATAACATTTAACCCTGGGCAATTCAATATCTATCCCAGCCTCTAGGGCTTGAACAGCAGCCTCCATATCATCAGCCGCAACGTGATGGAAGGTCTTAAGCATCTCTATAGCGCCGTAATCCGATACAACATAGCCCTTAAAACCCCATCTAAATCTCAGAATCTCAGTCAGAAGATCCTTGGAGGCGGCGCATGGGACCCCATCTATATCATGATAAGCATTCATCAATGAGTAGGCTTCAGCCTCCCTAATAGCAGCCTCAAATGGGAATAAAAAGACCTCCATGAGCTCTCTGGGCGAGACATGAACGGGTGCACAGTTTCTACCGCCCTCCGGAAATCCATGAGCAACAAAATGCTTGGGTGTAGCAACAACACCAGAAGATAAACTCTCACCCTGAAGGCCTCTAATATATGCCACACCTATGCTGGCAACCAAATATTGGTCTTCACCTAGAGTCTCCTCAGTCCTGCCCCACCTAGGGTCTCTAGCAACGTCCAAAACCGGTGCAAGCCCCTGATGGGCGCCAATAGCCCTCATCTGCCTTCTAATAACGCTCGTAATGCTCTGGACCAAATCCGGATTCCATGTGCTCGCCAATCCAATCGCCTGCGGAAACGTCGTTGCACCATAAGCCATTAAACCGCTCAAGCATTCCTCATGGATTATCGCTGGTATGCCAAGTCTCGTTTCCTCAACCAGAAACCTTTGGATATCATTTGCTATCTCAGCTACCCTAGACGGCTCTCTAGGACTCTCTGGGGCCTCGGGCTCCAGAAGCCTTCCAGCTAAACGTGTAATCTGCCCGATTCCCATACCAATCAACTTAGAGGCTTTATCGTGAGAGAACTTGCCATTCTCCAGAAGATCTGATGCTGGAATGGAGCCTAACTGCGCAATCTTCTCTTCAATGCTCATCTTTCTAACTAAATCCCTAACCCTATCCTCTAAGGTGCCCATATCCATAAGAATCCCCAATCAAAAGAGAAACCTTACCATATAAAAGACTATTGAAAAAGAAGGTGGAAACATAAACTTTATAATTAAAGGAAGCGCAAAAATAATTGGCTAAAGGGAGGAGCAAAGAGAGAAAAGAGGGCCGGTCGTCTAGCTTGGTTAGGACGTCTGCCTGACGGACAAAAATCCAGGAGGCGCAGAAAAAACCTCAGAAGAAGGTTTCTGCAGGGTCGCCGGTTCAAGTCCGGCCCGGCCCACCACCCTATACTTGCCATCAGCATCGGCTAAAGTACTAAATGTATAAGCAGTGCCCCCAAAGGTTCTATTAAAATTTCCGTGTCCAGTCTCATTTTATTCAATTTTGTGACCAGTGGCCTTCATGCCTTCTGTTTAATTTTTATGACCTAAGCTTTAGCAGCCTTTTGAAAGAACTGCTTATTCTTCATGACCAACATCCTTTTTGTATCTATTCTTTTCTATCCAAGCCAGCCATGTCTCTAATCCTCTTTCAATAAACCATGAGGCTCTATTTTCAAGACTAAGATGCTTCCTCTCCCATCTCTGTGCTCCTGTTTCTGCCCTCCAGCGAAGGAGCTGAAAAATAGCCCTAAAAACTGTATTAATTTTCGATCATAAACCTCAATGAGCTTCCCTTCTAAACCTTCTTTCATTAAATCTTTTGGTAAATTCTGAATCTTACTTTTCCTCCACCTTTCAAAATACCATAGTATAAGCGCACCCGATTATCTGGAAAATCCTTTGTCACTAAATGATTAAATCTTTGGTTTTCCATTTTTAGTGATGCTCTATAGGGCGGTAGAGGAAAATGGATTTAAAGCGGGATTTATCGGTTAGGGAGAGATTTTTCGAGGTAGCTTTCTTTGGAAATCCAGATAAGATTCCGCTATCGTTGTGGGAAATCAGACCTGCAACTCTCAAACGCTGGTGGAAGGAAGGGTTACCCTATGGGGTCAGTGCCTCGGAGTATTTCAGGTTTGATATTTATGGCTTAAAGTCCATAAATATAGTCTCCTATCCATCCGAAGGATTTAGATGGGAGCTGAGCGACACGCTAGTTAATTTAGGTCCAATCCCCCCATTTGAGTACAAAATTCTTAGGGAAGATGAGCGTTATCGCATTTGGATAGATAGTTTAGGCATAACGCAGATGGGCTTTCAGGATGATTGGAGAGATGGCTGGAGCGGCTTTGCAACCAGAACCTTCTTAGAATTTCCAGTTAAAACAAAAGAGGATTTTGAGAAGATTAAGAAGCGATATGATCCTTATTCGGTAGAGAGATATCCGCCAAAATGGGGTGATATGATAAAGAAACTTAATGAGAGAGATGGAGCTTACTTGGTGAGCGTCTCTACTAGGGGGCCTTTCTGGTGGATTAGGGATATGATGGGACTTGAAGCAACATTGATCTCTCTGTTTAAAGATAGAGAGTTAATTCATGAAATCCTGGAATTATATATAGATTTTCACTCTAAGGTTTTAAGAAGAGCGTTAGAGGAGGTTGAAGTAGATTATATTATATTAAATGAGGATATGGCTTATAAGCATGGACCGATGATTTCACCATCCCTCTTTAAAGAATACTTCTCACAGGTATACCATGAAATCACAAGCTTCTTTAGGAATAATGGTGTTAAAGTTATTCTGGTCGATAGTGATGGCAATATTGAACCACTTTTACCCGAACTTTTAAAGGTTGGGGTTAATGGGATGACGCCCTGCGAGGTTGCTGCTGGCATGGACGTTATGACACTTAGGCAAAAGTATCCTAACCTTATAATGATGGGTGGGATTGACAAAAGAAAATTATCATCCTCAAAAGAAGATATAAATGGAGAAATTAATAGGGTTACGCCGGCAATAAAAATGGGTGGCTATTTTCCGGGAGTTGACCATGCGGTTCCACCAGATGTTTCATTCGAAAACTTTAGATATTTCATTGATTCACTTAAGAAGATTTGCGGATGGATGAACCAAGCATAAATCTGAAAAACAAACCCCGGGGTCCATTTCTTAGAAAAACTTAAAACTGGGTGAAGTATATTCTCTGAAATATAATCTAATCTCTAAAAGTAAAGTGAGGCTAATCAATATGGTTGATGTGCGCGAGTTAATTTTATCATCTCAGCCAGAGTCTCTAGACTATCCGGTATTAAGCACGGATCATTCTGGACACATAGTTTATTTGGCTACTAGCGGCTATCCTAAGCTAGCTGCGGACCATATACTTAATGGAGAGGTTGTTGGGCGTCTGGAGGGCATTGTTGGAGGGGTGCTTCGGCAGTTCAACCTCATATCCAATAGGATTCTCTTGGGGGTTTCAGTGGATGATTTACTTAGGGATGGAAAAAGTGTTCCTCTTCTAGCGAGGATTTACGAGACATTAATTCAGATGGCGCTAAATATTATTGGTTTAGAGAAGGATATCGTTGGCTTCTCTGATGAGGAGACTACTAAAACCTTTGTAAATATACTCGAGACCTTAAAGGGTTTAGAGGTTTTAGAAAGGAAGATTTTTGGTGGCGAGGCCCCGGTAGCTCACGCTATTATTGACATATTTCTGGCAGACATGAAGAAGGTTATGAGCGGCTTTTATCGTCCGCCGGGCTCGATGGTAGCATATATTGCCAGAGAGATAGAGAAAGAAGTTAAAATCGACTCTATTATGGAGTCCTTCCTCTATTCTGCCAAAAAGCAAATCGAGAATAACATATACTACAGGCTTGGTAAGCTTGGCATGTGCAGATTTGGTAATGACTACGCTCTTGGGCTTAGATGGCTTAGGCATTTAGGCTTTGTCCAGGTCTCAACAAATCCAGTTTTGGCGGCGGCAGCCTATGAGGATGACCCATCTCTTTGGGAGGGCTATAGAAGTGAGGATTTATGCCCAGATTTTAAAACTGCAATTAAGCAGGATGAAGAGTGGCTTAAAAGACCGGATGCTCATGGGGATGAGTTGGCTGCCAAAGGAACTGAGGTCAGCATTTGGCCGAATCTTGTTGTATTCAGGCCAATAGCTATAGCATCAAATATGCGTCATGGTTTAGTTAGTCTCCAACTAAACCCAACGATAGCGGATAATTATGAAAGAAGTCTTCAAGAAGCCCTAAAAATATACTTTGACGCCGAGGAGTTTCTGAGAAAGTATGACTATTATCTTTTATGGGGCTATTCGACATGTGTTGAGCGCGGTAGACCAAACATTGTCTTTAAGGTGGCTGGTAGCTCTCCAGCAGCCATCGAGTTGACACGAAAGCTCGAAAGCCTTGGAATAGGCACAAATAACACAGTAACATTTACAGTCTCTCAGGAAGTAGAGTTAATATTGGCGAAAATAGAGGGGCGGTCCGAAGCCGTTAAGAAGGGTATATCCCTAACAACGGTATATGAAACGAATATGGGCGGGAGACTTGACGATCACATAAGAGAAGTTCAAGCTGAGGAGTTGGTAAGATACGCTCTTGAAAAGTTGGAGGATAAGGAGGGTGCCTTAAAAAGGCTTGCTGAGGCTTTAGGTGCGTGGGATGCGGTTAAAGACAAGGAGAGTTTAGATGAGAAAATAAGGGTTATTTGTAGCCGGCGTTACCTGAGCCCATTAAATAAGAAGCCATTTGTAGATTTTCTTGCGAGCTGTGGAATACCATCCAGCTCGAAAGAGACGGTCGCAGAATACTTGACTAGACTTGAGGAAGACATCGGATACTGCGGCATCCTCGTGACCAAAAGAGTTTATGAAATCTTCTTTAATCCAGAGAATAGGCTTAAATGGTTAGAGTATATTCGGTCAAAATATGGACTTACGAGCGAGCAGGCAGAGTATGTTCTTCAAGGGATAGATGTTTTACCAGCCTCAAAAAGGAAGCCCAAAGAAACACTACTAACACTCTCAAGCCTCCACATGACGCACACAGAGTTTCCAAATCACCAAATGAACGTCCTACTTGAAAGCCTAAAAGAATCATTCAGAATCAAAGATTACCAAGAATCAGTCTTAATCGAGGTTGACCCAGAAATAGCGCGTAGATTAATGAGCGGTTGGAGAAAAACCGCTGAGGAGTTTATAAAGGCTTATGAGCTAACCTCTGAACAGATCAGGGTTTTAAGGGAAGTTGGATTTGTAAATCCGACGGAGAAATATGGGTCTAGGGGCATTAAGCCATCAGAATGGGGGCTCTTCGGGGCGACTGTGAAAACTATGGATGAGTTTACGGGAAGCTACGAATTGTTTAAGAAGAGATGTATAGAATATGCTTCCAAGTTTGTTAAGGAAAAACAATAATCTTAACTAAACTAATGTACTTCTAAAATATTTCTTCATCCTTCTATCGATTTATTCTAGCAAGGCTTATATTTGTGGCTTGAGTGTAGTTTCTCGGAGGGTGGATGTATTTGGCGGTTAATAGGTTCGAGTGTGTTCTTTCGACACTACTACATGAAGAACCGCCTATTACACCACAGGTCTTAGGTTTTACGAATGAAATGTCAAGAGCCAAATTTATCCCGATTATAGAGGCGGATATTGCTAGAAGGGCCGTTGAATTTGAAAGTGAGGTGAGCAGCGCTTTATGTGAAATAACGGCCGCTGGACTAAAGCATATAGATAAAGCCCTAAAAGTGGCTGATTACATGGATAACTTTATAGTTGGCGTTGGCGGAGGCGGAATTAGAATTAAAAAGATTATTGAGAGTGGAGAGGAATGGAGTATTGTAGAGTGGGAGACTGGAGCTAAATGGCGTGTTGGGACATCTAAAACGGTTTGGGCGCGGCAATATATAGACTACCCAGTAAAAACTGAGGACGACATAGATAACCTTGAGCTTCCAGACCCAGATGACCCATCAAGGTATGAGGGTATTGAAAAAGCAATAAAATATGTTCTTGACAAGGGTTTCTTCCCAGCGTGTGGCATTAATGGCTTCTTTTCAGGCGTTTGGTACTTCCTGAGAGGTCCGCTGGAAGTAATTCTAAAGGACATGTATATGAGAAGAGATTTCGTAAGGAAGCTGATTGATAAATTTGGCGAATTTAATCTAAGGGCTGAAAAGAACCTTCTTGAGAGAGGCGCCATGATGATAGATTGGCCCGACGACTTAGGCTATAGAGGTGGAACTTTTATGAATCCTAAACTCTATGAGGAACTCATATATCCATGGCATGTGAAGGCCATAGAATTAGCACACAAATATGGCGCCTTCGTTAATATGCACAGCCATGGAAACATAATGTCCCTAATTCCCCTCTTCGTTAAAGCCAATCTAGATATGCTAAATCCAGTAGGACCAACCGATAATATGGACCTTAATAGTTTGAAGGAAAAATATGGCGATAAAATATGCTTTCTTGGTGGTTTAAGCAAAAACATCGGCTTCATGAGCGCTGAGGAATTGAAGGAGCACCTACTTGATAGACTTAGAATTGGAAGCCCTGGTGGAGGCTATATTCTAGGTTCAGAGGGCGATATACCCGTGGAAATGAGCGTAGAAAACTTTGAATTGCTCCTTAAAATGAGTAGAAAATATAGAAGAAACAAAGTATCATGAAGATTCATTCCCTTTTCCTTTTAAATCATGACCATGATTAACCTTCCTAGTATATTAGTAGATGAGAAAAAGAACCCTACCTAAACTCTTAAATAATAGTGCTGTTTCTTCTCCTAGTAATAGGTGGCCTTCATGAGCAATAGAGAAGAGATTTTAAATAAAATTAGAGATGCCATCGTAAACCTAGATATAGATAATATACAGAGATTATGTGAAGAAGCCCTTAAGGCTGGCATACCAGCATACGAAATAGTTATGAACGGTATGTCTAAAGGTATGGAGATTGTTGGTGAAAAATACGAGAGAAACGAGTATTTCTTGGCCGAGCTAATTATGGCTGGCGAAGTAATGAAGGAGGGAATGAAGGTTTTAGAGCCGCATCTTAAGGGCGGAGAAGTAAAAAAGATTGGTAAGGTTGTCATTGGAACAGTTAGGGGTGATCTGCATGATATCGGCAAGAATATTGTTGCAACACTACTGAGCGCGGCTGGATTTGAGGTCATAGATTTGGGCGTGGATGTTCCACCAGAGAAGTTCGTTGAAGCTGTTAAGGAATATAGACCTGATATAGTTGGCATGTCGGCCCTACTGACAACAACAATGATTGAAATGGAGAATGTCATTAAAGCGCTCAAGGAGGCTGGATTGAGGGATAAGGTGAAGATAATTATTGGTGGAGCCCCCGTGACAAAAGAGTTTGCAGAAAAAATAGGAGCCGATGCTGCGGCAAGAGATGCTGTTGAAGGTGTGAATATATGTAAATCGTGGATGGAGCAGAAGTGACATCACTTTTAGATGAAATGAAACCACGCGAGAGAATTAAACTTATCCTTCAACATCGCGAAGCAGACCATATTCCAATTCACGATAGCCCCTGGACTGCAACTATAGATCGCTGGAGATCTGAGGGGTTACCCCCTGGCATTTCACCAGCCGACTATTTTGGTTACGAGATTGTCATTTTTGATGCTGATACAAGCCCGCGTTTTCCCACCGAGGTGTTGTATGAAAATGAGGAGTATATTGTTGAGAGAGATTCTTATGGTGCTGTCAGAAAGAACCATAAAGATTACTCTACTACACCGATGATAATCGATTATCCCTGTAAGAGCAGGGAGGATTGGGAGAGAATTAAGCCCAGACTTAAGGCTGACGATTATAGGGTTAATTGGGTTTCTAGTCTTCAGTCTTTTTATCGCGAATATAGCCGAGGTCGCTTCATAATGTATGGTGCTGCGGTGGGATATGATAAAATACAGCATTACGTAATTTCTGAAAGGCTATTAAAAGCAATAATTAGGGAGCCCGACTGGGTTATTGACATGTACTGGACTGATGCCAAGATCGTTATGGAAATGTGTGAGCGTATGATAAGAGGTGGCTTCAAGTTTGACGGTGCCTTCCTATATTGCGATTTAGGTTATCGAAATGGTCTCTTTTTCTCACCAAAACATTTCGAGGAACAGCTTCATCCGGTCTTTAAAGAATTATGCCGTTTCTTTCACAGCCATGGCATGTACGTCTTTCTACATTCATGTGGCAGAGTCAAGGATTTAATACCATACTTTATTGAGGAGGGAATTGACTGCCTCCAACCGCTTGAAGTTAAGGCCGGAATGGATTTAGTTGAACTCAAGGAAAAGTACGGTGATAAAATGACTTTTATGGGAGGTATAGATGTAAGGCTTATGGCGCTTGATGACCCAAAACCAATAGAAGAGGAAATAAAAAGGAAAATTACGGTCGCTAAAGAGGGAGGAGGCTACATATATCATTCAGACCATTCGATACCTAAGAACGTCAGCTTTCAAAATTACAAGAGAGTCATAGAGCTAGTTAAAAAATATGGAAAATACAGCTGACCAGTTCTATCCGTCAATTTTACCGGTTAACAGAATATCTATTATCTTTATATCAATTTCCAAAACATTTAAATTTTGATATATGATATAATGAAGTGGAGGGGAAGAAACAAATGTCCAAGAAAATAGCAGATTTCTTCACGAGACTTAAAAGCATATTCAGAAAAAAACCCAAAGAACCAAGCAAACCCTAGATATCATGAAATCCAACTTCATTGCTTTTTATTGTATGAAATCTGAAATCATCTCCTTCAGAATTTTCTTGAAGAAATCTCTCATATCTCTGAGAAGATTCTCACCCTTGCTTGTCAAATGATAATATTTTATATTTCGTCCATCCTCCTTAATCCACCTACCTGCGATAAAGCCCGCCGCCTCAAGGTTATGAAGGAATGGGTATAACATACTTGGCTTAACCCTTATTCCCATGTAATCTCTAAGTTCTTTAATTAACCCGTATCCGTGGGATGGTTTTTTAGAGAGAAGCCAAAGTATTAGCGGTCTCTCTAAACCTCGCAGAAAAGATTCAATTACATCAGCCATGGTATTCTCCTCCCAAAAACTTTATTTTTGCAATCATCCCTTAAAATTTTAATACTCTCCTCTCTCTTAAATGACAGTGCCATCTTGTGGTGGAAGATTGCCAGCGAGTATAGAGGAGGATTTAATAAGGGCGGCTACTAGAGGCTTTAGCAGAATTTTTGTTCTCTGGCTCCTAAGTCATGGTTCTCTCTCCGGATATGGAATAATGAAGAAGATGGAGAATCTGACTAAGCGGAGTCTCAACTCAGGTACAATGTATCCGGTTCTGTATGAACTAGAGCGTGGGGGCTTGATAGTGGGTGAATGGGCTAGGAAAGGACGAAGAATGATAAAATACTATTACATAACTGAGGAAGGAAGCAAAGTTTTGGAGAATGTACGCGAGCTTTTTGGGAAAACCATCGGAAAAATTCTCCTAGAGTTTTTAGGAAGGATTTAATCCTTCTCCATGAAATGAACTATTCTTAGCAGAAATTTAAAAAGAACTTGTGAATCCAAACAATTTTATTCTTGTATTTTTTTGGGTAGCAAAAGATTTATTAATGTTGTGTAAAAAACTACATTAGGTATGTAATATGGAACACTTAAATTCGAGAAAAATCGCTCTCATAGCCATATTTGCAGCATTATATTATGCGATGTCCTATCTTCCAGGTATACCGGCTATAGGCGCTCCGAAGGTTAAGATACAATTAGAAGCTTTTATGGCATCAATTTTCGGCTTAATCTTAGGCCCATATCTTGGGGCTCTAACAGCATTTTTAAGTGGTTTCGTCGCGTGGGTCCTTCCACCCGGAAGTCCTGGGCCAATTGGTCTCGTAATGCTACCAGCTATGGTGATAAATGCTCTGGTGACAGGTTTAATTTATAACGGAAGGTGGAAAAGCGCTTCCATGCTTCTATCACTGTTAATTATATTCTTTTGGCTTCTGCCTCCATCACATCCTATCGAACAGAATTTTCTTGTTGGCATTGCGGCGACATGGGATAAGATTTTAGCATTACTCTTGATGGTGCCAACCGCCCATTTGATGAAGAGAATTTCTCATCCTGAGAGTTCAACTACAATCCATGAAAAGGTGAAAAAATTTAATTGGGCTTCTTTTTTATCTCTAGTCTCCGCAATACTTGTGTTAGTTAATGCTTACATGATATCTACTGGAGGAAATGTCTTAAGGCTTGAATATCAGCTCGGAAGTGATACTTATAGGATAACTTTTGGCTCCAAGGATTACATAGCATACTATGTCCCTCCATTTGGGTATTTATGGCTTTTAACTGGCATTGGTATACTGACTGGGGCGATATTGCTCCATATTAAGCCAGACCATAATACTCTTTGGAGTATTCTTATTCTAGTGGCTTCCGGTCTCTCATCAGTTATAGGTGGAGGTTTTATCGCTGGTCTTATTCTCGGAGCCTTAGGGGGATTATTGGGCTTTTTTAAGGCAAAAGTTCATTTTCAAAGATTGAAGCCACTAAATATCGAAGTACTTACGTTTTTCCTCTTGGCATACATTGGCATCCAAGCTGATAATGCTTGGGGGAATTTCGTCTACGCTATTCCAATTATTCATGATGAAATATTTGCGATGACTTTAGAAGCGGTTAGAGCGAGTTTCCTAATCAGCCCCTTCTCATACTTTATTATGAGAGTTATACAAGCCATATTTGCAGCATTAGTCGCCTCACCACTAATTAATAATCTTAGAGCAGCCGGATTCATGATTCCGCTGAAAACCCCGAAGATACCAGCTAGTATACAAAATAAATCCATCACGTAAAAAAGAAAGAAGTGTTGGTTGTTCTATCTTTCATTTTATGGTTCAAGTGTTATATAAGCATAAACACCGTTCATTTCAGCATCAATTTTGAATGCCACAATGTTATTGTAATTGTTTAATTCTATCGTGTTCCAGCTTGGCGCAAGTTTTACATCCTCGAACTCATTGTAGTTTGCTGAGCCTATTATGTAATGTGCTATATGCATTATTGTTTCTTCTGGAACCCTTACCTTCAGTTTCTTCTCCGTGAACCCCCTCAGTGGAATTCCACCAACCCAGCCGTTTAAGCCCATCCCCAATCTATAGATACCATCTAATACGCCTATTCTGACTCCACTCATTGGCTTGCCTAAAACCGCTCTCGGCTCAAGCATGAATATTGTTCCCCTATTGGTTCTCCACGTTAACATCGGCTCATGATTTACGCATGACGCATAAAAGTAGAGATATTCGCCATCAAATGCCATTCCCGACATATAGAAGACGTGCATAATTATTTGCGGAACCGACGAATCAAATCTTAACAGAACTGGCGTGCTCAATGAGTCGTCAACATGCGCTTCCCCCGTGTTTACTGGTATTAATGCCGAGCCATTTATAGATACAGGTCTTTGCGCTCTTGCGCCAGACCGGGTCCACTGTCTCTCAAGCTTATAGCATGCAAAAAATGGAAAGCCAAGAAGTCTCCTAGTTGAATTTGCCCTCCAATCCCGTACGACAATTATCGCCGGACCCTGAACTAAATATGCGAGTCCACCAACCCTAAACGCCGCTCCACTAAACACTATTGGAATCTCCCATACTGACCCATCAAATGCTGGGATCGAGTTTAAGACTTCATATTGATTTGATTGTGGATTATAAGAGAACAACGCATTACTATGCCAGCTATTAGTTAATATTTGATCATGAAGTATGACCATTTTGTAAGCATTGCCGAAGAACATCTGCTCCATTTCATATGTAGATAAATTAAACATGTAGAGACCTTGATCTCCACCCCAGTTAACATCTCCCCTAGCAACCCACAAAACATCCTTTTTTGGGTCGTAAAGTAAGTCTGTTACCTCAGCATACCAGTAATGCGGCTTTATTTTCTCATCCCACCTCTTTATCCACTGAAGCTGAACATTCCCATTCTCATCTATGACGTGTATGTGGCTGAATTTTCCTCTCCGATCGGCTTCCTCAAATTGCTGTTTATCTGGGTTCCTATATGTTGGGGCCTCACCCCATCCGCCGAAAAACACTCTATCTCTAGAGGTTTCTATTGCACCATGCGTATCGCCGCCCACGCGGGGTTCGGGTCCACATTTCTCATATTTATATGTGAGTTCGCCGCTAATGTAGAGTTCAGCGCATGTTCCATCATGAAATATTAGTTCCCTTAGCTTTGGATGTATTGCTAAGTAGCCGTGGCCGCCTGCAGCCGTTATTCCAACGCAGAGTCCCGGTACCAGGGGAATCTGATTTTTGATATCTTTATGTTGAGAATCCATTTTTATCATCCTCAAAATATCTTAAGGGTTTCAAGCAAATATATAAAAGTGAAATCATTATAGTTATGGTGGTGACGGGTTTTGGAGAAGCGAAGATATGGTAAGTCTAATATTGACCTTTCGGTTGTTGGTTTTGGCGGAATTGTTGTCATGAATGAAGCTCAGGAGGTAGCTAACCGTATGGTTGCGGAGGCGATTGAGAGGGGCATAAATTACTTTGATGTGGCACCAAGCTATGGTAATGCTGAGGAACGCTTGGGTCCAGCGCTTAAGCCATACCGTAATTCAGTCTTCCTTGCATGTAAAACTGCTAAGCGCACAAAGAGGGAGGCTTGGGAAGAGCTTCATCAGTCGCTTAAGCGCCTATGTACAGACTACTTTGACTTATATCAGCTGCATGCCGTTACAACAATTGATGAGGTTAACCAGATATTTAGCGATGGTGGAGCAATAGAGGCCCTTATAGAGGCTAAAGAGCAGGGGATTGTCAAATATTTGGGTTTCTCAGCCCATAGTGAGGAGGTTGCGTTAGCTCTACTAGATAGATTCAATTTTGATAGTATACTCTTTCCAATAAATTGGGTATGCTGGTATCAGGGAAACTTTGGGCCCAAAGTTGTTGAAAAAGCCAGAGAGAAGGGTGTTGCAATATTAGCCCTAAAAACTTTCGCTAAGAGAAAGTTAAGGGAAGATGAGAAAAGAAAATGGCCTAAGTGCTGGTATTATCCTGTTGAGAATTTCGAGGAGGCCCTTATGGCCGTTAGGTTTACGCTCTCTCTTCCAGTTACCGCAGCAGTCAGTCCAAGCCATGCAGAGCTATTATGGTGGATGTGTGATGCAGTAGAAATGTTTAGGCCCTTATCAAAAGAGGAGGAGCAGGAGTTAGCTGAGAGAAGTAAAGGACTGGAGCCAATCTTTCCAATAAAGCATTAGCCCGGTCTACCAATATAGATTTAAGGCGCTGAGCTTATCCTTGAGCCTTGCCATTTCATCCGATTTTAGCGGCCTTAGTGGCTTTCTTGGTAATCCAGCTCTCACACCTCTTAATTCCATCGCGGCCTTTATCGACGCTATGTTTGATGGTCCACCAGTATAGAGTATTCTTCTTAATGCATTCACCTTCCTCTGGAGTTCAAGCGCTCTCGTAATGTTATTCTCCTTAAACGACTCGTATAATTCGACCATAAGCTCCGGAGCTGCATTAGCTACTCCGGATATTTCAGCGTTTGCTCCAACCAGTAGAGCTGCCAAAAGTATATCATCAGCACCATTTATGACAGTTATAGGTTTTGGCGCTGTCTCTATTATCTCTTGAAGCTGGCTTAAATTTCCACTTGAATCCTTTATCCCTACTATGCCCTCTATTACACATAGTCTTCTGAAGATTTCAGGTGTGAGGTTAAAGCCCGTTATCTGTGGAATATTATAGGCAAATACGGGTATATGGGATGATTCGGCAATCATCTGATAATGCATTATCAATCCCTCAATATCCGGCTTAAAAAAGTATGGTGTAATTGCTCCAACAGCTTTAGCACCAATCCTCTCAGCATGCTTAGCCAGCTCCACACACTCATTGGTATTTGTTGTGCCAACGTGAACTATCACCGGAACCTTACCGCTAGCTTCCTTAATAACGGTCTCAGCGACGGCTTTCCTCTGCTCAACACTCATTAAAGCTCCTTCCCCAACAGTTCCACAGACAAAAAATCCGTGAACTCCACCCTCAATCTGGAAGCGCACAACATCCCTAAGAGCCTCAAAATCCACATTTCCATCAGAATCAAATGGTGTAATAATGGCTGGAAATATACCCTCAAAAAGCGGTTTGCCCATTAATTGGCCTCCTTAAAGACTATGTCTATTACTATACAGGAGATGGCAATATTTAATGCTTATTAATAACCACCAAAAAGATTAATAGAGAAAAAGTAACGTAGACTAAATAGTGAAATGAATAGCGGCCGTCGTCTAGCCTGGTCTAGGACATCGGCCTGCCACGCCGGTAACCCGGGTTCAAATCCCGGCGGCCGCACCAAGAGTTTCTTCTAAAATCATTATGAGCCATCTTATGAGTTTCGAAATGGGATGCAGGCTTAAAGACCTTAGGTCTCCAAGAGTCAGGTTGAAGCTAACCTTAATTTTGCTGTATGCTTATATCTTTATTATTGTGTGGGGTGCTAGAGGTTGTCGGTTTATCGTTTCTGGCTGCTGGACATAAATTATGTTGTTAAGGGGCATCAGCCTGAGGTTTGGCTTTGGGGTATGGGAAGTGATGGGAAGAATGTTCTGATCATAGATAGAGGTTTCTTATCATACTTTTATGTTATCCCATCCTCTGGCGAAGATGTTGAAAGATTGGCTGAGAGAATAGCGCGGCTAAAGGCTAATCTATCTTTTATGGCCGGACTGGAGGTTGTTGAACGTAGGCTTTTCGGCAAACCGGTGAAGGCTATAAAAATCTACTGCCAGGACCCGGATTTGATATCTGAGTATGTGAAGGTTGTTTTGAAGGTTAGGGGCGTTGAGAGCTGCCTAGAAGATGATTTAAGGTATTCAATGCGGTATCTTCTCGACAATAATGTTGTTCCATGCGGCTGGCATGAGATTGAAGCCGAAGAGATACCTAACACAATAGGCGTTCAAGTTGATAAAGTGTTGCTGGCAAAATCTAGGCCTAAATATCTTCCAGACATTCTTGAGATACCTAAACTAAGGATTTTGAGCTTCTCAATGGTGTGCTATAGCCCTAAAGGCGCTCCAAAACCTGAGAGAAATCCGGTCGTTATCATCTCGGTGGTAACTAATGAGGGTGATGAAAGGCAGTTTGTGGCTGAATCCTCTGAAGGCGATTATAATATTGTCAGGGATTTTATTGATTATGTGAGGAGGTTTAACCCAGATATAATTGTAGGCTTTGAGAGTAATCGAAGAGACATACCCTATTTGCTGGTGAGAGCGAAGAAGAATGGGTTAGCGCTTAAGATTGATAGGGCTAATACTGAGCCGCATACGAGCACATATGGTCATATGTCTGTGACTGGTAGAGCAAACATAGATATATTTGATTATGCGGATGAGTTCCCAGAAGTTAAAGTTAAGACCCTAGAAAACATTGCCGACTATTTAGGCGTCATGAGAATTAAGGAGAGAACAATAATCGAGGATGTTGATGTCGCCCAATACTGGGAGGACCCTGCTAAGAGACCAATTCTACTAAGGTTCTCTATGGATAATGCGAGATGTATAATGGGTATAGCTGAAGCCATATTAGACTTCGCTATCCAGCTCTCAAGCCTAGTGGGCCTACCCCTAGACCATATTGGCACCGCGGCTGTGGGCTTTAGGGTTGAGTGGTTTTTGATGCGCCATGCGTGTCAAATGGGTGAGCTAATACCAAAAAGGGTTGAGAGACCCTATGTTCCATATGCTGGGGCAATAGTTCTTGAGCCTAAGCCTGGAATACATGAAAATATTGCGGTCTTAGATTTTAAGTCCATGTATCCGAATATAATGATTGCCTACAATGTTTCACCTGACACATATTTATCTCCAGAAGAGCCAGACCCACCTTCCGGGGTCTATGTCGCACCGGAAGTTAACCATAGGTTTAGAAAGGAGCCCTCTGGCTTCTATCGCGAGGTTCTCTTAAGGCTCATTAAGGCTAGAGATTACATTAGGGTTGAGCTCAAAAAGTTTAGGCCTGGAAGCCCGGAGTATAAATTGCTTGATGCACGTCAGAAGGCTATTAAGGTTATTACTAATGCGACTTATGGTTATGCTGGATGGATAGGTGCTAGATGGTATATTAAGCCTGTCGCTGAGGCTGTTACCGCGTGGGGCAGATACACGATTACAAATACTATTAAGATGGCCAGGAGCCTTGGTTTAGAAGTTGTTTATGGCGATACTGACAGCATTTTCATAAGGTATGAGCCTAGTAAAGTTGAGAAACTATCTAAGATGATTGAGGAGAGTTTGGGTTTAGAGATAAAGCCGGATAAAATCTATACACGAATACTTTTTACTGAAGCTAAGAAGCGTTACTGTGGGCTTATGCCGGATGGAACACTTGATATCGTTGGTTTAGAGGTTGTTCGAGGTGACTGGGCTAATGTCGCCAAGAATATTCAGGAGAAAGTTCTTGAGATAGTCTTGAAGGAGCAGTCAGCCAGAAAGGCTGTTGAGTATGTGCGCAAGTACATAGCGGACCTTAGAGATAGAAGGGTTCCATATAGGGATTTGGTTATATGGAAGTCTCTGGCGAAGTCCCTTGAGGAGTATGAGGTTAGAGCACCGCATGTTGAGGCTGCTAAGATGCTTCAGAAGGAGGGCTGGGTGCTGGCTGCTGGTGATAAAATAGGATACGTTATAACTATAGGCTCCGGGAAACTCTATGAACGGGCTAAGCCCTACACCTTAGCATCATATGATGAGGTTGACATAGAATATTACGTGACAAACCAGGTTATTCCAGCAGCCCTAAGAATACTTTCCCTCTTTGGCGTTAGGGAGGAGGAGCTTTTATCCCCGAAGTCGGCTAAACCTCAAAGCCTTCTAGACTTCTTTGGTAGGGACAAGTAAAGCTCTGGCTGTCTCCCCACCTATTCAAGTATATCATCAAATGTAAGTAGATTGACACTTAAGGGCTGCTTAACAACCTCAGATATTCTGGCCGCAACAAGATACTTGATATTCTTCTCGCTTGCTATGTCAACGAGCCTCTGCGTTATTATTCCATCGAAGACAACGGTGTTTACGCCCTCAAACTCCCTCAGTCTATCAGCCAGTTCACTAACCGGTAGCTTAGCTATCTGCTCCATCTTATCATCGAAGAGTATGGCTTCTAATGTTCCCTTGAGGCTCTCAGCCGCCTCAACGATGTTTTTTGGGACGAGAATTTTTTTGCGCCTCTTCTTTCGCTCAGAAATCTCCTCAACTGGAACCTTATTTCTTAATGCTTCCTCAATCTCTTTGGCTGTTAAATCTTCAACCTCCTTACCCCTAGGAGCCCTAGCCACATATTTTATGTTGGCAACTTGAAGGAGTTCTTTGAGAATTAGGTCTCCCCCATGGTCTCCATCTAGGAATGCGGTTGCCTCCTTCTCTCTAGTCAGTTTGATTACTGTCTCCGGTATTCTTACACCCTCCAGCGCTATAACGTTGTAAATGCCGTGCTTAACTAGGTTTATCACGTCAGCTCTACCCTCGACAATAATAATTTCCTTGGCTGAATCAACCTCTGGTCCAGCCGGAAGCTTCTCCGGTCCATACTCTCTAATCTTAGCCATCTTAAGTATCTCTGAAACCTCACGGAATATCTCCTCAGTCTCCGGTATGGTCTCCAGACTCCATTTGTGGAGTATCTCTTTAGCCCTTTCGATTATTGCCTTTCTCTTAGTCTCCCTAACATCCTCGATTCTCTCCAGGGTTACGCGAGCTGAGCAGGGGCCGACCCTATCTATACTCTCGACGCTAGCGGCTATTATTGCTGTTGAGACTTTATCTAAACTAGTTGGTATAATGATTGTTCCAGTAGTCTTATTATCCCTCTGAGATGATATCTCAACCTCTATCCTGCCAATTCTCCCAGTCTTCTGAAGCTCCCTCAAATCAAATTCGGTTCCAAAGAGCCCCTCAGTTTGGCCAAAAACAGCGCCTATTACATCTGGCTTCTCAACTATTCCATCGACCTCAAACTTTGCCTTAATCACGTATTTAACCGCAAATGACTGTGAAGTCATAAACCACCATTCTCCTCAAACGACGGTATCAGGATGCACAGCCACAACTTTAACTCCACTAAAATATTTTTTCTCTAACATATATCTTTAACTTAAGCGATAGATTAAACATGCCCTTAAAACAAGCTTAATCAAAGTAGAATTAAAGACGAGCTTTCCTCTTAAGGTTCTCAATGTAGGTTGCTAACCCCTCTACGTCCTTTAAATCATTCCCTAAGAGACTACATAATTTTCTCCAGAATTCAATGTTAAGTTTAACTTTGCTCCTCTCGAGATTTCTGGCTAGGCGCTCAGTTAACTCTCTACCATGCTCATCAAAGTCCATTAGGAGTATAATTTCTCTATCACCAATCGACTCAATCTTGTCTATAATATCTTGAAGGCTTTTACCATGAGATTTAACCGCCAATATATTGCTCTCAATACCTATGGCCTTAAGTGCTTCAATATCTCTCTCACCCTCAACAATCAATAGGGCTCCCGTGAAAGTCTCACCTTTTAAATCCTCAATTAAGCAGTTTATCTTCTCAATCTTTCGCTCAAGACTTGACATAATCCTCTTTTCCCGCACTAAAACATCATATTTTGTGTGAACCCAGTATTTTTCCTTTTCCACCAAACCTAACTATCGCTATAGGCTTATGCTTCACGCTTTTAAGCATATTCAATGTAACGCCGGATAAATCAACCCCAAATCTCTCAGCCATATCCCAAACTGTTAAGCCGGCTCCAGAACCCATAGCCTTATTTACAGCCTCAGCTATATCCAATGCTAGGTTTATATCAATCTCAGCTCCAGCTAACGCTAAGGGTGTTGACCTACGCTTAAGCCTAAGGGCTCTGCCTACAACGTACGCTATGAAACCAAATAACGTATATATTCCTTTTAGGGGTTTTGGTCGGTGGGTGAAGTGCAGACCACCAATAGAATATGTTTTATCAGTATCAATAATCATAACGGCAATTCTTCTACCAGTCTTATTCTCGATATGCTGTTTAATCCGTTCGGCAATATTCTGCGGGTTTTTTAGTGGTAGGCTTACATATGCATAAGGAAGATTACTCCCATCTATGCCGCCCTCGGAACCCCACATTAGTGCATGAAGAAAACCAGCGTATTTTAATGCAACCTCTTTATGGGCAGCTCCCTCCCTAACCGGGTATTTTCTAAGCCGCTCAATATTCTCTCTTTTAAGATGGCATATTCTTCCAAGAAAATAACCCCATATTATTCTCATCCAAAATCTGGCAATCAAATATGCAAGTAAGCTAGGCTTAATCTTAGATTCATCAATCACTAAGCCCTCACATATTGATAGGGCTTTCTCTGAAACAACGATTAAGTCGCCATCTGAAATTCTACCATTAACGGCATTTAGTATCCTATCAAGATAACTGTCGCCGGGCATCCAGTAGTCAGTCTTGATGGCTTCAACCGAAAAGTCCATCTCTAAACACCATCTCTAACAATGAAGAAAGCACGCCATTAAAATTAAGAGCAAAGGATTTTTAAAAGCATCCTTCACTCAGCCAAAAATGGGGGATTGAGAGGAAAAGATAGGGTTATAGGCATGCCCTCAAAATTTATTTTTCGAGGATAACCTGGAGAGAACAATGCCAGGAGCATTAAACGAGAAATTTATAAAAGACTTGGTTGATGTCTCCCTTAACGAGATTTCCCCAGAGAATGCTGTTGCCATGATGATTTATGGACCTTTTGCCAGCGGATATGCTGATGAAAAAGTTGCCATAGATATTCTAGTAATTACGAGCTCGGAGAATTTTGTATTAAGCAGCTCCTCTAGGCTTATAGGTCCTCATAGAACCCGCATATTAATGTCTGGCAGAAAAATTTTTGAGATGGATGTTGAGAGCGGATGGCTGGGCGGTCTACTTGCCGAAAACCTGTTGACCCCCTACCAACCACTATTAAACCAAGACTATTTATGGAACCAGGAGGTAAAGGCTAAGAAGAGGATAATCGATGAGATTTTAAATAACCTTATTCTGGGCTTTCCAGAGATGTCAAAGCTATTTATGCTTAAGCCAGAATATTTCATGTTTGAGGCGATGGCTCGTAGGGCAGCCTTATTCCCCCTCTTAACTTATAGGTTTCTTAATGTTTTGAGAGGTGACTTGAGAGAGAGGAATTGTTCTCTCGTGATGAGGGGTTTTGAGGCTGCAATAAAGGAGTTAAGTGATGAGGGGAAGATTTATTGGGCTGATGGTTTCCTGAAAATCTCTGAGGAATATATTAATTCGTTGCGAAATAAAGGCGCTCTTAACTTAATAAGCATATTTAGGAAGATACGCATCAATATCATTCGATACGTGCTTAGGATTCTGCCGTCAATAATGGAGGGGCTCTTAGATGACTATAAAATTTATAGGTCTCGCTCACATGTACTTAGGGAGAAGAATTTTGGGCCTAAAATAGGTGGGCTTGAGGACCCAAAAAGATACATATTTATTCCAACCGCCTCCGGAGTATTGCCCTTTAACGAAAAAATTACTGTAAATAAGTTTTTAGAGGAGAATATGCCAAAGGAATATGCTTTAAAGCGTAGCATTAAAAGACTGGGCGGCGTCTTAAATAACGCATATAAGCTTAGAATTGTGCATGATGGCAAAGAGAATAACCTCGTGGTTAAAGTGTTTAATGACTGGTACGGTTGGAAATGGTTCCCTCTTGCACTTTGGGCTTTGGGAACAAGGGGTTTTGCCGTGCTAGGCAGGGCCAGGCTTGAGAGAGAATATGCCATAAACATGTATCTCTCAAGTCATGGCATAAACGTTCCAAAAATAATCTACATAAGCCCCGGTGAGAAATTAATCTTCCAGGAATATATTGAGGGGCGCAGCGCATCCGAAATAATTAGGCAGGTATGCAAAGTGAAAAGCGGGGATGAGAGAGACCGCTTACTCGGGATTATTAGGAGAATTGGAGGGGAGATTGCGAGAATTCATGCGTTTGGCATATCCCTAGGGGACTGTAAGCCGGAAAACATTATATTATCATCTGATGGGAGAATATTTTTTGTAGACCTTGAGCAGGCTGGGAAAAATGGGGACCAGGCTTGGGATATAGCTGAATTTCTATATTATTCCGGGCATGATTTCATTTTCTCGTCCCCAAAGATTGTTGAGATGGTTGCGAGGGAATTTATTTCTGGGTATTTGGAGGCTCATGGAAAAATTGAGAATGTTAGGAAGGCGACTTCCTTAAAATACGTGAAGGTTTTCAGCTTCTTTACACCACCACACATACTATTCGTCACATCATCGGTTTGCAGGAAAATCGTAAAGGAGTATGTAGTCAAAGAGATGGGTTAAGCGATTTTGGTGATTAGTTTGGTGGCGAGCATCATTTTTTATGGTGGTGTGAATGAAGTTGGTGGTAATAAGATACTCGTAAGAGACGATGATACGAGTATCCTATTTGATTTTGGGGTATCATTTAAGCTTAGAGACAGCTTTTATTCGGCGCCATTCCTCTCACCGAAGAGTGGCTTAGACCTAGTTAAGCTAGGGATACTCCCAGATTTGAAAGGAGCCTACTATTTCGAGGACTCCGCACCGGAGATAGATGCCGTTTTCCTTTCCCACTCACACATGGATCACTCAGCCCACATATCATTTCTTAAAAGGGAAATACCAGTATACTGCGGTGAAACAACAGCGACCATACTTAGCGCCTTAAGTAATGTTCATACAGCAAACATAGAGTTCAACCTTAAGGGGATGAGATTTAAGACCTTCAGAACTGGTAATAAAATTAAAGTTGGTTCCATAGAGATTAGGCCGATTCACGTTGACCACTCTGTTCCAGGCTCATATGGCTTCATAATTCATACGTCCTCGGGCACTATCGTTTATACCGGAGACTTTAGGCTACATGGTCTAAAACCCGAGCTGACAGAGGATTTCATTTCAGCAGCATCCAAAGAGCAGCCGGATGTGGTGGTTTGCGAGAATACAAATATGACTGAGGTGGAATTCTCCTCAGAGAGCGAGGTCATGGCGAAACTTAATCGTATAATTGGTGGGACATCTGGTATAGTTCTGACAGAATTTGCCTATGCAGATGTTGACAGGTTAAGGTCTTTTCATGAGGTGGCAGTGGCAAATAACAGGCAGCTTGTAATATCATTAAGGCAGGCTTATATACTACATAAGCTTAGCGGCGACCCCCATCTAAATATGCCGAGACTTAAGGATGGAAATATTCTTGTATTCCAAAAGGAGAAGAGAAGGCATTTTAGATGGGAGCAGGAAATAATGGATACAAGTGAGACTATTAGTCCAACCGAGGTCTCTAGGAGACAGAGCGGAATAATACTGTTTATGTCTTTCTTCGATTTGAACTGGCTTGTCGACATAAACCCTTCGCCTGGAAGCTGCTATATACTCTCGGCTTCAGAGCCATTTAATGAGGAGATGGAGATAGACTTCGAGAGATTGCTGAACTGGCTTGAACATTACGGCCTACCACAATATCACATCCATGTCTCAGGTCATATAACCCCATTACACCTGAGAGAAGCACTAAAGGCGATTAGACCGAGAAAGATATTTCCCATCCATGGAGAGCGTCCAAAACTTTTCAGTAAATTTATGGGAGACCTGGATAGCAAAATAATTATGCCAGAAAAAGAGAAAGTTTATGAAATTATCTAGAACTGCTCATATCTCCATGCAACTATTTCTTCTTCATGCAGTACGTAGGCGTCGCATGCTACTGGTCCCCAAGTCCACTCTTTAGTTGTTGGGTTCCAGAGATACCATATCCAATATCTGTTTGGGTCTCCGCCTACGCCGTTTATGTGGGTTACGAAGACACCATATTGCCCAGTTATATATTCCACTTTAGCCACTCTCCTAATTGCCTCAAAGAGCGTGGACTCTCTTTGGACTAGAGTCCCATTATACCACTTCGCTGTTCCATTTCCATAGTCGATTAGAATATTAACTGGCATCAGTAATCTCTTGAGGTCTTCGGCCGCCCTTTCGTAGAGCCGCTTATACCGCTCGCTCTCGTTGTAATAGTATGCTGCCACATAGATGGATATTATTAGAAGGCACACCAACCCTAAAGAAATCCACATCCAGAGACCTTTTGCACCAGTCCTCTCACTCATATTTTCTCACCCCCATAAATACTAATTTCTTAATCAGGGTAACCAGACTGCTAAAGCCGAAAAAGAAGAAAAAGAAGTTTGATATTTCATGGGCTAATGCAAAGGCTATACCTTGCAATATAACTGCTATAAGCGGTATGCCAAACACAATTCCAGTCACAATGTTCGTAAATAAATCATAAATGAAGGTTAGAAGGAAGCCAATTATTCCAAACTTCAAGTTCACCAACCAGATTTTATCATCATTCGTGTTCATGGATGATAGCTCTGAGCCAAGACCAAACTTCGCAGAAAGCCCACCAACAATCCCATATAGGCTCTCACCTACACATGTGGCGGCAAGAGTTGGCAGATTAAATCCTCTTGGATTTAGGGTTCCATATATAAGCCATGTTAAGATGCCGACAATAGCTCCTGGAACAGCACCCATCACATACCCGCTAATGAAAACAAATAAATCCATGAACTTAACATTTGGAATCCACAACATGGCATAATTCGACGCCAAATTAATTGCCGTAATCATTATTATTAGGCTTAAATTTTTCGTTGAGAGCGATGGAAGTTTCATTATATTGGATGGATAATCCATCCAATATAAAAACCTTATTCCTCAATAAATCTAAATTCTATAAGCAAAAATATGTAGAGTTGGAGGGCAGAGAATGGTTGAGGATTTGAGGCGTAGGCTTGCTCTTCTGGAGAACGAGGTTAATGTTTTGAGGTCTGAGATTGAGAAGGTTAGTGGGGAAGCTCGTTTGATTGCTGAGGAGAGGAACCGTATTAATGCTAGGGTTAAGGAGTTGAGGGTTGAGGCTGCGAACTTTAGGGATAAGCGTAACGCTCTAAATGAGGAAGTTAGGGGCTTGAAGGTTATGTTAGGTGAGCTTAGGCGGGAATACGATGAGAGGGTGAATGCTCTTAGGGAGTTGAGGCAGAGGATTAAAGAGCATTTAAGGGCTAAACCATCGAGGGATGAGGAGAGCCTAAAGAAAGAAATCGCCGAATTAGATTGGAGGATTCAAACAACCCCTCTGTCTCTTGATGAGGAGAAGAGGATTATTGAGCGTATTAGGACACTTGAGTCTCAACTATCATTCTATTTAAAACTGAACTCTATGAGAGACGAGATTTCAGCTATTGAGAAGCGTCTGGAGACTCTTCGGGAAGAGATTTCTTCCTGCAAGAACAGGATTGCTGAGACCATTGCTAAAAGCCAAGATTTTCATGATAAAATGGTTGAACGCCTTAAAGAGGTGGGTAGATTGAGGGCTGAGGCCGATGAGCTACATAAGAAGTATCTGGAGAAGAGAGGGAAGGTTGATGAGCTCCGCCTTAAATATAGGGAGTCGCTCAACCAGATTTCAGCTATAAGAAAGATTATTCGTGAGGAGGAAGAGCGTAAGAAGGCTGAGTTTATATCTGCTCTTAAAGAGAAAATTGGGAAAGAAGCCCTAGAGAAGCTTAAGCGTGGAGAAAAAATCTCCTTTGAGGAGTTTAAGATTTTGGCGGAGCAGGGGAAGATATGAGTGGGATAAATATTTGGCTAATAGGTTAAGTTAAACTTTATCTTTAACGATTTACTTAATCTATATGACACCCTGTTTATGTTTATGGGAGAGAATCAATGCTTAATAGAGAGGAGCAGGGAGAAGAGATAGAGCGCATATTAGTGGTATGCGTTGATAGAGATAATGATGTTGGGAGAAAGGCTGGTGTTAAAACACCAATTTTCGGAAAGAAGGAGAATATCGACGCAGCGCTTAAGCTTCTCTTGGCAGACCCTGAAGAGGCTGATGCTAACGCTATGTTTGAGGCTGTTAGAATATGCGACAGCCTAGAGAAGAGTAGTTCAGGTAGTCTCCTCTGTCAAGTCGTAACGATAGCTGGCTCTGAACTCGGCGGTATTGCGGCTGACAGAAAACTGATTGCGGAGCTTAATGAGGCTCTCAAAGAGTTTAAGCCCAGTAGCCTAATTCTAGTTACGGATGGCTTCTCGGATAAAGATGTTCTGCCCCTAATTCAATCGAGGGTTCCAGTTACCTCCGTGAGGAGGGTTATTGTGAAGCACAGTGAGGCGATAGAGGAGACTGCAGCTCTTCTCTCCAGATACCTTAGAAAGATAGTTGAGGACCCAAGATATTCCCGTATATTTATGGGTTTACCCGGCGTTCTACTAATAATGCTTGGTGTTCTCTCTCTTCTCGCAGTCTTTATACGATATGATATTTGGATGTGGGCTTGGATTTTCGGCCTTATAATTGTTGGGAGCTACCTGTTTGGTAAGGGCTATGGTTTAGATAAAAAGATAGCGTCAGCAATAATGAAGATTTCACTGCCCCATGGATTGGTGTCCGGCTCATCCTTAGTCTTTGGCATTCTACTAATAATAGTAGGGCTTTACCAATCTATTTCCCAGATAACCTCAAATCCCGATGTTATTCCAAATCCTCCGCCTAGCGATTTAAATATTTGGCTGAGCCTCATGCCCAGAATTCTCGGATTAATCATCTCTATGTCAATAACAATAGTGGTCATTGGTTTCTCAATTATTCTGTTCGGTAGAGCCCTCAGATACATCCTTGAGCGGGATTCAAGATTTTGGAGGACTATAATCTTCATAGCGGTTTGCGCGTGGTCTTGGAAAATCTTTAACGAGGCTGCTGAAATACTGATTAATCCGTTACTGCCTTTAGATGATTTAATAGCATCAATAATTATTGGTGTGGTGATAGCTGCTGCGCTGATACCCATTACCCACTTTTTGAGTAAGAAATATAGGGTTTTCTTTAGAGAAAATAGTAGAGTGCAACAGAATATTGAGGAAGAAGAAAAAGGGAAGAGATGAATGAGAGCGGCCGACGAAAAGATTGCTGATATTGCAATTATAGGCGGCACGGGATTAGAGGAGCTTTTTGAGGGTTTTGAAGCAATTAATGTTGGGACACCCTATGGTCTATCATACACGATATTTATTGGAGAGATTCATGGTAGGAGAGTTGCCTTCCTTCCAAGGCACGGCAAGAAGCATAGTATCCCACCGCACAAAATTAATTACAGAGCTAACATATATGCGCTCCATAAAATTGGTGTCGAGAGAATCATAGCGACCAACGCCGTTGGAGCAATAAACCTAAATTTTAAGCCCGGTGACTTGGTGGTTCCACATGATTTGGTGGACTTCACAAAGCAGCGCCAATTAACATTCTATGACCAAGCCCCGGTTGTGCATGTGGATTTTACTGAGCCATACTGTCCGGAGGTCCGCAAAGTTCTTATTGAAAAAGCTAGGGACGAGACTGGAGCGGTGCATGAGAAGGCTGTTTATGTTTGCACTGAAGGGCCGCGTTTTGAGACCCCAGCTGAAATCAGGATGTTTAGGGCTCTTGGATGTGATATTGTTGGGATGACCGGTGTGCCGGAGTCAATTCTTGCACGTGAGCTTGGAATGTGCTATGCAACGATATGCTTTGTCTCAAATATGGCTGCTGGAATATCCGGAAAATTAACATATGAGGAGGTTTTGGAAATCTCGAGAATTGTTATGCCGAAGATTCGGAGGATTATTGTGGCTGCAATCAGCGCTTTACCTAAGATTAGGGGTTGTAGCTGCCCATCGGCTTTGGCTAGTGGGAAACCATCTGGAGGAGCATAGAATGCTTAAGACCTTATTATCACTACTTGGGATTTACAAAATTTACGAGAGGTGGCTCTGGCACCAGATAAAAAACCATAATAAGCCGGAGCACATAGCCATAATTTTGGATGGGAATCGCAGATGGGCGCAGGAGAGCGGGCTTGAGCCCTGGATGGGCCATTATTATGGGGCTGACAAAACTAAGGATGTTCTAAAATGGTGTCTCGATTTAAATGTTAAAAGCATAACGCTTTATGCCTTCTCGACGGAAAACTTCCAGAGACCGCGGGAGGAGGTTGAGAAGCTTATGCAATTATTTAAAGAGAAGCTCAAGGAGGTTCTGGAGAGCGAGGAGATACATAAGCATGAGGTTAGAGTGAAGGTTATTGGAAGGGTTCATCTGCTACCACCCGACCTTCAAGAGATGATTAGGATGGTTGAGGAGAAGACAAAAGATTATAATAAGCATTTTCTGAATTTGGCTATAGCCTATGGTGGAAGGGCTGAAATAATTGATGCAGCAAAGAAGATAGCCCAAAAGGTTGCTGCTGGAGAGCTTTCACTTGAAGATATAGATGAGAGGGTTTTTGAGCAGCACCTATACACGGCTTTTCTCCCAAAACAGGACCCAGACCTAATTATACGGACATCTGGCGAGGAGCGCCTAAGCGGCTTTCTGCTTTATCAGGCAGCTTATAGCGAGCTATGCTTCCTCGACGTTTATTGGCCTGAGTTTAGGCGCATAGACCTACTGAGGGCTATCAGAACATATCAGAGGCGCAAGAGGAGGTTTGGTAGGTAGAACCCTCCCTAAGTGTCTAAGCCCTTTTCTTGGCGCTCACGATAGATATGACATCTCCATCCTTAAGCGCATAGTCTTCTCCAAGCCTCCTCTTTGTCCGCGCATCCACAGCATATATAAAACTCTCTCCAAGCTCCGTATGAATCATGTAGGCTAATTCCCTAGCTGTAGTGCCACCGGGCACAAGCCTAGCCTCCGGTAGAACCCTACCATAATGATCCGTAAGTTTCTCTGGGTCCTCAACTGGATAAACAACGACCATGTTTAGGAGCTTTTTAAAGGCTGCATTTATCGCTTCTTGAACACCTGTTGAGCCATATCGGTCAAGAATCCTCTCCTTAATGGTCTTAAGTGCGCTTTTCTGCTTCTCATTGATACCGCTGGACTCAAGTATCTCAAAGCTTGAGCTGCCGGGTATATAATTGATTAATCCTTTCTCTGCAGCTCTCCTCAGGGCTAGCTCAGCCTCAGCGCAGCATGGTATAACTAGATAGCCGGTTTCTTTAAGTCTCTCAAGATTCTCCTCAGCGAATGGTAAATCCACCTTATTTGCGGCTATTAGCATGGGCTTTGAGATTCTCCTCAACGCGTCCACAAAATTTAGGAAGTCGTTCTCGTTCCATCTTGTCGGCTTATCGGCGTTAAGGCCAGTAACCTTTAATGCCTCAAGTATATGTCTCTTCTTTATCGCTAGGCCGCTCAGCCGCTCCTCCAAGAGTGATGGTAGATTGGCGGCCCCAGACTCAACTGTTCTAGCAAGCCTAGGCCAATCCCTCCTTATAATCTGCGCAAACCACATCGTTAGCTCCTTCTCAAGGAACTTCACATCCTCTAGGGGGTCGTGCATTCCTGGCTTGATAAGTCTGCCCTCTATATCGGTTGAGCCCGATGCATCGACAACATGTATCAGCGCATCAGCCTTCCTAATCTCATCTAGAAATTGGTTTCCAAGCCCCCTGCCCTGCCATGCGTCTGGAACTAAACCAGCGCAATCAATAAGCTCAACTGGTATTAGTCTCACACCATCAACACATACAGAGTTAACTGGATTATCCTTAACATTAAATTCTCTACATACGCATTGGGTTTTAAAGTAACCGATGCCTCTGTTAGGCTTTATGGTGGTGAAGGGGTAGCTTGCAATCTCAACGGTTGCTAATGTTGCAGCACTAAAAAATGTGGACTTACCAACATTAGGCTTACCAACAATGCCAACCATCATGTGATTATTTTCCTCCAAATAGGAGAATGCTGATTGGCATAAATGAGCATTCCGGTTGTAAGCTGCTAGGCGGATTAATTATATAGTTTAAGAGGAAGGAGGGGCTCTTAAGTTGATAGGGAGGTATCATCCAGAAGGGGTTTACGATTAAATTCTCACTTTATTATGCCGTAGCCTATCAGTCTCCATCTTCCCATTATCTTCCGGCTTATTGCAGCCCTTGAGTTCTCTTCAGCGCAGACCGGTCGTGTGAGCTTTAGCTCCACATTTCCACCCCTAATATGTGTGACAATCCCGGTTGTAATAGCCGTCCCAACATCCAATAACAGAGCCTCCCCGATGTTTATCTGCTTAACCTCAGTCTGCTCCCTCGCTCCAACAACCCGCTCAAAGAGATGCGTCTCCATAACCAACTCATACCTTGTTGGCGGAAGCATATCCGGCTTGCCAACAACATTCCCAGATAAACCATCAGCCTTAGTCAGCGATGGGTCCAATAGCGTGCCAACACCAACCAACCCCCCACATACAGCCTCCTCAACATATCGCCCACCAGCATGCAAGCTCATTATCCTCGTAAAGAGCGGTTCATAGGCCCCTCTGGCGGCTGGAGCGCTTATCCCAGGTCTTATCTCAATATCTTCACCAACCCTGAATTTTCCCTGAAGTATTGAGCCTCCTACAACACCTCCAACAAGATTTTCAACCGATGTTCCAGGCTTATTCACGTCAAAGGAGCGTACAACATACATACGTGGAGGCTTATTTGGGTCTCTGGGAGGAGTTGGAATATACTTTTCTATCGCATAGAGTAGCAGATCTATGTTGACTGAGTGGAGTGAGGAAACCGGGATTATTGGTGCTCCTTCAGCTATTGTTCCCTTTGTGAACTCGATTATCTCCCTATAACTCTCTAGGGCTCTCTTTTTATCAACTAAGTCTATCTTTGTCTGGGCTATAACTATCTTATCAACGCCCACGATCTCTATTGCAGCGAGATGCTCACGCGTCTGAGGTTGGGGGCACGGTTCATCAGCGGCTATAACCAGAATAACACCATCCATAACGGCTGCTCCAGAGAGCATCGTCGCCATTAGAGCCTCATGACCCGGTGAATCCACAAAGCTAAGCGCTCGAACAAACTCTCCTTTAGACCCGCATCTTGGGCAAATCTCACTTGTCGAATAATTGCGTGGTGGCTCGCATGCGGGACACTTATAGACTGGAGCATCAGCATATCCAAGCTTTATTGTAATGCCCCTCTTCAGCTCCTCACTATGCCTTGCTGCCCAAACACCAGTAATAGCCTCAACAAGGGTTGTCTTCCCATGGTCAACATGCCCTATTGTTCCAATGTTTACCTCGGGTTGCCTTGGTAAGCCAGTAACTTTAGACATAGCAATCAACAGTATGAGGGAACTAGACAAATATAAAGCCATCGATTAAACCATTTCGCTCCAAAGAAGCTTTTATTAGGGATTATGTCCTTTAAAGGATTAAGGTGAAACTTTATGGCTAACTGTAGCAAATGCGGCTTTAAACTACCAGAAGGCGCCATCTTCTGCCCAAACTGCGGCGCTCCAGTTGAAAGGATTGTAGAGAAACATGCAATCTCATCGGAATCCATAGAAGAACCAATAAGGCTTGGGCTGATAGGCTCGGTTCTATCGATATCAATAATGTTGCTTCTATCGCCATTAGAACAGGAAGTAAACCTGTATTTTCTGCCATCCTTTATCTCAGCCCTAATAGTCACATACTTCTCCAAAATTAAGAGTCTGAGGGGGGCCATCATCATCGCCATGACAACATATCTCTTCACCGATGCTATTGGCGCTTCTCTCACATTAGGTATGCTCTATGCTGAGCAACGAACACTCGCATCTCTCTATGGGAGTTACATACCATCATTAGTCGATGTCTTAATGTATTTAATTTCTCCAGTAACAGCGATAATTGCTGGATACATAGGGTTTAGGCTCTCGCCAAAGAAAAGGGAGGAACCACTGCGCGTTTATGTTAGAGAGGGGGGTTTCGGCCCAACATTATTCCATAACATTAAGATTTCCCTCAAAAAATTTAAATATGCTCTTGCTGGCTCTTATACAAGCTGAGTAAAACGCTGCGTGGCGATATCCCAATGAATGTGCCAAAAGAGATAAAAACCTACTGCCCAAGATGCAATAAACATACTGTGCATACAGTCTCCCTCTATAAAGATGGTAGGCGTAGGGCACTTGCTAAGGGCGAGCGTGCACATGAACGCGAAAGGAAAGGCTATGGTGGACAAAAGTATCCTATGCTTAGACGTAAGGCTAAAACAACGAAGAAGCAGACACTAAAGCTTAAGTGTAAGGATTGCGGCTACACCCTCCATAAGGAGGGTATCCGCCTAAAGAAGCTCACAATAGAATAGGTTTTGTTTTTATGTGAATGTTAAGAGGGGTGGTTTGGGTGAGGGTTTGGGAGAAGATTATACCCAAGCCGAGAAGCAGCTTTCTCCAAGTTAAGTGTCCGGACTGCGGCAATGAGCAAATAACATTCAGCCATGCATCATCCGTTGTCCGCTGCAATATTTGCGGCGCGGTTCTCGCGGAACCAACTGGCGGAAAAGCAGATATAAAGGGCGATATAGTAGCTAGATTTGAGTGATAAATGCTGGAGTGAAGTATGCCAATAATCAAAAGTGATGAGTGGCCTGAGGTAGGCGAACTCGTAATATCAACCGTTAATGAGATAACCGATTATGGAGCATACGTAACTCTTGACGAGTATGGAAAAGAGGGTTTCCTACATATATCAGAGATATCATCCGGCTGGATAAGAAATATTCGCGATTACATTCGAGAGGGAGAAAAGGTTGTTCTGAAAGTTCTAAGGGTTGACCAAGAGCGTAATCAAATTGATTTATCGCTTAGAAGAGTTACGCAACGCGAGAAGCGCGAGAAGATTTTATTGTGGAAGAGAAGTAGGAAGGCTGAAAGCCTTTTAAGAAGCGCTTCGCAAAAGATTGGAATATCCCTCGAAGAATTATACGATAGGATCGCTGAACCGCTTGAGAAATCCTTCAGCGATATTTACGAGGGGTTAGAGGCTGCTGCTAGGGAGGGCTCTGAGGTCCTACTGAAGGCTGGCTTACCAAAAGATATAGCCAAGGTTCTCACGGAGATTGCTAAAGAGAAGATTAAGGTATCGGCAGTTAAAGTTAAGGGTGTGCTTAACATAACATGTCTAAAGCCTGATGGGGTTCTGAGAATAAAGGAGGCTCTGTTAAAGGCTAAGGCGAGCGTTTCATCGCATGGCTCAAGCGTTAAGATATATGTGATAGCACCGCCTAAATACCAGGTTGAAGTCACGGCTAAAGATTATAAGGAGGCAAATGCCATTTTAAAGAGAATTGCTGATACAGCCATAAACACTATAACGAAGCTTGGAGGGCAGGGGGCATTTGAGAGTGGATAGGAACCATGGTCTGGCTACTGAGAAAATGTATTAGATGCGAAAGATATACGCTTAAAAAAGATGCATGCCCATATTGTGGTGGTGAGCTCCGCGTTCCACATCCAGCAAAGTTTTCACCTGACGATAAATATGCCATCTATAAAAGTCCCCTCAGGAGTGTAATCAATGAAGAAAACGATAATATTAGAGAAAGAGGAGATTGAACTTAAAAATCCGATTCTCATAGAGGGGCTTCCAGGTCTAGGTATGGTTGGTAGAATTGCCGTTAAATACTTAATAAGGCAGTTTAAAGCTAGGAAATTTGCTGAACTCTATTCACCGCACTTCGCCTACTATGTTCTCGTGGATGAAAAGGGAAACATAAACCTTCTCAAAAACGAGTTTTATTATTGGAAGAATGATTTAGGCGAGAATGACCTAATCCTCCTAACCGGCGATAGCCAAGCGCAAACCATCGAAGGTCAATATGAGGTGGCGGATGCGACGATTGAGTTTGCAAAGAAGAAGGGTGTCAAGCTAGTTATAACCATAGGTGGCTATAGGAAAGATGTTGTAGGCACACCACAAGTCTTCGTCTCGGCAACGAGCCCAGAGACCCTTAAAAAAGCCTTGGATGCTGGAGCCATAAGCAGTCCACCTGGAAGCCCAATTGTTGGCGCTGCTGGACTACTACTTGGCTTAGCGAAATTTAGGGGTATAGAGGGAATTTGCCTTTTAGGTGAGACGCCCGGCTATATACCGGACCCTAGAGCTGCAAAGAGTGTCCTCTCTATTCTCATGGGGATGTTGAATTTAAGGCTAGATTTAACGGACCTGGATAGGGAGATTGAGAGAATCGCGCAAATAGAGGAACAGATGAGAAGGATAGAGGAGCAGCGTAGAATGGCTGAGAGGGAGATTCGAAAAATGGAGGAGGAAAAAATATCCTATATAGGATGATGTATGCGAATTAAACAATAAACTCCTGCTTAAACTTCATATATTTTTGCAGTATTCTCTTATATTCCTCCAGGTCGCTAATTGTATGATTTATTATACTTATATGAAAGTTTACGGCATCATATATTTCCTCCTCAGAATCAGCCTCAAGAATATCGCTCTCAATCTGCTCAACTATAAGCTGCGTCAGCTCATTCCTCCTAGAGACGGACTTAAGCGAGTCTAAAATCTTCCTCCTAACCTCGTTTATCTGCGGCTTAGGCAAGTCCCCCCTAATAATTTGGTTGGCTATTTCATTTATCGTATTCTCATCTGAAAGTGGTATGCTCTTTCTTGAAGCAACCTCACCCTTAGGCGTCAAAAATATGACAAGCGGAACACTATTAACATTATAAAATTCCGTTAACTCGATGTTTTCTGGGTCCTCAACATTAATCAACCTGACCCTTATATCCCTTCGCTTCCTCTGAAGTCTCTTTATAAGAGGGATTAGGCTTCTTTTACTCTCGTAAAAGTCCGAGTAAAAGTATATTATCTCAACCTTTCCGTCAGAGCTCATACTCTCTCCCCTTTCTAAGCTCACTCCGAGGATGAAGCCAATTTTTAGGATTCTAATAAATTAAAAATTAGGGAAAAATTGAAATTGTATAAGTGGTTTTGCGTCAGCGGCGAGAGCCTACTAACCAGTAACCTTCTTCGGAACTTCCACCTTCTTTGTTATCTCCTTCACTACGCCAGCTGCAATCGTTGTGCCCATGTCACGTATAGCGAACCTTCCCAGCTCTGGAAATTCTGTGTAAACTTCAAGCGCTACCGGCCTTACTGGCTCAAATCTAACAAGTGCGCTGTCCCCGGTCTTCAGGAACGCTGGTTTCTCTTCAACGGTCTGTCCGGTTCTCGGGTCTATCTTTCTTATAAGCTCAGCAAATCTGCACGCAACCTGGGCCGTGTGAACATGTAGTACTGGTGTGTATCCGGCAGCTATGGCTGTTGGGTGATAGATGACTATTATCTGCCCTATAAACTCCTTAGCGACTGTTGGTGGATTATCTAGTGGTCCAGCTACATCACCACGTCTAATATCAGTCTTTGCTACACCCCTAACGTTAAAGCCAATATTATCGCCAGGCTCGGCTCTCGGTATTCTCACGTGGTGCGTCTCTATAGATTTAACCTCCCCCACAACACCTGAGGGCATAAAGATGACTTTATCGCCTTCCTTAAGCACACCGGTCTCAACACGTCCTACTGGAACTGTTCCAACACCGGTTATCGAATATACATCCTGTATGGGTATCCTTAATGGCTTATCAATCGGCTTCGGCGGGATCTCAAATAAATCTAATGCCTCATAGAGCGTTGGACCCTTATACCACGGCATGTTTGGACTTGGCTTAACTAGGTTGTCGCCGGTCCATCCGGATGTCGGTATGAAGGGTATTTTAGCAACGTTATAGCCCACTAACCTGAGCATTCGGCTCACTTCATTCTTAATCTCCTCATAGCGCTCCTTGCTCCAGTTAACCGTTGGGTCATCCATCTTATTAATGCAGACAATCATTTGCCTAACTCCCAGCGTGAAAGCTAAGAATGCATGCTCCCTGGTCTGTCCTCCAGGACCTATACCAGCTTCAAACTCTCCCTTCTTAGCTGAGACGAATAGTATCGCTGCATCCGCTTGGCTTGCTCCCGTTATCATGTTCTTCACGAAGTCTCTGTGTCCCGGCGCATCTATAATTGTGAAGAAGTATTTTGGAGTCTCAAACTTTAGGTATCGGAGGTCTATTGTTAGGCCTCTTTCTCGCTCCTCTTTGAGGTTATCGAGTATCCAAGCATACTTGAATGATTCCTTACCCATCTTTTTTGCTTCTTCCTCATATTGCCTAACAGTTCGCTCATCAACCACACCAGTCAAATATAGGAAGTGTCCCATTGTCGTTGACTTACCGTGGTCTACATGACCGATTATGACTAGGTTCAGGTGGGGTTTCTCTGGCTTGCTCATTCTTCATCCTCCAAACATATACCTTTGACATTTGGCTTGATTAAAATCAGCTCAATCAATTATTTTAAGTTTACTTTTCGGTTACTTAAAATCTTCGCTTTTCCTCATAAAGGAATGGGCTAGTTACATCATCCCGCCTGTCAATATACTTGATTGGATAACGTTTCTCCGGCCCTAAAAGAGATTTCGGCCTCCCTATGACCTCAAATCTGAATAGAGTTGACTTATACCAGTATACCCCAGGGTTTTGTTTAACTGGAAAACTTAGTTTAATGGTAAATTTTTCGTAGTTTGCGTTATCATACAGGGTCTTATATTTTGAGAAATCCCTAATGACATCTGTTATTACGCAGTTCATTCTTAGGAGCATCCTTTCAACAGCCATCCACTTCCTAAATGAGGCCTCAGCCGTTGACAGCCCGAAATATCCAGCGCCATCATCTTTTAAGCATGCGATACCCCTAGAAAGGAAAGCTTTAAGCCCACTTAATGTCTCTAGAGGCTCTGATGAGAAGACATCAAACATGCCAACCAAGCTTTCTGGAAGGGGATTCGACACATCATACCTTTGGAATTCAATCTCTAAGCCATATCTCCTATTTATCTCCCTTATGTATTCACCAAGTCTCTCATCAATATCTAGAACGAATATTCTTGATGGGAGTCCCGTTAGAGCTAAAGCTATGCTTAACAGGTCGTCGTCGCCTACTAATATGAAAGATTTATGTGCCAAATCATCATAATGGTGCATCAGAGCTAACCTAGCTATCACATCTTGAGCGCGCATATATCCCTGGAAGAACTCTGCTTTTGGAGCCGGTCTATCGTCAACTATCTTCAAGTAATCCTTCATTACATCCTTAAATCTCTCGTCAAATACTATTCTCTTTCCCTCACATTCACTGCATATCCTACTCTTAAATTTTAAAAGTCTTCCATCAATCTGCTCCTTTCCCTTCTCCGTTATATATATTAAGTCTCCTTTAACATCAATAAGGCCATCTCTGAAGAGATTGTTTACTGCGCTTATGAACTCCTTCACTGTGTAACGGTTCTCGTCTAAGAGTTCCCAGAATCCCTTACTGGACTCTAGGAGGCTGCTTAGTATTTGTATTTCGATTTTTCTCATAAAAGTCCCTTCTCAACATCTTCTTCTCAATGGCTTTAGGCTTTAGCTCCTCAACCAATAAATCGAAGGCTCTAAAAGCACATTCATCAGAACCACACGTAAATATATCCAAAGCAACATAACCATACTCAGGCCACGTATGAACACTCAAATGGGACTCGCTCAGAATATACGTGGCAGAAACACCATGAGGCTCAAACTGATGAAAAACTGATGAGACAGCATGAAGGCCAGATTTAGAGACAACCCTATCTAAAATAGCGCGTAAATCTTCTACCCTCGCAATCTTCCCGGGGTCCACCCCCAGGAAGTCCGCGATGATATGGATGCCCAACTTTAACATCCACCGCTTCTTTTATATACTTTGTCAATGAAATTGTTACTTGCCGACACTGCATACAGTGCTAGTTCTCCTTATCTCCAGAAATTATAGAGCGATTTTTTATAAATGTTTCGATTAAAAGAGATTGGATTTTTATAACAAAAGATTTTAATTGAAAACAGATAAAAGGTTAATTTCGTGAAAAAAGAAAAAAATAACCGAATATTTTTGGCATTTTAACAAAATAAATCGCTATAAATCGTTTAATTCTGCAAAGTCCTCAAAATTGTTTAATGTAAGTGTTGTGCTGCTTAGCTTTTGGCTTAATATTTATGCATTCTGCATCCTTCTAAGGGTTACTACCGAATTCAACGCGTCAATCGTTATTATCTTCACATTGTTCACTATTGTTTCCCTCATATCGGCATCTAAAAGTTTAATGTTATCACCCTCCCTAAGAATTAAAGTCACATCCTTGGCGATTAATCTCCTACCAAAATTTTGGTCCTCAACATAAACTTTTAGTAGGCACATTGAGCTATCTCCATCCTCTTAAACTTTAATCCTCCACATACCTTCGATTATTTCTCTTAAATCATTTATCGCTGTGCTCGATTTAATTGGCTCCTTCCTTAAACATGAAATATATAATTCTCTATCGAACCTCACCACACCATCAATCTTTAAACCTAATCTCGCAGCTTCTCCTAGAAGAGCCTCTTTAATATCTTCCGTAACTTTATTGGCTATAATCCATATGTCTTTATTCAGTTTTTTAGCTGTCTCATTTAACATTAAGGCTGTTTCTAGGGATTCTATTGTTGGGTCAACAATCACAAGTAGCCCGTCACACGCCTCCTCTATCCTTCTGCCAACATGCTCTACCCCCGCATCAGTATCAACGAGAACAAACTCGTCCTCCATCAGTTTTAGGTTGCTCAGTAAAGCCCTTGCCAAAATATTGAATGGGCATGCACATCCCTCGCCATATTCTCTAACTTTTCCTATTGTCATCAAGCTTATTCCCTCCCTCGAGGTGGCGATGTATTCTTTGGGCAGTAGATTAAGCCTTATTCCCTCCCTTGCCTTGGCCAGTGCACTAATTATTTTGGGTAGAGCCCTCTCCATCTCTTCCTCCTCCCTTTTACCGCCAATGTAGTCAATTAGGGGTTTAGGAGGTTCAACGCCTAAAAAATACGGAAGCAGAATGTTAGATTCATCAGAGTCAACAACATAAACTTTGAAGTACTCAGAAAGTATCCGCGAAGCTAAAACAGTTATGGCAGTTTTTCCAGTTCCGCCCTTACCACATACCATCACCCTCATAGGGACCCTCATACTCAACGCCTTCACACTCAATAAATATTAGAGGCTACAGATATGCTTTGGGTAATGGTCAGTGACGCTAATAAACTAAAAACATTAGCGTATATTGTTGTGGGCTCACTCCAGTATGACGTCAATATCTCTAAGATTCTCTTCTCCATCTCGACAACTCTTGGCTCTTGAATACTATTTTATCGGCTCACTTCATGGGCTGAATAGAAGAGTTAACATCATTTATTCTTTAATGTTCAGGATGCCCTCTTTAACCCTCTTAAAGTCTAATAGGGCTATGGATGCTGCCTCAAGGAATGTTTGGACTGGAACTATTTTTATGCCCCTCTCAGCTAGCATCTTCTCTGTGTCAAAGCTCTTCAGCCTCTCATAATTATATCTTGGTATGATTAGCGTGCGGGCATACTGGTCTGAAAGGGCAGCCTCAATCTTACCCATCCCCCTATAATCGAGTCCACCAACTGGCCAAACCTCCCCAAGCGCGGTTATAGCGCCCGTCATAACAACAGTCGGGTCAACCTCAACACCAGTTAAAGCTGAGAGCATTGCTACTGCTATTGCGAGACCAGCGGATGGTCCTGAGACGGGTGGTCTCGTTATGCCGGGTCCGACTATTTGTTTCTCCATTCCTTTGGCTGGTGTAACTAATTCGATATATACATCGTAGTCTTTAAACCTCCAGTTTGAAATCGAGTTTATATATATGAACGCATCATATGCGCTTGCTAATATACTCTCACCAGTTTCGCTTCCAATCACATGAACCTTCCCAGAACCCCTTGGGTTAACAACAACCTCTATCACGCCGACAAATCCGCCCAATTCACCACGTTCTCCCAAAGCCACAAGCCCATAGCTCTTTCCTATCTCCGGTTTCGGTATTCTAACAGTCTCAAACATCATTCTCTGCGCCTCTTCAAGTGCCTCGTCATAGGTTCTCTCTAGAGCCTTCTCGAAATGATAGAGTCTCAGCGGGTAATTCTCAGGCTCAATCCTCTCGAGCTTACTTATTAAATCTGGGTCGTTTGGGTCAACCTTTAACACCTCGAAGAGGCGCTCTAGGTCGCTTTTATAAAGCTCCTTTATTTCACTTGTTTTCTCAGGCTTATACTTCATTGTTTGAAGAAGCCTATAGCATGCTTCGAGTTCTTTTGTTCTTAATCGGTTTGCATCATCAATTGTATCAGCGATTTTTCTCGGACTTAGAATCTTCTTCTCAAAGATTCTTAATATATCGCTGGCTGTTAGACCCCTTTCTAAATGATGCCTGTACCTTCTAAGGTGTATTTCTATTATCTCGAGCTTCTCCTCCCTATTCTTTGGATACGTGAACTCAAAGTGTCTCGTGAAGCGCTCAAGCAACGCTGGGTCAAGAATCTCGATGCGGTTTGTGGCGCCAATAACCACAACATTCGTAAGCGGCGTGAAGCCATCTATCTCCGTGAGCAGCTGGGAGACAACCCTATCAATAACTGGGTCGTGGGTTCCTCTTCTAGGCGCTATGGCATCAATCTCATCGAAGAATATTATTGCTGGGGCATTCTTACGCGCGTCCTCAAATATATCGCGTATAGTCTTCTCGGGGTCCCCATAATGTCCCTGGAGGATTGAGGGACCATTGATATTGTAGAACCAGACATTGTTCTCTCCGGCTATAGCCTTAGCCAATAGAGTCTTACCGGTGCCTGGAGGACCGTAAAATATGAAGCCCTTCGGCGGTTGATAGCCAGCCTTAACAGCTAGGTTAGCGTCTAGAGCCAGAGATATCTCTTTAATTATCTCATCTTTTATTCCATGGAGACCTCCGACGTCACTATATCTTTCCCTTGGCGCTATCCTAATAATCGCCTTTTTTGCAGCCTCAGTCTTCTCTGCAGATGTGTAGCTTTTAAGCTTACGGGCGGCAGCCCTGAAGTCGCTAAGGCTTACCTCCTTTCTGATGGTTTCAACATGCACGTCATCTTCGGCCTTAAAGAAGATTCTATCTATGAGCTTACGCTGTATTGGTCTATATTTTTCGCTCATAACTATATCGAAGGCATTGCATATATCGGCGGGTGTTAATTTTGTTCCACCCACACTTCTCAACGTATCCTCTATCGCATCAACTATCTCCCTTGGATTAAGTTCCAAGCCGTATTTCTCACAATTCCTTTTTGCTATCTCAATAAGCATATCCCTTGTGATTCCCGTATCGAGGTCTATTGTTCCAACAACACCTCTACGCCGAAGGGTTTCCGTAATAGTTTCATACTCATTTGTTGATATTAGCAGAATGCACCTGTAATTCTTCTTTTGTAGGTCATCAATCTTCTCTAGAAATACTGTTTGAACCCTCTTCTCTTCCATTCCAACCTCAGTTGAGGATGCAAATCGACTTCCAAAAGCCTGAAACTCGTCAATCAATATTACACTGGGTCTTTGGAATGCTGCCTCAAAGAAGGCGCTGAGCTGCTGGGCGCTCCTACCATACCACATAGTGTAGACTTCCTCTGGCTTGAGAGATGCATAATAAACAATTAAGCCGTATTTTAAGCCAGCCTCAAATATTTCTCTTTGGCATGCTTCGGCAAAAAACGTTTTTCCACTTCCTGAACTGCCCTTCAGTATGAAGACTTTTGGTGGTGGAACTGGGCTGCTCTTGCGAATCTCAGGGTCTCGAAATATGTGATAGTAAGCGCTTAAGAGAACCTTATCGAATTCCTCATCTCTTCCAACAACATCAGCCCTCGTTACTCTTGGGAAGTCAAGTCTTTTTCTTATAGCCCTAGCCTTCTTTTCAACCTCAGCCTTCCTTTTCTCGGGGGGCTTTTGTAGAAACCTCCATAGCCTATATTGCCATGAGGTCAGGTAGAGTAGTGGAGCAAATATTTTTCTTAACTTTGGCCTATTATACCACCATTGGCTTGTGAACTCTTCCTCCTTCTCCTCATACATAAAATGGTCACCCCTCTAAAATCATGAGGCGAACTTGGTAAAGTATGAAGAAGCTCGCTAGAATCAGTAGAATTATCAGCGCCCAGCGAGTCTTTGGCACTCCCTCTATTCTATTCTTGAAATATGAGTCTACAATAAGAAATATGTCAAAATATGCGAGCCCTGCTACGGTGGCAGCGAACAAAAATATGCTTAAAGGTTTGAAAGAGCCCAAAAGTGCTAATGGATTTGAAGACTTATTATAAACTTGTAGGGTAACATTGATTTTGTGGTTTAAACTTCTATCTCCTTCTGGCGATATGCCGATTTTCGGAAAAAGAATTATGAATGAGGAAGTTAAGATGGTGAGGGAGCCGGCTGATGTGCCGCCGGCTGGTGTAATTGTGGGGGTTCCTACCGTCTCGTAAAATTTGGGTTCACTTGTATATACACCTATAGTAGCATTCCACGCTCCTGCAAAACTAAATGTAACCATGAAACTATAAGTTCCCTCAGACTTTGGTGTCACGTATATCGATGAAACCCTTTGCCCCTCATATAGGTCGTTGGTTGAGAATTTTATGAATATCGGCTTTGAAGGAATACACTCCACCGATAGATTTTCTACTGGCGGCCATATATAAATCGCCAGAGTATCGTTTGCTAGGATTCTTAGTTCTCCTGTTTGCCAAATTGTTTCCTCCGCTAATGCAGGTCTCAAAAGCGTGGCGGTTAAAATGCATGCAACCGCCATTATGCGAAGAATGAGCTTTAAAGGTGGGCTTCTATTTATGCGAGTTTTAGAACACTCTCTCTTATAGAGAACTTCGTTCATTGAACACCTTCTCAATATTGCTATTTCCTAATACCTTATGATAAATATTTCTCCCAATATCCGCTTCTTTCTTTTACCCTGATAAAGCAACATATAATTGATATATGATTAGAAGGCTTATGAGAGCCAGCAGAGCTACTAACGCTAGGCGGATTCTCGTCGCCCGCTCAGCCCTTCTCTTAAAATATAAATCTGTAACGAAGAACGCATTTAAATAAATCAGTACAGTGCTAATTACCGCAAATAAAATCATATTTGTGGTGCTAGGAAAACTTATATTAAGTGTCTCGGAGAATGGTTGTTCATAAACCCTTAAATCAATGCTTATCTTATAGTGGCTATTTGTTGTTTGGCCGCTTGATAATGCAGTAATCTTCTGGAGTTCCACAAAATAGTAGCCTTGAGATACTGAGATGGTTCCAATTCTCTGGTAAAATTTGATGTTACTTGGATATACACCTATAGTGGCATTCCATGTAGCACTGGAGCTAAATGAGACTAAAACATTATATACTCCACTCGTGCTTGGCGTAAAATATACAACTGATAGTTCACGCCCATATTGCCGCCATCTTGAGGAGAAGGCGGTCCAGAACCTATTTGACCCCTGTGGATTGCAATTTACCGATAGGTTTTCTACTGGCGGCCATATGTAAATCGTTAACGTATCATCTCTAAAAATATCGAATTTAAGATTGACTGATGTCTCATTCGCGAGTATGCACCTTGGCATAATGGCTGATGTGCTTAGAAGAGCAATCGTTAGGGCAAAGATTACGTTCCCACAATATCTGAGACCATGCTTTCTTCCTATTCTCCTTAAAAGGAGATTTCTACCCTCTCTATAATTTGTGCTCTTTAGCATCTCTCTTTAGCTCTTTTCCCATTATATGTATGAATTTAGGCTTCTCTTTGCGATAAATATTTCTCTCAGATGAAGATTATTTATAGCATGTTAAGCGCCCTTTCTAACCGGAATGGATGCTTATGCACAAGCGTAAGTATTGGGGCGAGATTAAGGACCCAATATATGGTTATGTTTCTATAACTGATGTGGAGAAGGAGATTATAGATTCGTTTCCATTTCAGAGGCTGCGTAGGATAAGGCAGCTTGCTGGTGCCGAATATGTTTATCCAGGGGCTAATCATACTAGATTTGAGCATTCGATAGGTGTTATGCATCTTGCTGGGCTTATGGTTGATAACCCCCAAATATCGCAGATTATATCTGAAGATGAAGCCCAGATGATTCGTATAGCAGCCCTACTCCATGATGTTGGTCATGGACCTTTCTCGCATGTATTTGAGCACATTCTCACGAAGTTTCTTGGAAAGACCCATGAGGACATGACTACTTGGATAATTACAAGCTCTGAACTTAGGGATATTATAAGTGGTTTAGGCTATGACCCGAATGTTATTGGGGCCCTAGCAGTTGGCAGATTAAATAGACCTAAAATGGCTTTTATGGACCAGATTATTAGGAGTGCCGTTGATGCCGATAAGCTGGATTTTGTCGTTAGGGATACGTATCATACTGGCGCGGAGTATGGTTTTGTGGATGTTTTCCGCCTAACGCGAACATTAGATGTGATTGATGGAAACCTATCTGTCGATGTGGGTGCGCTCTCAGCGCTAGAGTCATTTATACTTGCACGCATAGAGTCTTTCAAGAGTATATATTTTCATAGGGTTGGGAGGGCTGTTCAGATAATGCTCGCGATGGCTATGGAGAGTGCCAAAGATGAGTTAGGTCTTGTAGATTTTAGGTCTCCAGAAGAATATTTGTCGCTCAATGATTACACGCTATGGACTAAGCTGAAGGAATGCGAGAAGTCTAGGGGGATTATTGAGAGGTTAGAGAGGCGAAAGCTGTTAAAATGCGCCTATGACCCGCCACCATTCTATATTAAAGATAGAATTGTCTCAGCAATATTCAATGTTGAGGGAATAAGGAATAGGATAAGGGAGCAGATAGCCGAGGAGGCTGGCGTAGAGCCCCAAGAGGTTATAATTGATGTGCCAACACTTCCCTCAGTTCCATACCACCATGCCTTCCCGCTCGAGCCAATGGAGATACCTGTCTTCCAGAAGACTAGGGATGGAAGAAAAATTTCAGGCAGACTGAGCGAGGTTTCCGGAATATTCGATCTTCTTAAAGGTTTCATGAATATTCTAAGGGTCTATACTGAGGAGGAGCATTTGAAGAGGGTTCAGGAGGTTTCTGAAAGGCTTTTTGGTAATCTTCCATTTTCAATGAAAATATCATATTAGTGGTTACGCATGTAATGGGTGTGAAGACTAGGGGAGAGGTGGATATTGGCTGAGATTATACTTAGGGGTCGGCCGATAGTTTCTGGTCGAGCTAGAGGGGTGGCTCTAGTATCAAGTAAGCCCCTAAGTTTTCTGGGTGGAGTTGACCCTAAGACGGGGATAATTGTTGAGAGGGGCCATGACCTTCATGGCAAAAGCGTTAGAGATGTAATTTTATGTTTTCCACATGGGCATGGCTCAACAGTCGGCAGCTTCGTGCTCTTCTCGCTTGCCAAGAATGGCTTAGCTCCAAAGGCTATAGTAAACTTGGTTGCCGACCCAGTTGTAGTTGTTGGCGCAGTTATCGCCAACATACCAATGATTGATGGGGTCGATATTACGAAGATTAGGTGCGGTGACATCTTGGAGGTTGATGGCGAGACGGGCTTAGTGAAGGTTTGTAGGGAGGGTTAATAGAGGCATGTATTTGACTAAGGATGAGGAGCGAATATATGATGGTGAGATGGGCTGGGCCTACCAAGTCTCCATGAGGATACTTGTTAAGCTGGGTGAGCTTTATGGTGCTAGGCGCTTAATACCGGTGGAATCAGCGCATATCTCAGGGGTATCCTATAAGACTGTTGGTGACGCCGCCATCGACTTTCTTAAAGCCTTGGTTGAGTCTGGTGGAAAAGTTAGGGTTAAGGCGACAATAAACCCGTCCGGCGTCGATTATAATTATGCATTTTTCAGGGCACTTCCAGAGGATTTGTTAGAGAGACAGAGGGAGATAATTGATTTGTATGAGATGATGGGTGTGGATGCAGTTTTAACATGCACACCATATTATGTTGAGCCCCCCTCATGTGGGGCGCATGTGGCGTGGGCGGAGTCATCGGCTGTTGTATATGCAAACTCGATTATCGGTGCTTGGACGAACCGTGAGGGTGGACCTAGTGCGCTTGCATCAGCGCTTATAGGCAAAACACCAGATTATGGGCTCCATCAGCCGGAGAATCGTCAGCCGACGATACTAGTAAGGGTTGAGGCGAATCTTGGGAGTGAGGCGGATTATGGAGCGCTTGGCATACATCTGGGTAAAATCTTGGGTGATAGAATACCGTTAATTCAAGGGTTACATGGCGCTAATGAGACATGCCTAAAGCAGATGGGGGCTGCGATGGCGACCAGCGGCATGACCCCAATGTTCCACATGAATGAATACGGTGCGGAGCACAATAAAAGCCTTGAAAAAATAGCCGTTGAGGATAGGGATTTAGTTAGGGTATATGAGGAGCTCTCAACTTCTGATGAAAAGCCTGATCTGGTCTTTATAGGATGCCCACACTGCTCATTTGATGAAATCAAGCTTGTTTCAAAGCTTATTGAGGGTAGAAGGATTAGGGAAGACATTAGATTGTGGGTTTGCACCTCTCGCTTTATACGTGGAAAGGCTGAGGATTACGTGAGACTTATTGAGTCGGCTGGCGGTAGAGTGGTATGTGGAACATGCGCCGTAGTCACGTGGTTGAAGAATTTTGGGATTAAAACGGTGATGACAAATTCAGCTAAGACGGCTTACTATGTGCAATTACTGGATGGTGTTAAAGCCAGCTTATCTCCAATAAGTGAATGCATTAATGTAGCATGCGAATAAAGCATCATGATGCATTAGGCGCTAAGGGGTAGAGGGAGAGGCTACTCCAGTTGATACCTCCCTATCATCTAATTAGCCCCTCCCTAGGCTCAGTTTAATACTCTCAATTATCTTCGCAGCCCTATCAGATATAGGGACGTTTGCCCTCTCAAACCTCTCTTTGGGGAGCATTAGCGGGGCCGTTGCATCCAAGCCGACCTTAGTTGTCAAGCCAGTCTCTATGTCTGCTGAGGGGTCGAGGGTTGAACCTCTAACATTCCGAATAACCACTAAATCTTCATCCGCCTGGAAGCGTGTCGCTATGGCCCACTCAACCTCGCTTGGATTAAAAACATCCACATCTTCATCTACGACAATAGCGTGCTTAAGGCTCGGATGGGCGGCAAAAGCTGCTAGAAGAGCATTCTTGGCATCGCCATCACTCTGCTTCCTAATCGATATTACGGCATGAAGCCACCCGCACCCACCCATAGTTAGATTAACAGCCCTAACCTCGGGCACAACCTTAGAAACAGCATCATATATGGCTGCTTCTCTAGGCAAGCCCATGAGCAGCATATGCTCAGGTCCACCTGGCAGAAGAGCCTGATAAATATAGTCTTCTCTTCTCATAACGTTAATGACCTCGACGATGGGTTGCATCCTTCGTGCATCATAAGCCCCAGTTATATCAACGAATGGTCCCTCAGGCGCCTCCTCAAAATGCGAGATTCTTCCCTCAAGTATCATTTCGGACTCCGCTGGAGCATATGCATTCACCTTCTCGCATTTTATGAGTTTCAGTCCGCCTTTAAGCAGCCTATTTGCAACACCATACTCGCTGACACCGAATGGCGGCGATGAGGCTGCCGCTAAGAGTACTGCTGGATGAACGCCCACGGCTATAGCAACATCAAGGTCTCGCCTGGCCTCCTTAGCCATGCTCCAAAGCCTAAACAAATGCCTTGGAACAAGCCTTATCGTCATCCGCCTATCGTCAAGAACAAGAAGCCTATGAACCGAAACATTCTCGACGCTTCCATCAGGGCTCTTGGCAGAGACAATAGCAGAGGTTATATATGGGCCAGCATCGCGCTCAAAATGTCTTAAAACCGGAATTCTAGAGAGTTTAGGTTCTTCAATAACCTCCTTAACCGGCCCATCATTAACTATTCTTGGGTTCTCTGGCCTATTCATCGCATCAATCAAATCTCTATATAATCTCTCAGGGCTTGTCTTTAGAGCTAGGCAGAGTCTCCTCCTTGTGGCGCATACATTTCCAACAACCCTAGAATCATACCCCTCAACATTCTCGAAGAACACTATTGGTTCACCTGGGATAGACCTCATTATCGCTGAAATCTCAAACACTGGTGAAACGCTGTCCTCTACATGGATTACCTCGCCTAAATCCTCCATTACCTTAAGAAATTCCCTAAGGCTCGTTGCCCATCCTCCCCCTCAAGATTTTCTCAAGAAGCCTTACAAATGCCTGACTAGCCTTGGCTTCATTTACTGTTTTAACGAAGACTGATACGAGAACCATCTTATTTGTGGCCGCCGCAAATCTCTCCGCTATAAGCCTAGCGGTTATAGTGCTTCTTTCGCCCAAAAGCGTTGAGGATATGGGGAGCCTAGATATTTCTGGCCTTGTGGGTATAGAAACCGCTAGGGTTCCGAGGTTCTCGTCTCCCTCGCTTAAGAGTATTATATAGGAGTTCTTTAGCTCTATCACCGTAGCCGATAACGTAATGCCATCCTCAGTTATCTCTTCATGGAAAACTTTAGCCCTATACGCCAAAAATTAACAACCCCAAACCTTAATTTATATTCCGGATAACAATTTCCTTAGTTCTTCACCATTCTTTTTCCACCAATTGAAAAGTATCCTTAGGTCTACGCCTATATTGAAGTTTCGAACCCCCATCTCAATATACCTCTTAGCCTCCTCGGGGCTTCCAATCTCAGCTCTTGGTGCAACATCCATTTTTAGGGCCGTCTTAATAGTCTTCTCCTCAGCCTCTCTAACCTTAGGGTGGTTTATCTCGCCTGGAACACCTATACTTATGGAGTAGTCGACCGGGCCGAACTGCACCATATCAATACCCTCAACTGATAAAATCTCTTCGAGGTTTTCAACGGCGGATTTTCTCTCAATCATCAATGCAACCACAGCGTCCTCACAAATCTTTACAATATCTGCTGGTGATGCTATGGCACCTATATACCCAACCCTCCTATCCATTCTATAGCCGTTAACACCCTTAGGCTCAACCCTAACTGCTCTAACAGCCTCCTCAGCATCCCTAACATCCATTATATCAGCGAAGAGAATATTCTGTATGCCAGCTGCCAGAGCTCTCTCGGCCAAATAAACCCTAGGTTGCTGGTCAATTTTTATCATCGTTGAGAGCCCGGTCAACTCAGCAGCCCTAGCAATATTATCCAAATCATGGAGGCTGTAGGGTCCATACTCGCTTAGAAACTCAACATAATCATAAATCCCAGTATAGCCTATAACCTCAACCAGCCCAGGCCACGGGCAGATTATTCTTGTCCCTAGCGTTGGCTCACCCCTCCTTAAGAGCTCCCTAAGCCTATTAACCCTCAGACGAATCCCTCCCACAATCCTTATACAGTTTCTCCAGAAGACCTATAAAGTTTAATGCTGAAGAAAAAAGAATATAATGTGCGATTTTAGAGTGAAGAGAGCATGACCAGAAAGGCATTCATATCCGGACCAATTCAGGGCATGGAAGAAAAGCAGGGCTACAGGAATAGAATTAGCAGTATTCTAAGGAAATATGGCTACGAGCCAATAGACCCTTGGAAACGCGAGAAGATTCTTTATCGCGGTCCACCGGAGGATTGGTGGAGCCACGTTCCATCAGAAGATTTCATTAGAAGAGACTTAGAGGATATTGAGCGATGTGATATTCTAATCGCATATCTGCCTAAGCTCTCAGCTGGAACATGTATGGAGCTATTTTATGCGAAACTTAAGGGAAAGAAAACCGTAACTATTTGTGGGCTTAAAAATCCAAGCCCATGGATTGTAAAGCACTCAGACATAATCGTTAGAAATATTAGGGAGTTTGAGGCGCTCCTGAAGGAGGGGCACATTTAATCACCCTTTTAGGTTTTCACTTCACTAGCAGCCACTTTCTCTAGGAAATCTGATATGGACGAGGCCTTCACGAGGCTTTTAACAACAATCATCTTGCCCCTCAAAAGGTCGAAGAGTCTCTTCACCTCCCTCTCCTCCAACTTCGCCACATTTATGAATATCATAGAGGAGAAATACTGCGCAAATAGATATGGATCTCTGCGTATAACAAATGGGCTTTGCTCAGCAACAAGCCTAAATGTTCCAACATCATCAACCTCAATAAACTCCTGAACCATTAGGTCAATCACCTCAAATTAATCTATAAAGCCCGAAACAGATAATATCTTTTTAGTCCAGTTAGTCCAGCTAAAACCCACAAAGCAGGTTTTACTCTAATTATTTCTGCTCTTTAATTTCCCTCAAATGCTCCTCAAGAATAGCCCTAAGCATCTCATGCTCACTCGATTGCTTCACTATGCCGCCCTCCTTAATAATTCTCTTAATCTCATTCGGGTTAGCATACGGCAAACCGTCAATCCATCTAATGCTCACCTTGTCAGCTGGGATAACTGGCACGTGGTATCTCTCAAAAACCTCAAGGGCTTCGTGTGCCATCAAGCCTCTTAGAATTATTGCTCTAACACCCCTCTTAGCAAGCCTCTCAGCCGTTGTCCTTCCGCCACCGCTTGGGTCTAGAATGAAAACTATATCGCCCACTTTAATGCCATACAATCTGAATGCCTTATCCAAACCCTCTCGGGTGAAAGCCTCTATAGGTTTAAGGAGCGTTAATCCCTCCCTAGACTCTAAATCACCTATTTGCTGGAGCTGATTAATCGTCCGCTTATAAATCTCAATTTGCGCTTCAAGCTCGGAAATTCTATTTCTAAGAGAGTTTATCTCCTCAACTAGGCGTTGATATTCCCTCTCACGCCTTATTTGGGCTATCTGCTCGCTGCGGCTCTTCTCAAGGGCTTCCCTCAAACCTTTGATTTCAACCTCTAAATCCCTTATCTTCAGCTGTAGTTCCCTGTTTACAGCCCTTAACCGCATGACTTTCTCTCTCTCAAGCATAAGCTTATTGGTTAATTCCTCAATAATCTCCCTCATCCGCTCCTCACGGTTTGATGCGCTTAAAATGACTGCTGGCTCTCCGGGAACTCTCAGCTCCTTAAGGGTCTTTATAGCCCTCGTTATACTATAGCCTCGAATAACCAAGTCTTTAACATCATCGGGGAATAAGTCTTCGTTAGCCCTCTTGAGCCTCTCATCAACCTGCTCAAGCTTATTCTTATAATGCTGGTAAGCTTTTATTGCAGCCGCCAAGGCATCAATCTCATGTGCATTCTCAACCTTAATTCCATAGCGCTCCACATATGCCTGAGCCAATTTATGCTTCTCCTCAGAGCCCATAGAAATTATAGGCTCGAAGAGCACGGCATTAAGCTTCTTCGAGAGCCTCCTGAGGAGTTCAGGGGCCGGCGAGACATCGCTCGAAATTATCGTGGGTTTTCCAACACTAATAATCCGCTCCAGAATCTTGGCGAGAGACCAACCTCTATGGCTCTCAACGAGAATAGGTTTACCATCAAGCGTTAAAATGGCTAGACCGCAATTAAGCCCTGGGTCGACGCCAACAATTAGTCTCTTCGTTCCGCAACCCCCTACACTTAAAAATTGAGCAAGACGATATACTTAAATTAATCCTCGGATATCCACAAGAAGCCGCTCAACATAATCAACCAAAGAATTTCATCTCACCTCCATAAAATATACTAAAGTATACTGCGTGAATGATAAAAGAAAGATAGTTTAATATAAACATGTTATAATAAATTTATAATAAATCTAACTAAGTGTTAATGGGGTGGGTTAAACGTACCCGCCATGCGAAGCGATAGGCCGATATCTACTGCCAATATTCAGGTCTTACATAGCTAAGGAGCTTGTTGAGAGATACAAGTTCACGCAGGTGGAGGCTGCCGAAAAACTTGGAACAACTCAGGCTGCCATAAGTCAATATTTGCGTTTAAAGCGTGGGCATAAGAGTCTAGAACAATTTGCCGATTTTCTTCCAATAATACAGTCAGCTGCTGGCGATGTTGCGCGGAAGATAGCATTCGGAGAGGTTAGCTCAGAGAAGATGGCGCTGAAATTTTGCGAGCTATGTTTGCTGATACAAAAGAGAAAGCTCTCGGCGGGTGGAATTTAATATTTTACGTTTTTCGTAATTATTTATCGATTTAAGTAAAACTTATATATGACTCCCGATACTATATGGGGGCTAGTGAAGTATAAAACAATAAGGGCTCAGAGGAGATTAGATGGTTCAAAGGATGGAAGCTAAAGAGGAGAAGGAAAGAATGCATAGAATCTGGAGGACAAATAGATATCTGGAGACATTAAAGAGTAGGATGGATAAAGAGAACTTTGAGAAACTATGCGCCATCCCCAATCCCGAGGTTCACCGCTTCATCGCCGAAGCAGCCGAACTCTGCAACCCAAAAAATATATTCATATGCAGCGACACCCCCGATGAGATAGCATATATCAAACATATGGCCATTGCCAGCGGCGAGGAATGCGCCGCACTAGCAATGCCAGGACACACCTACCACTTCGACGGATACTATGATCAGGGTAGGGATCGTGAGGCAACTAAATTCCTTGTTCCTAAGGGTGATCGCTTAAGCCCGGCGTTAAAGCAGATTGATAGGGACGAGGGGCTAAAGGAGATTTTTGATCTGCTTAGGGGTTCAATGAGTGGGCGCACGATGATTGTGAGATTTTTGATTTTGGGCCCGGCCAACTCTGTGTTTACGATTCCGTGTATGGAGTGCACTGATTCTTGGTATGTGGCTCACTCGGTCAGCCTACTCTATAGGTGTGGCTATGAGACCTTTCTTAATATGAACGATGATACGGAGTTCTTTAAGACGCTACATTCCTCCGGGAAGCTGGATGAGAGGATGATAAGCGTAGATTACGAGAAGAAGCGCATATACATTGACTATGTAACGAACACCGTTTACAGTGTTAATACGCAATACGCTGGGAACTCTGTGGGCTTTAAGAAGCTTGCGCTCCGACTGGCAATACGTAAAGCCCATCGGGAGGGATGGCTTGCAGAGCACTTCATGATAATGGGGGTTCATGGTCCGGGAGGAAGAAAAACATATGTTGCCGGAGCCTTCCCAAGTGCATGTGGAAAAACCTCGACGGCTATGCTTCCCGGCGAAACCATACTCGCCGATGACATAGCGTATGTTCGCAATATTGATGGGGTTTGCCGCGCGGTTAATGCTGAAGCGGGCGTCTTTGGCATTCTTAAGGATATTAATCCCGTAAACGACCCGCTACTTTATAGTGTTCTAACGAGTCCAGGTGAGATAGTGTTCTCTAATGTTCTAGTTAAGGATGCTAAGCCATGGTGGCTTGGTATGGGATGTGACCTTCCAAGCGAGGGAATAAACTTCTCTGGAAAATGGTTTAAAGGTAAGATAGGGCCGGATGGTAAGGAGATACCGCCGGCAAGCGAGAATGCCCGTTACATGATATCTATAAAGGCTCTGCCAAACTGCGACCCGGAGGTGGATAATCCTCTGGGTGTGGAGTTGGGCGCGATAATATATGGGGGCCGAGATTATAGGGCTTATGTGCCTATACAGCAAGCCTTTAGTTGGGAGCATGGCGTAGTTGCCTATGGAGCGGCATTAGAAACCGAGACCACATTCGCCATAACTGAGGAGAAGGGCAAATATGAGATAAATGTTATGAGCATCCAGGACTTCGTTTCAATACCGCTTGGACAATATATAGGAAACTATATTGAGTTTGGTAGGCGGCTCAAGAAGCAGCCCTTAATCTTTGGAGCAAACTACTTCCTACGTGACTTAAAGACTGGGGAGTTTCTTAATAGCCGTCGTGATAAGCATGTTTGGGTAAAGTGGATAGACCTCCGGGTCCATAATGATGTGGGTGCAATAAGAACCCCAACCGGTCTTATACCAAAATACGAAGACTTGGCCAGATTATTTGAGCGGGTCCTCGATAGGGAATATAAATGGGAAGATTACGTAAGACAGTTCACTATACGTGTTCCAGAGAATCTCCGTAAGATTGAGCGTGTCAAAGAGTTCTGGACAACAAAAGTTGATGATGCACCGGAGTTTCTTTTCCAAATATTAGATGAGCAGGCTGAGCGGTTAATTAAGGCTAGGGAGCGATTCGGCGACTACATACCACCAGACAAATTCGAGGAAGAATAAAGATAACGGCCAATCATTAAAGGTAAACTTTTAATTATCCTAAAACTCAGTCTTTAATGGGGATTCAGAGTTGAGCAAACTGATTTTCACATTAATACTTAATGAGGTTTTAAGCAGAAACAGAATAAAGTTCAGTCTGAGCGAGAAGGAGAAAGACCAGCTTTACATGGAGATACTAAACCATTTTGGGTTGGCTGGCGGATTGAATGTTTGTGAGGCTCTTGAGAGAGCATGGCAAGACCCATACAATAAGGGTGAGATTGAGGATTTTATAATCGCGTGGCTTAGGAGAAGAATGAAGAGAGTGGCAAGTGAAAGCCAAACTGGAATAATCTAAACGCCTCACATACGAGCGGCCATGCTCTAATCTCTAGACTAAAATAATCCATTTTCTAAATTGTATATTAGGGTGAAAGGATTTGAGGGCTAAAATTGGATGGCTCCTTAGAAGGCTCTTAGCTTTTCTACTCGCCTTAATGAACATCATTCCACAGGTGACTGTTATTATCAATCCCCTTCTCTTCATAATGTTTCTTCCAGTTGGATTATATGCCATTTTATCCTGGCATTGGATAGCGCTTAAAGATATACCGGACCCATTCCATCCAGGCGAGAGCCTATATTGGCTAACATATGCCATAAAAGTTGATAAAGAAAACCCCCTCTTTCCATCTCTATTTAGGTGGGGGATTATAGATTCACTACTCTTAATCACAGGCTCAGCGATTTTTCTGGCAGCCTTCATCTCTTGGCTGATAAATTTGAGGAGAGATAGAGAACTGCTTACTTGTGGAATTTATGGTTTCGTTAGACATCCACAATATTTGGGGATAATATTATTGTCCCTTGGGGTGACCATAAGGTCTCTCAGACCCATCTCATTTATCGCATGGATAACATTACTGTTTGGATATCTGGTCTTGGCAAGTCTGGAGGAAAGAAATCTGATTAGGGTTTATGGGCAGAGGTATGAAGAGTATGCTAGGAGAGTCCCATTTATAATACCCTACTTAAAATTTAATGTTCCAGGGTGTCTCTCTCCAGGAAAACCCTACAGATACATTATTTTTGGTTTTGCATGGATAATTCTAATTATAGCCATTATGGTTGGAATGAGGGACATGGTTTTCGCATTAAGAGGCATAACATACTAGATTGGAAGGCTGGAGGCCCCCGGTTATATTTCGTCAATTTTTATTTCTCTCTCAAGCTTAGCCGACTTATAGGCCATATCGATTATCTGCATGACTTTTAAGCCGTCCTCTCCGGGAGTTTTTGGCTGTTTGTCCTCTAAGCATGCGTTTACAAAATCCTCAACTAGGAGGTTTTGTATTGGACCTGCTGGTATGTCCAGATATGATGTAGCCATACATCTGCCATCTTCCTCACCGAAGTATGTGAATGGATTTAGCCTTAAACCCCCATCAGAACCGAATACTATTGCTTCTTGATAGGAGTTTATATTTGCAGCCCAGGCCGTCTCGAAGGAGATTGCTAAGCCCCCTTTAAATCTAACGAAGACCGAGGAATACTCCTCAACATCATATTTTGTTTCCAGCTTAAGTGGGCGGCCTACTCCCCTAAACATCATCGCGGTTGCGGAGATAGGTTGTATGTCGCCTAGAAGGTATAGCGCGAGGTCAATGTCATAGCAGCCTATATCGATTAATGCGCCGCCGCCAGCCTTGGATGAGTCAAGAAACCATTTAGACTCCTTCAGTATATCTATGCCAGGCCGCCCCCTCCAGCGGATGCTTGTGAACCTGGCATAATATATCCTGCCGAGCTTCCCCTCAGAAATATATCGCTTAGCCATCTCAGCCTGGGGCGTCAACCTTGACCTTGCGCTGCAAATTCCAAGTTTTACACCAGCCTTCCTGCATGCGCTAACCATTTCAGCGGCTTCTTTAGTGTTCATTGCCATGGGCTTCTCACATAAAACGTGTTTACCAGCAGATGCGGCGTTGCATGTTATCTCGGCGTGATTGAAAGGTGGTGTTGCGACGATTACGGCATCTAAATCTTTTAGGGCTAGGAGGTCATGGTAGTCCCTGAAGCACTTTTTAATCTTGAATTGTTTGGCAGCAGTCTTCAGAGTCTCCTCATTTATGTCCGCTATTGCTATGGCTTTTGCGTTCTTCTGGACCGTGAGGGCTTGTAGATGGGATTTACCTATAACCCCAACTCCAATAACACCAACATTTAATATTCTGCCCATTTTAATCGCCGATTTCCTTTTTCGTCAAAAATAATATTTAATTCTTTGGGAACATTTACATGGGGAATGGATGGTGAACTCATTTGGCGAAAATTAGAATTGCTCTACAGCTCTGGTCTGTTCGTGAGGATTGTGCTCGCAATCTGGAAAAAACTCTCGAGGCAGTGGTAGACATGGGTTATGAGGGAGTTGAATTCGCTGGGTATTATGGTCGAATGGCAAGCGAGCTGAGGAGGCTTCTCGATGATTTGGGGCTTGAGGTTGCTGGAACGCATATAGGCATAGAGACGCTAATGGGCGATAAGTTAAAGGAAACTATAGAGTTTAACCGCATACTGGAAAATAAGTTTCTTATAGTGCCGGGGCTTCCTCAGGAGATGAGGAGCTCTAAGGAGGCTTGGCTTAAAACTGCTAGGCTGTTTAATGAGATTGCCGATAGATTAAAGTCTGAAGGAATATATGTTGGCTACCACAATCATGTAATCGAATTTCAGCCCATAAATGGCGAGATACCATGGTTCATATTCTTTGACGCCACCAGGCCGGATGTCATTATGCAGCTGGATACTGGACATGCTATGCGTAGTGGAATAAGTCCTGATGGCATACTGGATATTATTAGACGTTATCCTAACAGAGCTAAATCTGTTCATTTAAAGGAGTATTCTTCAAGGAATGAGAAGGCTCTAATAGGTGAGGGTGAGATGAGATGGAGGGAATTTATAGACTTATGTAGAACTGTTGGTGGCACGGAATGGTATATTATTGAGCAGGAGACATATGCCTATCCCCCCCTGGAATGTGCGAGAAGATGCCTAGAGAATCTAAAAGCAATAATTGGATAGGTTCTGCTAGCTACCTCTCTATCTTCAGAATATCCCTTCCCCTCCTCCTTTAGGGAGCTAGGGGCGCTTAATATAATTTAGAGTCTCCTCCAGCTCTCTTATGAGGCCATATTTTCTCCTGAAGAATTTTAGTATGTTTGATAAGTCCCTTTTTAGCAGCATCTCCGCGTTTGGATGGCTTACCCTTACATATTGGGGCCAGTCTATTATGAGTATATGCCAGTCTGGATTTATGATGACGTTGAATTCACTTAGGTCTCCGTGAATGACCCCGGCGCCAATGTAGGCTCTCCTCACATTCTCTAGGATTTCATCTAGGATTTCTTCTGGGCTGGGCAGTTCTGTGATGCGGAAGAGGCAGTCGCCTTCTATTATGCCCATGACGACGACATGTCTATTATGGCCGATTGGCTTTGGAACGGAGACCCCGCATGGATAGACTAGTTTAAGCGCCTCCATCTCCCTCTCGGCCGCTAGGCGGGACTGGTAGAGCCAAGATGCATGCCTCCTATCAAATAAGTAGCCCCTAAGCCTCCTAGTCTGGCGGAAGCTAATTCTGCCAAGACGATGGAATTTTACAGCCACCCTTTCACCGGACTGTGTCAGCGCATCATAAACGTCCGATTCCTTCCCAACCCCAAGGGGCTTCCCAAGCGACTCCAAAATTCCAGCCTTAACTAGGGCGTTTAGGGCTAGGCAGTCGTAGCCAGCCATATTCAGAGCATAGCCAACATATGGACCAATCCAGCGGTATAATAGACCGAAGCCGCTGAGCCTCTCAAGCCTATACTTCACCTCCTTCTCAGCTAGGCCGCTAAGCCTTATAATATCAGGTTCGGGAACAAACCTATGGCGGCTCAAATCAACCTCTATCGTAGCCAAAACCCTAATATCCTCGGGCTCAAGCTGGCGGAAAACCCTCGCGGCAACATCAGCGGAAGACATATGCAAGAAAAATAGACATTAGCATAATCATTTTAATTTTTTGAGAACTTGCATAGTGGAGTGATAAGCATTAATATATTTTTGACGGATAATAAATGCCACCTATATTACTGCTTCATAAGACTTTACTCCATCCTATTCCGCTGAGTGTTTTTAGAAGTTAAATCATCTTACTGGTGA
>JAGTQF010000010.1 GCA_018396655.1 Candidatus Bathyarchaeota archaeon
ATGACGTTATGTGCCGGCTAATACAGGATGACTCTATTATTCACGCACTCGAGAGATGGAATAGGCTATCGGCGCTAACATTGGCTTCATGCATACTCTTTGGTGGCTTCATGGGTCTCCTAGACGATTGGGCAGATATTAGATGGCGGTACAAAGCCTTTCTACCGCTCATAGCAGCCCTACCACTAATTATTCTCCGTGAGGGCGAAACTTCCATGAGCACATATTTCTGGGGGAAAATTGACTTTGGACCACTATATTACTTCCTAATAGTTCCGCTAATAGTCACAATAACAACCAACACCGTCAATCAGCTCGGCGGATTGAATGGTTTGGAATCCATATGCCCATCAATAATCCTAACGGGCATGCTCATCGTTTCAATAGTTCATAGGCGTGAGGCATGGTCCCTCCTCTGTATTCCATTAGCCATTTCATGGCTACTCGCCTACTATAATTTTAGGGGGAAGATTTTTATTGGGAATACCGGTTCCTTTGCGCTTGGAATAACTTTGGCGTCATATGCCATTATAGCCAATGTAGAGCAGACCCTAGCCATATCAATAATCCCCTACATACTCAATTCATCACTAGTCTTAATCAACGCATTATTTCTGAAGCGGAGGGCTAGGCTTGAAATGGATGGGTTAATACTTAAGGCAAGCCATAGAAGAAGCCTCCTAACCTTAATAGCCTACTACCACCCAACAACGGAGCGAAAACTAGTTCTATTAGTGTCATCGCTCTTCACACTCACGACCACGATCGCCATACTAGTATCCATAGCCCGCTAGGAAGGAGAAAAGACATGAGAATATGGTATGATGCATGCACGGGAAAACACGTACGATACGGAGCAGCCATAACAAAGCGCCTAGAGGAGAAAGGGCACGAAATAATATTCACGACAAGAAAGCATCCAGACACTCTACCATTGGCGAGACACCTAAACCTAAAAGTTGAAGTAATAGGAAAATATGACCCGAGAACTTCATATACAAGGCTTTATGAGGGCTTAAAGAGGCAGTTAAAGTTCTCTAAGATTTTTATGGAGGACCCACCCAACTACGCAATCTGCCATGGTTCTGTTGACCTCTGTCGAGTTGCCTTTGGTCTTGGTGTTCCGATAATCTGCACATTTGATACCCCGCATGCGGATGCGGTAAACAGGTTGACGGTTCCGCTTGCGAGCATTGTTGTTGCATCAAAAGCTATTCCTCAAGAGATTATCCGAAGTTATGGTGCGAAACGCATAATTCAATTTGACGGTGTGGATGAGGTTGCGTGGATGAGGAATTTTAAGCCACTTATGAATTTTGATTTTAAGAGACCCCTCATAGTTGTTAGAGAGAGCGAAATTAAAGCGGCATATGCTGAAGGAATCGCGGATGTAACGGAGAGGATTGCTAGAGGTCTTACTTCACTGGGGCAAGTGATATATTTAAGTAGGTATAGTAAAAAGCGGAGGCGGGAGCTAATTGTTCCTAAGGGTTTCATTGATTCAGCTAGTTTAGCTGCTCAAGCCGATTTAGTAGTCAGCGTAGGTGGAACAATAGCGAGGGAGGCAGCATTATCCGGCACACCAAGCATAGTAATCGATGTTTTCGGCAAAATACACGTAAATGAATATTTAGCCAGTAGGGGTTTTCCAATATTCATCACGAAGCCGGAAGATGCTTTAAGAGATGCAAAGAAATATTTGGGGATGCGGTTCGATGTTAAAACTCTTCTCATGGAGCTTGAGAACCCGGTGGATGTAATTGAGAATATAATCGAGGAGAAATATTAGGTTTCTCCAGCAAACGTTCTCCTTTTATTCTCATACTCCTCTCTTCTCATAAAGGCTCTTGCTGGTATACCCCTAACTACTGTTCTTGAATCAACATTTCTTGTAACAACGCTTCCAGCAGCTATAACGGCTCCATCACCTATCACTATATTAGGCATTATTATTGCTCCACCACCAATTATAACATCATCCCCTATTACCGGAGGCGTTACACGTTTACTCACGGGATACTTATCATTTAGGATAGTTACATTCGGCCCTATGAAAACGTTGTTTCCTATCTCGCAGCCATTTGAGATTGTTACATGCGCCTGAATATTGCAGCCTCTCCCTATCTTAACGTCTCTGCCTATATCACAGAAGCTTCCAATTTTCGTTCCATTACCCACTATAGTATTATCGCCTATCACAACATAATTCCATATAACCACGCCAGCACCCAACCTAACATTGCTCCCCAATACTACACCGACACCAAACTTAGGCTTTAATCCCTCCAAACAACTACACCCATAAACACCTATTCCCAATAAGAATAAAAAAATATTCCCGAGGGGGTTAAGCATATATGCTCCATAAAACAAGTTAATCTATAAGGGTTTGGAGACAAAACTTCTCATGGTTAGGGTTGAGGCCTTAAATTGGTTTAGGGAGGCTGTTGCCGATTTTGAGAGGGCTAAGAGGGCTATTAGGGATAGGGATTGGGCTTTAGCGGCGTTCATGTGCCAGCAGACTTGCGAGAAAGCTTTTAAGGCTGTTTATATTGGGGTTTTAAGGGCTAGACCCCCTAGAGGACATGATTTGGTTATGCTTTATAGGGGTTTGTCTACAATTCTTAGGGTCAGCGAGAGTATCATCGGAAGAATCCCAGAGGTTTCACAGTATTATACGGTTGCGAGGTATCCTAATGCTGGGCTCGAGGTTCCCTCGGAGAGCATCTCTGAGGAGCAGGCTAAGAGGGCCCTTGAGGTTGCTGAGGAGGTCATTAGGATTGTTAGAGAGGTTATCGAGGGAGCTCCCTAAAAGCGTATTAGATGCAATAAAAATTTTCCTAGAAAATTTAGTTAGGGAGGTTGGTGAGGCTGAAGTCTACTTATTTGGGAGCTATGCGAGGGGAGACTGGATTGAGAACAGCGACATAGACCTAATAGTTATTTCATCAAGGTTTAGGGGTATGCGCATGCATGAGAGAATGAGCGTGCTAAGAAGAATCGCACCGGACACACATGCATTTGAGATATTCGCTTATACGCCTGAAGAGTTTGAGATAATGAAGCATAGTGTTATAATTGGAGACGCGATGGAATACTGGATAAAAATTCTATAGTCCTAGTCCTACTATAGCTGTGGTGGTGAAGGACAACGTTATTGTGAAGGTATCTCTATTACTGTTGCAGAGTGTGCCGGAAAGGTATACGTGAAATTCTCGTCGACTTTTATGCTAGGTTTTTCTTCAACCTTTACGTTATCCTTATTCTCCCTACTATTATATGCATTTATATCTTTAGCGTTCAGCTCAAAAACTCGCCCTCTCCTCTCTGGAATGAAGTCTTTAAGGCTAATCAGACATTCGATATCCATATCCCTATGCGCATTAACAACCGCAATAAAGAGGGTTCTTTCATCCTCACTCAGAGTTGCACTAGCATCTAAATACGGAATATTATTAAATGATACCTCCGGCTCCCAGCCTCCGCCACCAGCCTTTATATCCAGACTATAGGCTTCAGAGTCAACATGTGTAAGGACCGCAATCTTACCCGTATGATTGACGTAGAGATTAAATGCGTGGTATCCAGCCTCGAGAACCAGAGTATCCCTATAGGCTGTTAGTGGCGAATGGAACATCTCCCGCCCCCTCCTCATTATAACCCTCTCACGATCATGTATTAGGGGGAACATGCAGGCTATCTTAAGGGACTTTGCGTGCCTCTGGAAGACATTTAGAATTCTACATATGCCTAACGCATCTTTGAGAGAGTGGCAGCCTGAAATGTTCCATTCATCGAAGGATATTCCTATCTCTCTTTCGGTTGGCCGACGGGGTATTGCGAATACTTCTTCACCTAACCCCCTCGCCCTATAAATGGCTCGGGCAACATTGATTGTATCCTCAACAACCTTTAGTTCCTCCTCTGCAAAGACTGGACACGCAAGGATTCGGTAGTAGTTTTCCTCTTCGCTCTGAGTTAGCAGCCCAAAGAAATATTCGTGCACTGAAATATTGTCTATTAGGTCGATGAGACTGGTCAGCACTGTAAGGTTCCACTCAGGACTAGCCCTTAATGTATGGCCTACAGCCGTCAAATTTATGTTGGGATCAACTCTCCTCATGAGTTTAGCGAAGTCTCTTGCTTTCCATGCATATTCCTTTGCGGGAAGATTTCCTATTTGGAAGTCCCCCCACATCTCATTCCCCAAACTCCAATATTTAACATTGTAGGGTTCTGGACGGCCATGTCTCTCCCTCAATCTGGCATAATACGTTTTGCCCCTGCGATTGCAATACTCAACCCATCTAGCAGCTTCTATAGCGGTTCCAGAACCAGCATTTACAGTTATAAACGGCTCCGCACCAATCAGCCTACAAAACTCTATAAACTCATCGGTTCCAAAACGATTAATTTCCTCAGCTCCCCAGGCAAGATCGTATAGCGTTGGGCGCTCATCTCTAAGTCCGATACCATCTAGCCAATTATATCCGGAAGCAAAGTTTCCGCCAGGCCACCTTAATATTGGCACTTTTATTCTTCTACATGCTTCAATTACATCTTTACGGAAGCCTCTATCGTCTGATAGGGGGCTGCTTTCATCAAAGATTGCTCCGTAAATTAGTCCAGGGATATGCTCAATGTTGAATCCATATATATTTTGGCTGATCTCACCAATCCGCATCCCAGCATATATATTTATTCGGCTCTTATCAGACAAAATCTCCCAACCCTCCACCCTCGCGATATGAAATCAATAATGCATAGAAATTAAGGGTATTTTTGTTTTTGCAGATTTAAGGGGCCGATAAAAGTATTACTTAATTTCTGCCCTCCACTTTTCCCAAGAGCTTACAAGCTCATCTTTGATATATACATCCTTAATCTCCTCAATACTTCCATCTCTTCTATGAAGTATTACTAGACTTTCCGAGGGCTCGATAACTTTACCTATTATCGAGGCTTTAATACCTCTGCTTTCAAGCGCGTTAATCGCAGCCTTCACCTTTTCCCATGGTATAGTCGCAATTAATGTGCCTGAACTTATAAGCCTAAGTGGGTCTATCCCTAAAGCCCTACTTATAATTATCGTCTCCTCGGCTAGGGGCACTTTCTCCTCCCATACTTCAATGGTCTTCTTTGAAGCGTAGGCAATCTCAGCTAGTCCACCCAATAGGCCACCCTCTGTTGGGTCATGCATTGAGGAGACTAAACCATTTTCAGAAAGGGTTAGAGCTTCCTTAACCACACTGATGCGCTTTATGAAGCCGCTTCCCCTTTCGATAATGCTCTTCGGTACACCTCTCTTGATAAGTAACTCCCTAAAGTCTGTGGATAATATTGCTGTGCCCTCAACAGCCGCCACCTTACTCATTAGAACCATATCGCCAACTCCAGCTCCCCCAGTAGTAACATATCTGTTTCTATCGGCAACTCCAATAGCCGTCATAGATATCATTGGTCTGTCAAGCCCCGGAGTAAACTCTGAATGACCTCCAACAATCATCGCGTCCACCTCCTTAGCGGCCGAATCCATTTGGGATGTTATCTTATCTATGAGATTGATGCTTAAGTTCTCGGGGAGATATAACACTGAGAGGAGCCAGCGTGGTCTTACGCCTCTAACAGCCAAATCATTGCTTGTTATATGAACCGCTAACCAACCTATATATTCAACAGCGCTTGTTATGGGGTCAACGTGGGCAACAAGCACCCTACCATCCCCAAGGTCTATCACGGCAGCATCTTCACCGAGAGAGGGACCTATGATAACTGAGGGGTCTACTCTCCCAACTCTGCTAAATATAAATTTTGCAAGTAAATCAGGGGGCAGCTTACCAACCATGTACTTCAATCCCCAGATATCACTTTACTAGAGGGGCAGGATGAAGAAGCCCCTCTATGAGGTCGATTATTCTTCTCGTCTTAAACATATATTCTTTGCTTAAACTTCCAATAAAGGCTAAAAACATTAAGTGACGTGAATCTCAGGATTTAATCCAAATGCAAATTATAGGGCTTTACGATTTCGATGAACCATCGATTTAGGCATGATTCGCATAATTCTCGCTAAGGCTTTGCTCATCATTAATAGAGCAATTATTAAGCGTGTGCAAATATATGCGGGAAGGAGTTTATACCATTATTTCTTTCTGACAATTCTAAAAAGGATGGGATATAGAGAAGATGGGAATCGCAGTGGCGGACTGATTAGCACTTTCTTTTTGCTGCCTCTTCCAGCGCCACTACGCCCGGCAGTTTTCTGCCCATTAGAAACTCTATTAGGGCTCCTCCGGCAGTGCTTATGTAGCCCATTTTATCTGCCAGTCCTAGGCTTTGGACCGCTGCTATGCTATGTCCTCCACCTATTAGTGAGAAGGCTTTTGAGGATGCCATTGCTTCGAATAGCGCTTTTGTTCCCTTTCTAAACTCTTCTTTCTCGAATACGCCTGGTGGACCGCTGAACACTATTGACTTAGCCTTCATGATTAAATCGGTGTATTTTTCAATCGTTTTTGCTCCAATATCATATATCGGATAGTCTGTTGGTAGCTCTTCTAGCGTTATTTCTTTCCTCCTGCCCTCAACCTCGATGGCTAAATCAATAGGCGTCTCAATTCTATTAGGATACTTGTCCATTAGCTCCTTTATTCCGGGGGCAAGCTCGAGCAGCTTATTCTTTTCAAGAAGCTCCATGTTCGGTTTGCCAAGATTATATCCCTTAGCTACCAAGAATAGATGCCCGGTTACCCCGGCTGTTAAAACGTAGTCTGCAATATTATTATCCAACACGTACTTCGATATTCTTAGGGAGTCATCAGCTTTAGCCCCACCAAGTATATAGATGCATGGTTTCTCAGGGTTTTCCATAACCCTACTGAGCGCCTTCAGCTCCTTCTCCATTATTCTTCCAGCAGCGCTTGGAAGAAAAACTGTGAAGCCAACTATGGATGCATGGCTTCTATGAGCCGCTGCAAAAGCATCATTCACAAATAAGTCTGCGAGCGACGCGAGATTAGCAACAAGCTCTGATTTCGCATGCTCCTCGGGTGGTGCATCCTTAGCCTCTCTGGGAAAGCTCCTAACATTATCTAAGACGAGTATCTCGCCACTCTTAAGCTCCCTTATGGCCTTCTTTGCCTTCTCACCATAAACATCATCCACGAACTTAACGGGTTTGCCCAAAATCCTCTCGAGTATCTGAGCATGTTGCTCTAGGGGTATGAAATCTGGGTCTCCTGGCCTACCTTGATGGGCTAATATGACGACTTTAGCACCCCTCTCAGATAGCTCCTTTATTGTTGTTTCTCCATGCGCTCTAATTCTCGTATCATCAATAATCTTTTTTGTCTGCGGGTCAACTGGCGAGTTAAAGTCAACCCTAACCAAAACAACCTTATCTTTAACATCAAAATCGTCAAGGGTTAGAAATTTTGGCATATCTAATCCTCCTCTTTCTCACTCAAATAATAAAAACATGTTTGGAAAAAATAAGATTTTGGATTTGACGCCCATTATTTGTTTTAGAGGCCAGCCTTCTCAGCAATTAACCTTACAACATCAACTAGCCTGCAGGAGAAGCCCCATTCGTTATCATACCATCCAAAGACCTTAACGAGGTTTCCACCAGCAACCATAGTGCACTGTCCATCAACTATACATGAGTAGGATGTATGGTTTACGTCAACAGATACTATTGGGTCCTCAGTATAAGCCAATATGCCCTTTAATGGACCCTCAGCAGCCCTCTTGAAGGCTTCATTCACCTGCTCCTTTGTTACATCCTTCTCTAAAGCTGCTGTTAAGTCACATATTGAAACATTTGGAACTGGAACCCTAAGGGCTATACCGTCAATTCTACCCTTAAGTTCAGGCCAAACCATTGTTGAAGCTCTAGCCGCTCCGGTTGTTGTCGGTATAATATTTAGGGCTGCAGCCCTAGCTCTACGCAAATCTCTATGTACTAAGTCTAGGACCCTCTGGTCGTTTGTGTAGGCGTGGGCTGTTGTCATTAGCGCTGATTTAATGCCGAAGTTTTCGTGAAGCACTTTAACCATTGGTATTACACAGTTAGTTGTGCATGAAGCATTTGATATTATATTATGTTTATTATGGTCATATTGGTCGTGATTTACACCATAAACAATAGTTATGTCTGGCTCTGTTGCCGGCGCCGTGATGAGGACCTTTTTCGCTCCAGCATGCAAGTGCTTTGATGCGCTTGCTCTATCCGTAAATAAGCCTGTTGATTCAACAGCCAAATAGACATCCATATCTTTCCATGGAAGCAGTGCGGGGTCCCTTTGAGCGAGGACCTTTATCTCTTTACCATTAACTACAATGCTGTCGCTTTTTGCCTCAACAGTTCCGGGGAATTTTCCATGAACCGAGTCATACTTGAGTAGGTGTGCTAGAGTCTTTGCGTCAGTTATATCATTTACGGCAACAACATCTATGTCCTTCATTGCGCCCATTTCGACAATGGCTCTAAAGAACAATCTGCCAATCCTGCCAAAACCATTAATTGCCACACGTATCACCATATAAACCACCTTAAGTCAATTATTCTAAAACCACTCCCTATTTATTACTTTTTCTTGATAAAAGAGTGTCTTCTCTCCAACAGCTGGATTTGAAACTAGAGATGCATAACCTCTAAGCCTAGATTTTCTAGAAGCCCAGCTATGAAGCGTCTATGGCAATATTTAACGTTCCTTTCTTTACACATTAAGGCGACGGTTTCCTCCCCGATTAAATTAAGGAGCATATTGAAACCCTCCCTAAACTTAGGTGTCTCCACGTACCTTTCATATCCTCCCCTTACAAACCCGCCTAAACTATCACCTAAGAAAATGTATTTTATCCCGTTCTCTTCCACTATTCTCCTTAGGTTTTCCCTGGTGAAATCTGGGTCTTTGCTTCTTGGAAAGCGCCTAACATCTACAATAACGGTGACGCCATGCTCTTTCAGGACATTAATAAACTCCATAATTCTTCTTCCAGCATACCCTATAGTATAAATCTTCATCGAGCTCGCCAGTTTTCCTTTAACTCCTTATCTGAATTTTAATAATAGCGCCCTTTCATATCTTCTTATGGCAAAGAATTTATTTTTATAATTGTAGATTTCCATTAATTCACTGGAGGAGAAAGATTGAAGATTGTGGGTGGACCAAGCTCAATCGACTTGGCCCGTAAGATAAGCGAGATGCTAGCTTTCCCATTAGTTAATATCAGGATGAAGCGTTTTCCAGACGGCGAATTCTACGTTAAATTCGAAGAGAATATTGCCGGGGAGAACCTCTTAATCGTGCAGAGCTTATATCCGCCCCAGGATATTCACGCCATGGAATTATTTCTGATTCTTCATACAGCGAGGGACCTTGGCGCTGAAACTATTAGGGTTTTTGTGCCCTATTTAGCCTACAGCCGACAGGATGAGCGATATTTGGAGGGAGAGTGTTTAAGCGCAGCTATGATAGCTGAGATAATTGAGAGTCTCGGCGCTGATTCCCTCTACACGATTGATGTACATAATGAGAATGTCCTGAAAATGTATAAGATTCCAGTCTATAATCTTACGGCGTCTGGTGAACTCGCTAGATACTTTGCTAAAAAGACTCTTGAGAGACCACTAGTAGTGGCGCCAGACGATGAGGATTTGGCAAAAAGGAGGGCTGCATACGCTGCCAGAGTGCTTGGAGCCGACTGGGATGCTCTTGAGAAACGGAGAGACCGTTATACTGGTGAGATAGTAACTTTCGCGAAGGACTTGAATGCCCGTGGAAGGGATGCGATAATAATTGATGACATAATAAGCACGGGTAAAACAACAGCCAACGCTGCTAAAATACTCAGGGAGCAGGGTGCAAAAAGAATATTTGTTGGGGTCTCCCATGCTCTACTCCTAGGAGATTCTATTAGGCTTATAATGGAAAGTGGTGTTGAAGAGATTGTGGGAACTGACAGTGTTGTAAATGATTATGCCAAGGTTTCAGTAGCCCCGATACTTGCTAGGGCGTTGAGGGGAGATATAGAGCAAGTTTAATACATCCATACTAATCCCCTACAATGATATCTCACTATCATCTTGATAATCCCCTATCTAGGATGAAAACATTCTTTTTTCCACCGTAAATTCGTCACCCTCGTTGATGCCAAGTGCGTCACGAACATCTTTTGAGAGAATAATATATTCCTTCTTGCTAATTTTCCGCTCTGCCCTAAGGTCATTTAATTAAAAGTTTTTAAGCGTCTTTGTCATGCTTATTTTAGGGGAGGGGACGACTTTATGTCACATGGAAGAAAGCGTAAGAAGAGCTTTATGGATGAAATTTTCAGCGGCTCTATTATTGATGAATTTGAGAGACTGTTTAGCGAGTTTTCCAGCGGTGAGGTTGCTGGTGGATACTCCATAAGTGTTGTTCAGACGCCAGAGGGAACAGTAGTTAGGGCTAGGGTTGGGAAAGATGTGGACGTAAACGAGCTGAGGAGGAGGCTTGAGCGGCAGTATCCGGGTGCAAGGATTGAGATTGAGGGTGGAAGACGGGAACCGCTTATAAGGGAGATATCAACAAGGGAGATTGAGGAGAAGGGCTAGCATAGAAATTAAGGCATAAGGTTATGCTTTAGCTTCGGTTTTTAGAAGCAGGTCTATTAGTTTTTTTTGGTCTACTTCAGCTCTTGTTCTCCACCCAAGGTATATTTGCCTATTCTCATCTTCAACCAAGTATCCTAGCCTTATGAATTTGTTTAGGTCTATGTCTACGCGCCACTCCGGTATCTTACTCCTCAATAGTTCTTCTAGCTCTTTTCTCTCAACCTTTCCTCCCTTGGATGTTATGTATGCTATTGATGTGCATAGTGCCGCTAGGTCGTCTATGCGCCAGCCAACCATCTTGGCTTCTTCAGCTCTTAAATTCTCTTTTAATGTTATATAGAATCTTGCTTTATCATATTGCTCAAGCGTCGGGTTTTCCGGCGGATTGGCTTCTTCCTCAAAGACTATTTTAACCGTTAATCCTATCCTGTCAAGATATTCATTTAGGAGGTTTATGACTTTTGGGTAGTCTGAGCCAACCTTCCTTCGTAACTCCCAGCCTTTTGCTCCAGGAATCGAGTGCCTTTTATAGAAGAGAAGCTGCGCTGCCTTTCTCATCTTCGCTATGTAATAGGCTTTTCTCCCAGTGCTTTTCGATTCTTTCTCCATTTCATCCACTCCTCGAAGCTTATTGGTATTGGGAATGATATAAGTTCGGCATCTTCCTTAGGTGAGGGCTTTTCATTGGGCAATATAAATATCTCATCTTCTAGGATGTGCACCTCTAGTCTTGCATATCCATACGTTATTAGGAAACTCGTTAGGTAGGCCCTTCTCACGGTCTCTTCGTATGTCTCTGAACCTATAAAGTCCCAGTATTTGATTCGCCCATACTTAGAGGCTGCTCCCTTAAGCTCCAGCCACATCTTCTCTAGCTCGGAGGCGAAGGATTCGCCCGACAATATTCCTTCCTTAATCACTTCCTCTTTAGCGATTCTCTGGGCTTCAGTCTTTATATAGCCTATTCTCTGCCATCTCTCGCTTATTGGCGGTAGCTCGCTCCAGTATTTTAATGCTTCACGAAAACCCTCGATGGTCAATTGCTCAAACTCCACAATTGGACGCCATGTCTCAAGGAATATTTCAGCCATCTTCTCTCTTGGTAAGCTGCGAATTTTCTCCTCTATTAAAAATGGGTCTCTATAAAGCGCTGTTGCCCTACTCTTAACCCATTCACCCTGCATCTTAACGACTGACGCTATGTGGTTTAGGGCTTCGGTATCTAGGCATAAGTCTTCAATACTCTCCCGCATTGGGAAAAATTCCCTAACAGCCCTAATCAGGTCTTCAACATCAACAAGATATGGGTCTAAACCCTTAATCTCAACAGACCTGCATAATTCAATTATTTTCAGGAGTTCTTCCCTAGCCTCCTTAACGCTCTTCCGCCTTTCATTCCCTCCCAATAATCTCTCCCCACCCATGTTAATCAAACAACTTCTCGAATTAATGATTTCCCATCAACATTTTGAACCGTTATTACGTGGACATCTTTGCCCTCAAAGAACATTTGGTTGGGCGTTATCGCAATATATTGTACACCCTCATTTTTAACGGCTGATATAAGCATGTTTGCTATAACCTCCCTATTCCTTGGGTCCATGTGGACATCATACTCATCTACGGCTCTGAAGGGTGATTTTATATGCTTTTGGAGAGCCAGTAGGAAAGCCATAGTCGCCGTGCTTCTCTCCCCTCCACTCTGGGAATAAATGTTTAGTGGGACGGGTTGTGAACCCTTAAACCCAACATAAATCTCCAATCCAGCAGCCTCAATATCATTCTCATTAATTAGTCGCACAAATCCCGAGCCGGCGACATGTGAGAGTATATTCTGATACTCTGTGTTCACGCTTTCCAATAGATTTTTGATGACGCCCCTCCATTCCTCCATCCTAACTCTAATCTCTCTTAAGGTTTTCTCGCGGTTTTCAGCCGCAATCCGAGCCCTCTCCTTAAGCTCAAGGTACAGCTTTGAATAGGATTCATACATCTTCTCAACATCCTCCGAAATATCCGCCATAGCCATTAAGCGCCCATCTATAATTCGGATTTCATCCAATATCTCCTCCGGACTCCTTAGAGTAGCTACTCTCGACCCCTTCTCCTCAGCCCTCTTAACAGCCTCCCCCAAACTTGAGAGAGAAGCGCTTAGATTCTTCTCTAGGATTTCAATCTCGCTCAGTAACTCGCTCCTTTGATAGGAGAGAAGAGCCAATTTAACTTTATCCTCAATGAGGACATTTATTAAATCATTAAGTCTCCTCTCAACTTTGAACATCTCATCCTTCACGTCCAAAAGGCTAGTCTCTATATTCGCGAGTTTAATGCTTGAAATTTCGGCTAAATCCTCAACCTCGCCAATTCTAGACTTTAAGGTGTCAAAGAGTCTACTTAGGTTTTCAATGGCGTTCGCCGTCTCCAGCCACCTTGATTTAGCCCCCTCACTTATAATGTTTGGCTCGATTTCGCCCTTATCTATTGTGACAGCGAATCTTAGAATATCTCTTATATTTCTCTCGCCCTCATTAAGCAGCCCCTTTAAACTATCCATTATTTCATGGTATCTGGAGAACTCAACGTTATATTTCGCCCTCTCCCTCTCAAGCGATATCCTTTCTTCAAGGAGACTGCGCCATTCATCTCTGAGACTGGATATCTCCGCCTCAATTGACTTTAGTGAGGACTCACGCTCCCTAATTGAGGACTCGATACTCTCCAGCTCAGTCTTTTTCACATTGACCTCCCGCCTAATCCTATTGGCCTCATCTTCTCTTCTAGATACCTCAGCCCAAGCTAACTCACGCTCTAAGAAGCGCCTTTTTAAGGTGAGCTGCTTCTTCTCCTGATAGCGCTCATATTGCTCACGCCAGTAGCTGAGCGTCTGCTCAGCGGATTCAAGCATCTTATTGAGTGATTCTTCCTGGCTTATTAACCGGCTAAGCTTATTCTGCGCCTCAAGGACATTCTTACGGTAAGATTCAAGCCCAACGGCAGATTCAACGAGCCTAAGCTTCTCCTGAGGAGACAGTAGAATAAACTGCTCAGCCATATCCTGATGCATTATTATAAGCATATTATCTGGGTCAACATTGAAGCGTGACAGAAGCCTTAGCACATCGGCTTTGCTAGCGGCAGCGCCATCAATCTCAAACCAATATTTACCATCCCGCCTCAAAACCCTAGTTAAATAAATCTGGTCCTTATTGATTTTATGAATTGGACGCCTACCACCAACCCTAGAATTGTTCAGAACTATTGTTACTCGCCCAATATCCTTACCCCACCTTATTAGGTCGCTAAGCCTCTTAGAGCGCTCAGTATAAGATTGACCTAAAGCAACAGATATACCCAAAAGAATCGATGATTTACCAGAACCATTTGGGCCGCAAATCACATTAACACCTGGCCTAAGCGGTATCCTAGCGTATTCATAAGACATGAAGTTCTCGAGGATAATCTCTGATATCAACATCCTTTAGCCCTCTCGAGACAATATAATGAGCTAACCCTTTTTATTTAAGGATATTCTATGGCATTCTCAATTAAAATCGCTCACGATCAGAATTTCTTAAAGCATTTTCTAGCAAAAATTATTCAGATTTAATCGGCTAAATTGCATTGATTTTAGGAAACATGCCTTAATCATAAACTCAAACCCGCAGATAAGAGAAGCCTTCTTTTCACCCATAATGATTGGGTGGTGATTAAGAGTAGAGGGATTTTGATCTGCGGGGGATTCTGAGACTTCACCTCCCACATCACACTCTCCCTACAAATATAAAATCCATTGGATTCCAGGAACTCTTTTACACCCCTAATCTCTGCAATATAGTCTGTAACCGTAATATTCATGTATTGAAAAGTGTAATACTGCATTACCGCCGAATATAATATTGCGTTCAACTGGTCTGTTCTCAGGAGCACACTGCTAACACATGTTGGGTCAACCGGTAACCAGCCCCATGGTGGAATATAAATTATTGCCCAGCCATGCCAGCTCACACCATCTTCCCTAAGAGATAAATGCTTAGACCAAAGGTATGAACTTTGGTTATGATGAGGTACATAGATACAGCCAAGCTGCAGATAAGCTGGTATACCAACAATTCGACAGAGAGTAATTAATAAATTAGATTGGTCATCGCAGTCACCTAAACCTGAGGAGAATGTTTCGATAGGATATTTTGGTATTTCCGATGGCGCATACAATATGTTGGATGCAATCCATCTAATAATCCATCTGATAATAGTTAAGACTTTTGTTTCTGTGCCTACTATTCGCCGAGCTTCATTTTCTAAAATGGATAGGTTGGACTGCCAAAAAGATGTGGGTCCACAATATTTTCTCTTTAAATCTTCGGGAATATCGTTTAGTGTTCCCGACGAGGTTTCTGAGAGAGTGGGTAAATGCCGCCTCTTAAAAACCATCTTATAAGTGGCGCTATAACTTATCCTTTCGCCCGGCAGCAACCTTTCCTTCATGAGATTAAGCAATATTATGGGGTTTCCATTCGCATCTGAGTTAAATCTCTCGATTGAATGAGATGTATTGACTAAATAAACTGTTTGCCAACTATTATTCATAAATAAACCTATCATTCCATCACTTTCCCTCAAAAACCACACATTTTCACCTTTATTCTCATAGGTTACTTTAATTACCAGCATGAATACCCTATCTCTCTCGCCTTCCACTTTAAGCCAATGTAGCAGGAAAGCTGCTGAAATCAAAATTACGGCAATAGTTATGAAGCGATTTCGAAGTTTAATTGCATCTTTCATGAACTCTAACTCTCTACCAAGTATTCGAGATGTTCACGCTGGTGATAAGGTAACTCAATTAAATAAATATAATCCTTCCTTTGTCATGGAATATAAATGTTGTTTGGGTTGGGGATTTAGGGTTGCTTGGTATTGAGCTATTTTAGATGCAGCACGTAAATGTTCATGTAATCCTCATAAACTGTTGCTTGGTATCCAGCCCTTCTAATCTCTTCCATCGATAGCCTAAGCCAATATCCAAATGAGCCGCTTAAAGTATTATCTGGGTCGATTGAGCTTAATCCGCTGTAACCCTTTCTCTTCGCAACCTCAAGAAGAATATATTTCGCAGCCCAATAATCTAAGGCGACCGGGTCTGTACTAGCAGCTATGATGTTGACTCTAGTAGCGTCATTATAGGATGTTCTCGGCCCACCGCGTGGTATAGCATTAACCCATATAGCATCAACTATATTTAGAGTTGAAAATCTAGTCTCAACCATTTCAGTTCCCATACCGCCTGTGCCCACAGTATTGTGTGCTCTAGCGCCAAGATTAGCCGTAAGCTTATCTGAGACAACGCCCATGTAATGCTTTACACATGCAGTGACACCATAGATGCTGTGGGTCTTTAAAACTGGGAAATTAATCACCTTAAGTTTCTCGCCATCATATGTTCTATTTTCTTGGCTCCATATCCCATACTTAAAACTTATGTATGTGCCAAAGACGGTCCTAAACTTTGGATATGATACCATTATTCCTGTTCTAGGGTTTTTGGTGGCATTAACCACGTAACCATCCTCCAAGTCGCCCTCAAAATACTCGCTAACCATCTTTGTGGTAATCTTATCCCAAAGGTATGCGGAAACCCTATATCCCCTCCTAGCAAATGAGTCTACAACGCTCTGAATTGACTGTGAAATATTTTCAGCATTATTTCTACTCCAACTGAAGCTTCCACCAGAACCAGCCGAACCATACTGCGCCTGCCCATTATCAGCTACAACTATCTCACCGATAAATCCATCTGGGTGATTGAGAATAGCCTGAATAAGCGCCTTCACGAGGTCTGTGTTTGTTCCTCCCCTCTCATCCCATTGGCTATTTACCTTAATTATGACGACCTCATCCCTAGCGATTAAGCCATTTGGACCCCTATTTAACCCATACTCGGGAGACTTATAAAATAATAGTCCGTGCTCACCCATTAAGTCAATAATCTTGAGGATTCCTTCATCATCACCCCTAGTGCCATTTACAACGAATATACTTGAAGATGGCTCAAACTTAGCCAGCTTACTCTCAATTGTCAATCCAATCTCCTTCCCCGCTTCCCTTCTCATCAATATAAATATGCCCCATGTTGCTAATGAACCGCCAATAATTATAAGCGTAACTAATATTGGAAAAAGCCTCCTCAAGTTAATCTGCCTATAAATTTTCTGGTGCAAGAGCTGGAGAAAAGGAAGAACATATATAGTTAACCAGAGGTAGCTGTTTGCCAGAGCCGCCCTCTGGCAGGGATAATTTATTCTTGAGGGTTTCGTTCCAGTCCTATAAATAAACCATAACAGACTAAATAGACCTATTATAAATGGGCTATAACGCAGTTCACGCAACTTCCTATATACCTTCGAAAAGAACATCTCCACAACCATCCCACGAAGAAGCGAAACCAATATACCACTATAAGTTCATCAATTAAAAGATTTCGTCTCAGGATATAACTACTAAAAAATAATTCGATAATGCATTATAACTCTGCGAGAAACTCGATGATTTATATAAGCCTTTGAAAAAATCAGGTTTAAGCGGCCAACTATGTGGGTTGAAGGTAATCCGCCTGTAAACCCGGGACTACAAGAGAAACTTTAGTATCATTTCATAATATATCTTCTTTCACTTAACTCTCATGATAGTGCTAGCTGATAATACTGTATTTTCTGGGTAGAATGGGTAGAAGGCGGGAGTCATTACTAAAGAACATTTCACTTGGTATTCTCCAGACTTCAACCCTCCGGGTTTTTCAATGAAAACGCGAATTATCTCACCATATCCCCACCATAACTCGGGGATTGTGGAGACATTCTTAAGAGATATTCTATTTCTTCTTAGAATAAAGGTGATTTTTTCTGGGTCGATTCTCTCCCCATTCACAATGAGAGAGAAGCCTTTTATTGATGAGAGGGGTTGCGCTGTATAGAGTGGATTACCTAGTTCAAATTGAAATCCATCTATTTGACCATCACCATTTAAATCAACGTTTTCTATTTCTCTAGTTGGAAGTAAGAGGAGAGCCGCTACCCGTTGAACGTCCCTCATGAACTCCTTAAAATTTTCTTTGGATGTAAAGTGTTTTTCCTGCCAAACGTTATAAGGAATTTTGTGAAGGCTTGTCTAGAAGATAAGAGACCAAGAACCACCGGTGAAGATGGTCTACTCATCATGCAGATCATGGAAATGTCATACTTGTCAGCGAAGCTTGGAAGAGAAGTAGCATATGAAGAATATATAAGGAATACAAAACATATGATTCTAAGTCTCTAGCAATCTGGGTGATTGTGGTTACAGACACGTATCTAATAAACTTCTATAAACTTCTTTAGAAGAAGTTCATATATTAACTAGGGAATTAAATCCCTTGAGAGGAGGAGAGGCTAGTCAAAAAGATAGGGAGGTATCATTTAAAATTAATCTTTCTTCGGAGCAATATTAAGAAGGCTGTCTAGGTCCCTTTTTAGCCCGTGTGCCGCCATGCGCTAGCACTTTCACATACACTTTCTATGAGCGAATCGGTGTTATTTGCATTATTTTTTGCAATAAATATTTTGTTTCCTAAAGGTGAACCTTAAATTAATCCAAGAGATACAGAGGCTTAGAGGTGCTAACTCAGTTGAGTGAGTTCAGCTTTGTCCATATCGCTGATGTTCACTTGGGCTATGAGCAGTATAATCTCAGCGAGAGGCGAGATGATTTTGATAGAGCCTTTATGGAGGCTGTCGATAAAATTATGGCGCTGAAGCCAAACTTCGTGATTATAGCCGGAGACCTATTTCACCATGCCAGACCCTTAAACATAACCCTAGAGAGGGCTATAAGGAATTTTAGGAGGCTGAAAGAGGCGAATATACCGGTTCTGGTTGTTGATGGCTCGCATGATGCTGCTCCAAATACCTTAACAAGCACAATACTTAATCCCCTTGACAGCGCCGGGCTAATATATTATCTGCCGAGACATGAGAATGCATGCTGGGAGAATGAGTATTGCTACGTGTATGGAATCCCAAACTTTAGAACTAGAGAGAGAACTGAGAAGCAACTGCCAGCTTTTTATGAACTGAAGAAACCTACACCCCGCAAGGATAAATTTAACATATTTGTCTTCCACATGGCCCTAGACATGCCGGAAATAACAAAATTTTATCCTAGAATAGCTGCTGAAGCTTCACCAGCCCTAATACCGGAAGGCTTCAATTATTATGCTGGTGGACACATACACTTACCACTACAAATCCAATTTAGGAATGGAGTATTAGCCTACAGCGGCTCAACCGAAACCGTGAGCTATGAGGATGCCTATGCTGAGAAAGGCTTCTATTACGTTGAAGTTGACAAGAGATTTGAGGTTAAGGTAAGCCGCATAAACATTGAGGGCACGAGGAAATTTAAGGTTGTTGAAAGGGATTGCAGTGGTCTATCCCCTCATGAGATAACGGAGCTGGCTGAAAAAATCGTTAGAGAAGCTGACGAAGAGGGTGCCGTCATAGTTCCGGTCCTAAAGGGTATGCTGCCAGCTGGCTCAACTAGGGGGGAGATTGATTTGGCAAGAATTAGAGGAGCGGCTGAGAAGGCTCTAGCAGTGCACCCAGTTCTTCTTCTTAGGGAGGAGGAGATCCCCGAGGAGATTATAAAGAGCATATTTGAGGGTGAGATAAAAGATTTGAGGGTTAAATCATACGAGTATTTTCTCCAATTCTTTATGCAACGCTATAGCCGTGAGGAGGCTGAGAAAAGGGCTAGAGTGGCCTTAGACTTAATGCAATACCTGGTGAGGGGGGATGAGGATAAAGTTAGGGAGGTTCTGGAGGGTTTGATTAAATGAAGATAGATAGCATATTCATTGAGAACATGAGGTCTCACGTTAAAACTTACATAAAATTCTCGAAGGGATTCAACTGTCTAGTGGGCGGGTTAGGCGCCGGAAAATCTAGCATACTATATGCAATAGACTTCGCATTATTTGGGGAACCCCTAAGCAGAAGTTACGACTACCTATTACGTGAGGGGACGGATATTGGCAGAGTTGCACTGAAATTTATAGAAAACGGGAAAGAATACACCATTTGGAGGGGGCTTAGGAGGCGCGGTGAAAGAATAAGCCAAGACCCTGAGCAACTCAAGCTCTTCGAGGGGAGCAAGCTTTTAGCCGAGATGAAAAGCGATGCGGTGTCAGAGCAGCTGAAGTCGATAATTGGGGTGGATAGGGAGATATTCCGCGATATAATCTGGGTTAGGCAGGAGAAGCTTAAGGAGATATTGGATATTATGCCAGCAGAAAGACAGAGGAGACTAGACCAGCTATTCGGAATATCAGACTATGATATCTCATGGGCAAACTTAAGACCAGTCCAGAGATGGTATGAGGGTGAAAGAGAGACGCTAGAGCGGGACCCAGACGTCATTGGCGTAAAGGATATGCAGAGCAAATATGACGAGGCTGTCAAGGAACTCTCAATAAGGGAGGCTGAGCTTGAAGAGGCACATCGAAGCCTATACGAGGCTGAGTTAAAGCTTAAGGAGGCTTCCTCAAGGCTTGAGGGGCTTATGGAGATGCGCCGAAAAAGTGAGGAGATGAGGAATGAGGAAGCCGATTTAAAGTCCAAGATTGGAAGTCTTGAGAGCATATGTGCCAGGCTGATGAACGAGATTAGAGAGAGAAGAGCGAAGATAAACGATTTAGAAACGCGCCTAGAAGCTTTAAACGCTCAGGAGAAGAATGTTAGGCGGAGGCTTGCCGATTTAGGTTTGTCAGAGAATATGTCCCTAGAAGACCTTCAATCTTATATCGACAGTATTATTGTGCAAATCTCAAGCATACGTGGTGAGGAAGAGAACGTTAGGGGAGAAATTAGAAGGGCAACGCAGAGAATATCTAATTTAGTTAAAGAGAGCAGGTGCCCACTGTGTCTCCAAAACCTCTTGTCCGAATATAAAGATAAGCTAATGAAGCAACTCAATGAGGAAATCTCCAGCTATAGGCAGCAGCTAAGCGAGCTAGAGAGGAGCGCTAAGGAGCTAGAGCATCTAAGAAGCATCCTCTTCGCAGCCCTCACCAGCCTACAATCAATCCTTCCAAAACGGGAGGAGCTAACTAGACAGCTCAGGGATGAGGAACAGCAGCTCAAAAGAGCGGTGGAGGAATTGAATGCAAAAAAAGAGGAGATTGAAATATTAAAGAGTCGCCTAACCGACTTAAAATCCAAGATTGCTGAATTCGATTATTCAAAACTTGAGGAGGCTCAGAGGCTATATAGTGAGACTTTAGAGAGATACTCGAACCTAAAGTATAAGGTTCAGAATTTAGAGAGCCAAAAGAATGAGATTATAAGTAGGCTTGAGGGACTAAAAATCCGGTTAGATATAGCCCAAAAGAAGATTGAGCGCTTAGAGAAAATTAGGGAGATACTGGTGTTCATTGAGGAGACTAGACAGGCGTATAAGAGTATACAGCCAAAGATAAGAGGAGATTTTGTAAAGTATCTTGAGAGAATCGTCCAGCAGATAATGGATGAGCTCATTGGCTCGGAGGGGGAGCTCTTCACCATCAAGATTGACGAGAATTATACGCCAATAATTGAGGGTGAGGATGGGCGAGAGAGAAGTGCATCTAATCTCTCTGGAGGCGAGAGGACTTTTCTCGCACTCGCATATAGGTTGGGCATTGGCCAGCTTATAATGCATCTGAAGTCTGGACGCGGATTAAGCATATTGCTCCTAGATGAGCCGACGGAGAGCCTGGGTAGAGAGGATGGTTCAATAGATAGGTTAGCGGAGATGTTATCACGCCTAAAAACAATCGAGCAGATAATAGCGGTAACGCACAGCGAAGCCTTCGCCGAAAAAGCTGACCAAGTAATAAGGGTTGAGAAAAGAGATGGAAAGAGCGTAGTCTTAACGGAGTAAATATGCCTTTAATTCCGCATTATATTTTAGGCCTCATTGGATGGAGGATGATGAGAATGATTAAGGTTGGTTGTTGCGGCTACCCAGTTTCACAGGCCAAATACTACGAAACCTTTAAGCTGGTTGAGTTAAACAGTACATTTTATAGGTATCCAAGCCCCAGAACTGCTGAGAACTGGCGGAAGAGAGCTCCAGAGGATTTTGAATTCACCGTGAAAGCCCATCAAGATATAAGCCACAAATATAAGTTGAAGATTGAGAGAGCGGCGGAGCCTTTTGAGAAAGTTAAACAGATATGTCGCATATTAAAGGCGAAGATTATACTTATCCAGACGCCAGCGTCCTTTAGCATAAAAAATCTTGAGGATGCAAAAAAGTTCTTTAGCGGAATTAACCGCGAAGATTTCATTCTTGTTTGGGAAACGCGGGGACCCTCATGGGAGAGCGATGAGGGGCTTAGAAGCCTTAAGGGGATTCTAAGCGAACTGGATGTAACGCATGTAACCGACCCATTAAGGCTCATGCCAACCTATACATCTAGACTAGTATATTTCCGTCTTCACGGATTAGGTGAGCGCATGTACTACTACCAGTATACAAATGACGAACTAAGAAGGATTTATGAAATCGTCAGAGGGTTTGAGGGGCTGGAGATGGGCGCCTACGTCCTCTTTAACAATCTATCCATGTTTGAGGATGCAAGACGCTTCGCCTTCTTTATGAAAAATGGATACTTTCCGCCATTAACCGGAGAATTCGGCATAGAATCTGTTCAGCGCATTCTTAATGCGGTCCGCTATCCAACGACGAAAAACGCGTTAATCGATAGGGTTGGCTGGAGACTTATCGAGTTTGAGGATGGAAGGCAGGTTAGGCTCAGTAAATTAATGGCTAATATATCGGCAAAAACCTATAAGAACCCCGAGGAAATCATGAGCGAGCTAAAAGCAAGCCTTGCTTAAAGCTCTTCCAGAACATAAGAGATAAATAATTAAGGTTTCAGAGAATAATTTGGGGTGAGTTTTTGGGATTAGGTATCTCAATCGAGACTGTTATGAGAAGACCTCCAGTCACAGCGTTATTTTCTGACAATGTCTCATTAGTTATTGAAAAGATGATTTCAAACAATATTGGTGCCGTCATAGTTATGAGCGGCGGTAACCCGGTTGGAATAGTAACCGAGAGGGATATTCTCGAGAGGGTTGTTAGGGCGGGTAAAGACCCGAATAAAACCAGAGCTGAGGAGATAATGTCATCCCCACTAATATCGATTGAGGCGGATAAAACAGTAAAAGACGCATTGATTCTAATGCGTGATAAGAAAATAAGAAGGCTTGGAGTTACGAGGAGAGAGAGGCTTATAGGTATAGTAACTGAGAGAAGATTGCTTGATGCATTAGCATCATACTAAATAATCTTCATCCCCCATTTTTTCTTACACAGGAGGTTATTGGAATGAACAGTATTAAACCCGGCTATAGTCCTGAGAACCTAAAGGTCATAATCCCAGTTGGCGGTATAGCCAAGAGACTTCTCCCACTCACAGCTGAGGTGTCTAAGGCATGTATTAGGCTTGTTAATCTCCCGCTTATAGAAATATCGCTCCTAACATTAGCTAAGCAGGGAGTTAAAAACTTCATTTTCGGCGTGAAAGGTTACACAAATTACAGGAGCTTGCATGACCACTTCGAGTCGGGTGTAGGATTTTCGGCAAGATATGGCATTACTCCAAGGGTTCACATAAAATATCAACCAAATGTGGACGACTGTGGAAGCGCAGACTCAGCCCGCATAAATATCGAGTATTATGATATTAGGGACCCCGTCTTCGCAGTTCAAGGAGACAATATATTTGACGTAAATTTGATGGACATGCTGAAATTTCATTGCGAGAAAAATGCCTTCCTAACAATCGGGCTTATGCCAGTTCCAGACGTCACTGGATATGGAATCGCTAAGATTGATAAAGATATGCGTATATCGGAATTCGTTGAGAAGCCAAGTCCTAAAGAGGCTCCATCTAATCTGGCTAACACCGGACTTTATTTGTTTAGTCCGGAGGTTAGGGAGGTCTTTAAAGAGACCAGAGTTCAAGAAATGATATTTAAGAAGAAGCGATTAGACTTCGGCTATGACTTTATACCATATCTTATAGAGACTGGGCGTCCAGTCTATGGATACATTTTAAGCGGAGTATGGTATGATGTCGGGACACCAGAAAGGTACCTAGAGGCTATGGATGGGATATTGCATGGTAAACTGAAAGCTCTCCAGGATTTCGGGGGCAGAATATTCGAGAATACAAACATATGGATACAGGGCGAGAGCCCAGAGGCCCTCCGGAGAAGGGATGAAATCGTAAGAAAAATTAAGGATGGCAGAATAGAGGTTGAGGGACCTGTCTTAATTGGTAGACACTGCGAAATTTCTGATGGTGTCAGAATAGTTAATTCATGCATAGACAATTATACTAGGATAGGAAGGAATGTAGTTATAGAGAACTCAGCCATAATGGATAGGGTCATAGTCGGCAATAATGCTGAGATAAAAAATAGCATTATTGGGAGGCATTGTATCATAAATTCAAGCCAAATAGAGAGAACCAAAATACACGATGTATCCGTTATAGCAGATGATGTGATAATTGATGATGGATGCGAGATAGCGTCAACGAAAATTTATCCACACAAACACTTACATAAACAATCAGTTCGAGGAGCGATTATCACTTAAGCTGAGTAAAAATAAATGGATTATTGAAAACATTTGCATCCTTAGCGCCTATTATTAAGGTAGATAGGCATATATTAGGCAGCATACGATGGCTAAGAGAGCGCCTACGAGACCCCATGCAGCCCATTCTGAAGCAAAAATCTGTGGAAAAGCCTCTATTAAAAGTGGCAGAGCCCTAGAATACACGATATTAGCTGCAACGCCCAGCATAAATCCAATGAGCCCTATCACAAAGAGAGTTAAAGCCATCTTTGACCTATGGCCCATAAAAACTCCACCTCAGTACATTTTTTAACCGAACTTCTCACCCTCAGCCTCAGCAGCCTTCGATGCAACCAGCTCTGGGAACTTCGATTTCATCCTTTCCTCAGCAACCAAAGCGGCCTCTTCAATTATCTTCTGAGCCTCCTCGCTTGTTGGCTCAAAATCGAAGCTTGAGCCTACGGCTTGACCTGACTCAATCATTATTTCATCAAGCATTGTCATTATCGTATTTAGTTCGTGCTCAGCATTTGGCATTATACCAACTATGCCAGAGCGCACATCCCTCAAAATCTCAAGGGCTGGCCCTATAACTGATGCGGCATTGCCAAGATGTGTAATTGTTCCAAGCCTTAATGCCACCCTCTCAAGAGCTAACCTAGCATTTGACATAAGGTTTATGGTCTTCCTGAGCTCAGCAAGCTCATTAGCATAAACCGTTGCTCTTTTCATGTCATGTTCAGAGTAGGCGTCAACAACTTTAGAGAATAACGATTTGTCTCTTTGAGCCATACTATTTATTGCATTCTCAAGCGCCTGGGCCTGAGCCTCTATGCGCTTAATGGCTAACGACAGCTTATATTTTAATGGTTGCTGCGGTCTAACTACACCCACAACTTTATCCATTACATTGTTGCTTGTTCCTTCCCATTCCTTACTAAACTTTGACATTCAACATCACGAAACATCTCTGAGGGACCAGATTATATTTGAGCCTTCTTATCATTGACATATCTATTCACTTGATATGCTAAACTCTTCTCTTTCAGGTAGGAGCATAATTATTCATTCAAAAATGGCATAGTTAGCGCTTAGAGGGAAACTCGATTTAAATGAGCGACTTAAGCTTTCTGAGCTGAATGAGAGGAGGAATCTCATTAATTCGCTCAATTTCAATCCTATCCCACATTATCCCTTTAGGCCTCTCGCCTGCATCATTTATTCTAATGACCTTAGTGGGCGTTATTATTGCATCAACTATAAGATCATATACATCTTTGGGAACAAAATCAACTACCTGAATATCATGAACTGTTGTAAATATGGGTGTTTTCTCATCAACAACGCCCAGCTCGCGCAGTATTCCGTACTCTATTTCACTGTATCCGCCACCCTTGCCAACCCTAACCCCATCTTTAGAGACGGCTACGGAGCCAGCGACAATTAAATCCACGTTAGGTATTTCATCGATGCTGCATATCTCACCGTACTTGAAGGCGCCGCGTATTGATGAGGCATCCTCATAAGCTCTTTTAGGTATTTTTCTCGGTTCGAGAAGCAAGAAGCCTGAGCTGAGTCTGGGCGTAGGCATTAGGAGAGTTTTCCCATTTAGGAGGGCTAAGAATCTAACCATTCTTTGTGGTGAGTCCGGATTAACCTTGATAACTTTAGCCCGCTTAAACTCCCATTGTTCAGCTAGCTTTTGTGCAGCAATATTCGAGCCAACGAAATTTGGTATTCTACCATAAACTGGCTTAGGAAATCTTGATATGCCAGTCTCCTCCATAAGCGCCCAAATCTTTCGGCGTATCTCCTCCTTGCTTAATTTTGGGGAATCCGACAACATAGGGCTACACAGACTCAGCCCCTTAATATACCCTCAGACTTAAGCTCTCTCAGGGCTTCATTAAACCTCTCAATGGTTGTCTCAATATCTTTTCTAGTATGGGCAATTGACAATATGAACCTTGAACCCATTGGATGTACGCCTTTATTTATCAGCTCCTTCTCGATTATGCGCGTAATCTTTTGACTTTCTTCCCTCTTTTTCTGAAACCTAATATAGCTTTCGATATCCGAAACATTTAAATCCTCCGGGCTCAGCCCAAAACCTACATAAATTATTGATGGCGTCGTCCCCCACACTAAAGCATCAACACGATTATCCTCGATAACATCATTTAAACCCCGCCTCAGCATTTCACCCTTAAAATTTATTGATGGATGGACCCTTCCCTCAAGAATTAAACCCAAGCAAGCATTTCCAGCCGCTGCAGAAAGCGGATTAGCATTAAATGTTCCCGGATGAGCTATCCTTCTGCCTTCGGCCTTAAACTCCAACAGACTTAGACATTCTCTCTTTCCAACAACAGCTCCGCCAGGAAAACCTCCGGCGAGAATTTTACCCAACGTTGAGAGGTCTGGTATTACGCCATAGCGCTCCTGTGCTCCACCTGGAGCATCTCTAAACCCCGTGACAACCTCATCAAATATCAGGATTACACCGTTATCCTTCGTAATTTTCCTTAGGTTCTCGAGAAAACCCTTAGCTACTGGTATTAGCCCCATCGATGCGCCTCCAGGCTCAAGAATAACGCACGCAACATTGCCGCCCTCAATTACCCTCTCAACGGATTCTATATCGTTTGGCAGTAAAGCAATAGTATATTGGCATACTTCAGGTGGAATGCCAACCGGATAGTCTCCTAATAGGAGGGATGAGTAACGGGGGTTATAGTCAATTAATGTATAATCAAACCATCCGTGAAAGTGAGACATGAACTTTATGATGAACTTTTTTCCCGTGTAGGCTCTCGCTATCCGAATAGCCATCATCGTCGCTTCAGTTCCAGAACTCGTGAACTCAACTAAGCCTTCACGTGCACACGGTATTAGACAAGTAACTTTTTCAGCCCACTGAATTTCAAGCTCATGTGAAGCCCCAAGATGAGTCCCCTTACGCACTTGTTCTATGGCCGCCTTAGTTACAATGGGATGGGCATGCCCCAAAATCAGCGCTCCATGCCCCATCCAATAATCGATATATTCATTTCCATCAACATCCCATTTCCTAGAGCCTTTAGCCCTAACACAGTATATTGGCATAGGCTCGAAGTATCGTGAATCATGCGTCACACCCCTGGCAAAAACCCTCTTTGCTCTCCTATATAAGTCTAGGGATTTCAAGTGTTTCTTTAAATATTCATGGTCTATCTTATTCTTAAGACTCTCCGAAATCATTTCTTAAACACTTCCAAACCGATTTTTCTCTACAATATCACCATGTTAAATAGTTTTTTAAAGTCCCTCCTAACCCATAGAAGGATGGGGATAAAAATCCCGAAAGGATGCAAGTATAACATTCAATCCATCCGTGTAAAAATTAGAGAATCAAGCGTGATAATGAACTATGGTTGATGGAATATTCTTTGTTGGGCATGTCTCTATCGATGAAATTCAGAATGTGAATGGCTTTAATATTCAGCCTGGTGGAGCAGCACTCTATGCCGCTGTAGCTGCTAGAACACTCTTCGAAAAAGTCTATCTAATCTCGGTTGTAGGCGCGGATTATCCATTTTTAACAATTTTGGACATCTTTCCAAGACGGTACCTGAAAGTTTCAAAGATGCCATCAACTAGATTCAGCATCAAATACAATGAGATGTGGGAAGCGAAGTATCTTATGGCTAAATATGGTTCTGGACTCAAAATATCACCATCACTAATACCAATAGAGAGTCTAGAGCCGGAGAGCATAGTGCACATATCACCACTTCCACCAACTAAAGTGAGGAGAATTGTCGAATCGATTAGGGAGAGGAAGCCTAAGACCAGGATTTCTGTTAACACATGGATAGGATATATTAAAGGTGAGAATAAGAGCATCCTTAAGGAAATAGCCTCTGAAGTCGACTTCTTCATACTTAATGATTCCGAGGCGAAAGCTTTAACAGACACAAAAAGCCTATCAACAGCTCTAAAGCTTCTTAAATCCAAAATTCTGGTCGTAACCCTAGGCGATTTAGGAGCAATAATAAGCAGCGAGGACGGAGACATACAAATGGTACCAGCACTAAGATTCCCCATAGAGAGGATTATAGACACAACGGGTGCTGGTGACACGTGGTGTGGCTCCTTTCTAGCAGCCTACAAGCAGACAAATGATTTAATGAAGGCTGTAACTGCAGCGTCGGTCATCTCAAGCATAAAATGTACTGGTTGGGGATTTAGTAAACTCCTAAACTTAAGGTTTAAGGGAGTTGATAACATAATTGAATATATTATTGGGCTGAAAGAAGGTGGCGTGCAAAAGAAAATCTTAGATTATTTGATTAAGCAATCCTAGATTTCCTTCTTTTTCTCAAGAGATGAGAAAACTTTAAAAATTCTAATTTTTCTCTCGCTAAAATAATGATAGCAAGAAGCAACCTACCTGGATGGTTAGATAAAGATATTGTTCTTTTGGCATTGAGCATGTTTTTTAGGCGCGCATCTCAAGGTTTCCTTCAGATTGTACGCGCAATATATCTTGCAATCATAGGCTTTGATCCTCTAACAATAGGGTTTATGACGGGCTTTGGTTCAGCAGTCAGCATAATTGAGTCCACATTATTCGGAGTATTATCAGATAGATATGGCAGGAAACTTTTCCTTTTTATAGGCAATTTGATGTCCGTAGCTAGGTTTCTGCTCTATGCCTTAAGTAGAGATTTCTGGATTCTTTTAATAGCTCAGGGAATTGGCGCATTAGGCGAGGGTGAAGGTGCGGGTCAGCCAGTAGTCTCTGGATACATATCGGATAAAATAGTGGATGGAACTAAACGTACAAGAACCTTCAGCACATTAGCAATTACAAACGCTCTAGGTTCAACAATAGGGTCGCTTCTAGCAGCTCTTCCAGAGTTCTTTAAGAAAAATTTATCTCTTAATGAGGCTGACGCTTACATACTGCTTTTTTGGATCGGCTTCCTCTTCAATCTTATATCGCTTATCACTATAATATTGATTAGAGAGCCGAATACAGGTGAAAAACCGAGGAGACAATCTGTTAAATCCACTATTAAATCGCCCCAAGCAATAAGGGAGATAACTCTATATTCTCTCGTTAGGTCTACAGATGGGTTAGCAATGGGCTTCGTATCGTCTCTCGCTCCACTTTATCTCTATCTCAGGTTTAACGCTGACTCAGAAGATTTAGCACCAATCTATGCCGCAGCAAGATTTATACCCATATCTCTTTATCTGACAATGCCTCTACTCGTAGAGAGGTTCGGCTATGTAAAGCCGCTAATAGTTGCACGCGCAGCCTCAGGTCTATCGTCACTACTCATCGCATTCGCATTGGACTTTAGACTAGCCAGCTCATCACTTATATTATACATGGTGCTTGTAGAGACAGTCATGCCTATAAGACAGGCTTTTGCTACGGAAATAGCAAGCGCATCAAGTGTGGGTTCGCTTGTAGGTATAAGTAACTCTCTTAGGACTCTTCTTAGGTCAATTACGCCTGTGGTAACAGGATTTTTCTTCCAAATATCGCAATTTCATCTACCCTATATTTTGGGTTCATCACTTTTCTTCCTCAATTCGTTCCAATTCTACAAATTTTACTCAAAAAAAGGAGTCACAAGAGGGTTAATTGAAAGTGTGTAGAATGCCCAACTTTTAAAGTATTCACTATGCTAGTTCTTTAGGGCATTCAGGTATACGCAGAAAGGCTGGAACTAAAATTAAAACGTCGGCCAAGAGTGGTAAAATAATGACAACCTCCCTGTATCCCATGTTCCAAAGAAAACCGCCGAGCAATGACCCAAGTGAACCTATGAAATCCAGTAGGCCGCTTATCCCCTGAACCCTCCCTCTCTTCTCCGGCGGAAAACTCTCCCAATACATTGTTATAAATGGTATAAAGCTTATACCACCTACCCCACTCATGCCCCCCGGCCCCATTAATCCCATAACCCCTAAAGCTCCCGCTGCGACGAGCGCGGCATGATTCGGCGCCCAAATTAGTAATAATGTACCGGCGTAAGTGATTGGGCGGAGCATTAAGAAAACCTTCTTACGTCCGATAGAATCGGCTAGTTTGCCTGCGGGTATTTGTAATGGGAGCTGCGCTAATACGCTTAAGGTTCCCATGAGCCCCAAAATATATTGGTCAGCGCCTTTCACGTTAACAACCCATAATGGGACAAAGGGCATCGATATTGCTCCCAGACGCATAACGGCCATCGTAACTAACCAATATTTGAGCTGCTTCTCACTCCTTATTAACTCCCTATAGCTTTCAACAAAGTCAAACTTTAATGGCATATTTTGTGAAAATGTCCTTTTTATCTGCGGGGATTCAAGCATTACTAGGACGAATATCGTTGCTAAAAGGAAGGCTATTACCTGCACAAAATAAAGTGGTCTAATACCCTCCACACTTATTCCACCAAAAGCAGAAACTACCATTGCAGCAGTATATGGAGCGAAGAGACTGGGTATAGCCCAGATTGTGCGTGAAAGGCTCATGGCCAGCGCTCTATTTCTGGAGTTTGTTGTTTCTATTATAATTATATCCGTCAGCGGCATTATGAGTGGCATACTAATTCTCATTAATATTATGGCTGGAATAAGCATCCACCAATTTAATGCAGAGCTATATATGCTGGCGACCGCCACCGACAATATAAGCCCTAAAAGAAGCATCTTCTTAACACCAAACCTATCTATAAGCCAGCCTGCGGGAGCTGAAAAAATTGAGCTAACAACACCGCCTAAGCTCTCAAGAGAACCCAATTCTATTGGGCTGGCTCCCAAAGCTGTCGCGTAAAGCTGATTATACTGTGTTGAGAGATTCGACGACCAGGTCTGTAAGCCTATAGAGACCAACAAAACTTTAAATCTTTTATCCAAGCGCCTGAGGAAACCTGAAATCATCATGAAGCCCTCCAATAGCACATTGTTGCAAAATAGTTTCCTTCCTCTTATCAGCGACTTTATATCATCGTTGATAAAATCATCCTAAATATAAGTTTTGAGTGAGTGTGAGATGGGTGGAAGCTCTAAATTTAAAGTGCGCGCTCAGTAGTTATGTCAATCATCCTCTGGATTTCCCTTTCGAGCTCTTTCGGCAACCCAAATATACTTACGTCCATGAAACCTCTTACTATTAGGGCTTCAGCCTCACTTCTTGAAAAACCTCTAGCCATCAAATATTGAACTTGCTCTTCAGCTATTTTTCCAACGGCTGCTTCATGGGAGAGCTCAGCGCCCTGAACCTTAGCCATAAGCTCTGGAACGGCATAAATTATAGCTTTATCTGATAGAATCAGACCTCTACATTCCAGATGGGCTTTTGTGTTACCGTGTTCCCCCTGAAGGAAACCTCTAGCATATATTTGCGCTTCATCAGTCGCTATGGCTCTAGATATTATCTCGCCCCTACAGCCCTCATTCTGTAGAACTATCTTTGAGCCAACATCAATATATGATGTGCCCGTTCCGTAAATGATTGTGTTAAATCTGGCGCGTGCATTCACGCCCCTACAATATGCAACTGGATACATTTGTAGACTCTTAAGAGGCTTAAAGCACATATAATTGCTTATAAATACGCCATTATCCTCAATAAGCGCGCCAGACCTAGGTCTAGAATCAAAGTTCTGAGCCCAATTGTGAATCATTGTGAAGGTTAATTTGGCGTCCTCTTTAACGTAGAATTCCGTTATGCCTACATGTAGCCCGCGCTGAACGCTAGAGTGAAGTGTGCAGCCAGTTATTATCTGCGCTTCTGAACCTGGCTCAGCGATTATTATGTTATGAACATTCTGGTTTAAATTGTCGGTTGAAATAAATAAGCATGCCTGTAATGGCATTGTAACCTTCTGGTCCTCAAATATCCTAATAAAATATCCTTGGTCCCATGCCAGCTCCGCTAAAGCTGTATACTTGTCCGTGTCTACGCTTACAATCTTCCACCAATAGTCCTTTAACCAATCATACTTTTCCAAAGCTTCTCTAGCGCTCATTATTTCAACTTTATCCTCAAACAGACTTTGAACAGCTCTAAAGATGACCGAGTGGTCTATTTGGAAGAAAGATGCAGCCCTATTCTCCCGCTCCGGTAGGACACCCACTTCAAGAATCCTTTCTAGAATTTCCTTTGGGAGACTTGATATTGGACATGGTTCCCAATTCTTAGGCTGCCTAGAATATTGATTTACATCCAAATCTGGCCCGTAAGCCGCTGGCTTATTTATAGCTCGCAGCGCATCGTCTTTACTTGTGGACATTTCTCGCACCACGCATATCCTTCGTTAAGTATCTGACCTAAAATTTTTACTGGTGAACCTGAGCAGACTATCGTGCCATTCATTAATACATGGGCCATATTCGCGTTAATATACTGAAGGATTACGCCCAAATGAGTTATTATTAAAGCCGAACGACCATGAAGCGCATCATTAATTATTGTTCCTAAAATCCTCAGGTTTTCAACATCAACCCCAGAATCTGGCTCATCAAGTACTATAAAATCTCCATTTTGGGCCAAAACCTGAAGTATCTCGGATTTCTTGATTTCTCCGCCAGAAAATCCTAAATTTATGTCTCTCTCAAGAAAGCTTTGTGGAAACTTAACTTTCACAAGGAGCTCGCCGATTTTGTTCTCATCCGGCATAAGATAGCTTAATATTCTGCCAAGCTTAACTCCTCTAATCACTGGAGGATTCTGAAATGCCACGCTAATTCCCATCTTAACCCTTTCATTAGTTGGGAGACTGGTTATATCTATACCCTTAAATATAATTCTGCCAGAAACAATTTTATAGGCTGGAAAGCCTAGAAGCGCCATTATCAGCGAACTTTTTCCAGAACCATTAGGTCCAAAGAGAACATGCACCTCACCCTCTGGTATCTGCAAGTTAACATTATTAAGTATTCTTTTGCCAGAAACCTCGACACTTAGATTCTGAATTTCAAGTATACACTTAACCATGATAGCTCATCTTTTGTATTTGTGATACTGCAACTAATTAACGTTTCCCCCCACATAATGGTTCGCATTCGATTGCAGCCCTCTGTCTATTAATACCCCGAATTACTTCTGGATTAACCTTCGGTCTCCTATCGTAAGTGTATAATCCATTTGTTTCCTGTTCAATATCATAGAGCTGCGTGTAACAGAAGCCAGAGATAGCCTTATTAGAGAGTAGAGTCTCTGTTAATGCCTTGTATCTTAAAATGAACTCTTCAAGAGTTTTTGGTCTCTCACCATATCCCCAGCTTTCACCAGCTTTAGTCTCAAAAGGATTCCACCAGGTTCCACCATATTCGCTTACCATAAATGGTTGCCCCTCATAATCCATGTTTCTTAAAAGGTCTGTTGGGCGCCTAAAATCAAGTTGAATTTTCCCTCCCCCGCTTAAAATGGCATAGTGTTCTTTGAAGGATTCAGGATTCTGCTCGTAATCATGAACATCATATATGTCTATTTCTTTATCAACGTGCGTCCAACCACTGCAATCGATAATCAGCCTTGTAGGATCAAGCATTCTAGTTATACGCGTAACTCTTTGAATGAATTCTGCGCAGACTTTATCATCAGCGCGGATTGACCTTTCATTAAAGGGCGTCCATATGATGATTGATGGATGATTAATATCTCTTCTCACAGTCTCAATCCATTCATCTAGCAGCGCCTCTCTAGCCAACGCATTAGTTAAATCAGCGCCCCAATCTGGAAATTCGCCAGCCACAAGATAACCTAGTTTATCCGCCCAGTATAAGAAGCGTGGCTCAAACACCTTTTGATGCAATCTGGCGCCGTCGAAACCCATATCCTTAGCTAACTCTATATCGCGCCTTAAAGCTTCGTCGGATGGAGCAGTATAAATGCCATCCGGATAATATCCTTGGTCTAGGACAAATCTTAAAAAGCGCACTTCACCATTAAGCAGAATTTTATTCCTAAATCTGCGTATTTCGCGTAGACCAATGTAAGATTTAACCTCATCCACAATTCCATCCTTACCAGTAATTTTAAGATTCAGCCCATATAAATATGGGTCCTCAGGAGACCATAGGTGTGCATCCGGAATCCTCATGTAAATATGGCTTATGGGCTTCAGAGAAAGAGCTTGAGCTTCAACCACCACATTATTCCCTTCATAAACCTGAGCCGAAAGAGTATATTCGCCTTCGCCTCTCACATGAACGTCGATAAAGATGCCGCCGCTTTTCGGCTCAGTTATTATGCGAAAATACTCTATGTATTGATTTGGAACGGCTTCAAGCCAAACCGTTTGCCAGATTCCAGTTACGCGGGTGTAAAAGCAACTGTAAGATTTCAAGCGATGACTCTGTTTTCCAGTTGGCTGAAGACCGCTTCTACACTCATCTAGAGCCCAAACAACTATCTCATTATCCTCTGGCCTAACAAGTTTAGTTATGTCGAATGTGAAGGGTGTGTATCCACCTTTATGAGTGCCAGCTTTATAGCCATTAATCCACACTGCCGCTCCGTAATCTACTGCGCCAAAATGAAGTAAGATGTGATTATCCAGCCATTGGTCTGGAATATCAAAGAAGCGCTTATACCAAACGGACTCCATGAAGTCTTTCTCACCAATGCCAGATAAGCTGCTTTCAGGAGGAAATGGCACAATTATTCTTCTAGAGAATTCTTTTCCGCTAAACCAGCCCTTCTCAAGTCCGCTCCTACTATTATCTATCTCAAATTGCCATTCACCATTAAGGTTCATCCAGTTTTTTCTCTCAAAATCCGGTCTCGGATACTCCGGCCTTGGAATACTCAACCTCTCAACCACCCTTCAAATCTACTATTGTCTCATATTACTAATCCTATGGAGATGTGAGAGAACTTCAAATATAATTTTAGCAGCACATATAGCTGTTATCCCACTACCATCATATGGCGGCGCAACCTCCACAACATCAAAGCCCACTAAGCGCTGGTCACATAACCCTAATAGGACATCTAGAAGCGCACTTACTGATATACCCTCAGGCTCTGGATTTTGAACGGCCGGTGCAAAAGCAGGGTCCAGAACATCCATGTCTATAGTAACATATATTTTGTCATAAGTATCAAGAGAACTTTTAATCTCCTCGAGAACATCCTTTCTATCGGAGTTTAAGATCCGCTGTGAGGTTACACATATAATATTGTCTGTGTTAGCGACGTATTCGAGCTCCTCCTTGCATACGGCTCTAGTTCCAATCTCAATTATTTTCCTTGGTTTTATCTCCTCATTTATTCTGCGCATGAACGTTGCATGACATAACCTCTCATCCATATATTCGCTCCTAAGGTCTAAGTGGGCGTCAAAGCTCACTAGAGCAAAATCACCCTTAATGCTCCTCACAGCCCCAAATGTTATTGTATGTTCCCCACCAATCATTACCGGCTTTTTCCCACTTTCAAATATGTCCTCACAGACAAGCTTTATTCTTTTAAGCGTTTCAACAAGATTTCCGCTTACATGAAGATCTCCAGCGTCATGAACGCGCACTTCTTCAATATCAATTCCAGACCTAAAGCTGTAGGTTTCAATGTTAAGGGATGCTTCTCTAATTGCTGCTGGTGCAAATCTAGCTCCTACTCGATATGTGCTTGTAAAATCGAATGGAACACCAAAGAGCACATATTCTGCTTCCTTAAGGGTTCTCTGGAAACCGCTAAAAAACATCGTTGCTGATGTAAAGAGGTCTAGGTTTTTCATATTTCCAGTTTTCTCTATGAAGACTTATAAGCGTAAAGCAATTATAATCGTAAATATTCCTTCCTACAAGCATTCATTTAGAATGGCTGAGATAAAAATGATCAAGGAGAGCGGCATAAGTGCTCCTACAATCTTATACGCTATATCAATATCCTATTTTGTCGTTGGCACCATATTACTGGCTATAATGGCGCTGTCAAAACATAATCTCTTACCCCTCCACTTAGGGTTTGTGGGAGCCCTTAATATTGTTGCCTCCTATAGTTTAATCAAGGCAAGAAGATGGACACTTCATGTAGTGGTCTTTGTATCGCTGGTGAATCTTACATTTAGCTTTACAGCCTTAATCGCTATAGTCAACCTTTTCGGCCTGAGAGATATCCTGAGCATACTATTTCTGTTAGGCATAAGCGCTTATGTAATACTCTCAGCTACTTCATTAGGATATGTAATTCGCGAAAGGAGCAAGTTTAGATAAATATTCCTGACCAAAATTGATTTATTTTGGAAAGCCGAAAAGTATCTTTGGAGCGATTATGTATTCTATTATGAGGTTTCCGTCAAGATTTCAGAAGTTTGTTAGGGCGCCAGCTGAATGGCTCTGTGAGAAATTAGTGCAGGTTTTGGGTGAGATTTATAAGAAGAATGAAGGAGAGTTTATTTTTAAGTCTAGTATTAATAGTGGAACAGGTGTTACGCTTAAAGTGAGATTGATTCCAGAAGGCGACTTCAGCCTGATTGAATTTATCTTTGGTTATCGCATGTTTACTCTAGTTATACTTGTGGTCCTCATATTTTTCGTAGGATTAAGTGTAGCTTCATCTTCGCTCTTTCCGCTTATTGGGCTGATAATTATACCTTTGTTAGCCCATAGAGCCAGCTCTAAAATAGATGGTTTTCTAGAGGAGATTAGCAAAATCCTAGTAGGCTTAGAGGGTGAGTATGCCCGCAAAAGACTTGCAGAGGAGAGAGCTAAGTGGCAAAGCAGCCCAAAAGATGTTGGTGAGCTATATAGAAGATTGTGTGAGAAGCACATTAAGATATGGGGGAATACATATGCGTTAGAATATAAAATCAGCGAGTATCAAAGACAAGGGCTGACAAGAGATGAGGCTATAAGAAAGACGGCTGATGAGGAGGGAATATTTTAGACAGCTCTTTTCCGCACCCTTCCGCGATATTTAACATACGCTAATATGGTTATGGTGGTTGACCAGGCAGCAACATTCTGGCAAATCAAGTATTTCCACGTAACATTAAGCGTTGTGATTAGCTCGTTTAGGGGCTTAATTAACCCCCATAAACTATTCCTAAAGGAGATGGCGAGGGGAGCGATGGCATTTATTAGTGATGAATTTATTTGTTTAGACGATTCAATTAAGCTCCTAAATAGGCCGCTACTCCAGTATAAGTTAGTTGCAAAGCCATAAAGGAAAAATGGGCACATCAACGCAAGCATAATGAAGGATAAGAAGCAAAACAGCAATATAGTGCTTAGAGCGCCCAAAAAAGTGGAATGCAGCAAACGGCCCCCAGCGGCTAAATCTAAAGATTTATCACTTATTCTCGCTTTAGCTCCTGCGGATGCCTTAAGCGGCACGGTAAATAAGTTTCTCGTTAAGTGAAGCCAGCTCAGTAAGAGAATAAGGATTACATTTAATGGAATCAAAAGAAAGAGTATGATATTTAATGTTTCCAGCGGGGTTGTTGTATAAGTTAGGCCTTCTGAAATAAAAGACATTATTAATGTATATTGGATTATGACGGAAAAGATTATACATAAGACATGCATAACAAGTTTTCTCGCATCAAATCGTACCTTTAAGTATTTCAACGACCACTAGCCTCACTTGATTGCTCCATAGACAGATAAAATTAATCTTTCCATTAACTTAAAAATTTTCAATGCCCATCTATCCACGGATAGCGGCATCATTGTTCAGTTAAAATTCAAAGAAAACATTTTTATGTGACACAATATGGGGGCAATAATGGAGCTTAAAGGACGATGCAGTTATATACGGGAAACAGGAATAAAATAGCTAATCTAGGGCTCCGGTAGTATAGTCCGGTCAAGTATAGCGGCCTCTCGAGCCGCGGACCCGGGTTCAAATCCCGGCCGGAGCACCAGCCTCTATGGTTCAAATTCTCTTTCCCTCCTTTTAAATCTGGAAATAATGAGTTCAGCGTGAAGAGTGAGATATATGATTATGCTGAGAGACTTAAGCAGTATGGGCGGATTTCCATTCCATCTGGAAGAGCATTTACATTCTTCAATGACCAATACTGTCTCATAACATGCATGGCAAAAACTGGCATGAAGCCATGTCCATCGTTGCGAGCTTTAAGTCTCTATCAATTCAAGAAAATCCTAAATATACTAAAACTGAAATACTGAATTCACACATCCTTTAGCTCTCCAATTTGAGGTAAATATTTTTTAATCTCACTCAGACGTGAATGGATCTCCTCTCTGACTTTATAGGGGATTATATAAGCTTTGATCTTCACAATTCCCTTATTCGCTCGCTTTATTAATCTAATATATTTGGCGTTGATTAAAGTTTCTTCCCATGTCTGCAACATCCCATGACCAGCTATGATGACCTCTAATGAGGGATCATCCAGCAGTATTTGCATAGACCCTCTCTCAGCGGAGATGTCTATTAATCCTCGTTGCGCTTTGTTTAAGGATCCTTTAAAGTGTAAGCGGGTTTCGACAAGCGCATTCTCTTTACATGCAACTTCATCTCGAATGGAGAACCTCTAAAGGAAGACTATATCTATCCTGTTTATTGTCAATAGAATCATTTGAAAGCCATCTTTACTCTTATAGTGCCTTAATAAACTCTCAACCGGTACCAATTACAAGACT
>JAGTQF010000011.1 GCA_018396655.1 Candidatus Bathyarchaeota archaeon
GCCTTCTCCAGCGCCCTCCTCCCAGTTATCCCATATAGGCTAGAATAAAATATTAAATTCTCTAAACCAGTTAAATCGTCATATAGGGCGGGGTTCTGAGGGCAATAATTAATCTTAGCCCTAATCTCCGAATCCCTCACTTCGCCACCAAGCACCTCAATAGTTCCTTCATCAGGCTCAATCACACCAGCAATCATCGAGATTAGGGTTGATTTTCCAGCACCATTCGGCCCGAGAAGCCCATAAACCTCGCCAAACCCAACATTAAAACTAACTTTGTCTACTGCGGTTTTATCGCCAAACCTCTTTGTGAGCCCATTTACTTTAACAGCTACCCCCATCACATTTTTCCTCCAAGCTTAACGTTAATGTCCAACCGCAAAAAATAAGCTTTTAAATTAGCTTCCTGAAGAATGTTTATATCGCTCACATATTTTTCTTTAATAAATCCAAAATTAAGATGAAAATTGGGGTCTCCGAGGAGTAGGCTTCGTTGAAGGGTGAGCTCATCTTTGCGCTTTTTATTCTAGCCTTCTGGTTAGCGGTTTATATTCTGGGTAGGATTTTGTCCTTAAAAAGATATGGGGTGGAGGTTAAGCCTCTCCTCCTCAAATATAATTCCGAGGGGTTTAAGAGTCTCCTTTATAAGTTTTCCAGCCGGTGGAGGAGGGCATGGATATTTTTCTCCCATATAAGCATCTTATTGGGTTTTGGGTTGATGCTCTTCGCCATAATATTTCTCTCGGGTAACCTTATTGAGTCTCTTCTTCCAGGCGGAGAAGGAGCGGTTATAACACCAATTATACCTGGATTAACGCTCAGCCTATATTGGCTCCCATATTTCTTAATCGCGGTTATTGTGGCAGTCTTCACTCATGAGGCTGCACATGGAATAATTGCCTTAATCGAGGGAATAGACATAAAATCTGCCGGAGCGCTTATTCTAGCAATCTTCTTTGGGGGCTTCGTCGAGATAGACGAGGGGAAGCTAAACAATCTTCCGCAAGTATCTAGAATGAAGATTTTCTCGGCCGGCTCATCATCAAACATTTTAGGGGGATTAATAGTCTTCTTGATTCTCTCGGCCCTCTTCATTCAGAGCCCCTCAGGAATAGTTGTTCTTGAGGTTTTAGATGGTGGTCCATTAGATGCCGCTGGCATTAGAAGATGGGATGTGATATACGCCTTAAATGGCACGATAATACGCACATACCAAGATTTGGTGGAGTTTATGTCTGGCATTAGGCCAGGTGATACGCTCATAGTTTCAACTAGTAGGGGCGTCTTCACTATAAAGATAATCCCAAACCCGGATAACTCTGAGAGGGCCATAATTGGGATAGTCCGGCCAGTACTCCAGTATTACCCAAGTAGGCTTGGGCTGAGCCCCTTCTGGAATATTCAAGCCTACTTAACCCTAAACTGGCTTTTCCTGATTCTCGTAAATGTTGCTGTCTTCAATATGCTCCCAATCCCACTATTAGACGGTGACAGGTTTCTTCAATGCCTTCTTGAGAGGATTGCTGGAAGTGATACCCTGAGAAAATTCCTCAATATACTATCATTGTTTCTTATGGCTGCCAATATAATTGTGGGCATGAGACCATAGAAGGGAAAACATAAATGAATTGCCACAGACAATAATTCTTTGGCATTAAAGGGGGAGAAGATAGCAAGGATATGATTAGTTGCACGGTATGCGGGGTTCGAGAAGCCTTTTATGCTAGGCTCTATTCTGGCGAGAAGCTTTGCACAAGATGCTTCTTAGAGTCAATTGAGGATAAGGTTAGAGCGGCGATAGCTAGGCATAGGATGTTTGAGTTTAACGATAGGATAGCGGTTGCGGTTTCAGGTGGAAAGGATAGTCTCAGCCTACTGCATATATTGGCGAGGATTGAAAGAGACTTTCCAAATGCCTCATTATATGCAATAACTGTTGATGAGGGGATAGAGGGCTATAGGGACGAAGCCATAGAAATAGCCTCAGAAAACTGCGAAAGACTTGGCGTAAGACACTTCATAATATCATTTAAGGAGCTTTACGGTTACGCACTCGATGATATTGTAAAGCGTATTCGCCATCTGGAAAGCGGACTAACGCCATGCTCATACTGCGGCGTTCTTAGGAGGAGGGCTCTAAATGTATTGGCGAGGAGGATTAATGCAACCAAAATCGCTACTGCACACAACTTGGACGATGAAATACAAACGTTCATGCTCAATATAATTCATGGAGACACGTCTAGAATGTCCAGAACCGGGCCAGCGTTCGACGAGGAGTTGCCGAACTTAATTCCGAGGGTTAAACCATTATGTGAGGTTCTTGAGAAGGAGACGACGTTATATGCTTATCTTAGGGGGATAAGATTTCAGGAGAACCCATGCCCATACGCTAGTGAAGCGTTGAGAAATGATGTGCGGAATATGTTGAATAGGCTTGAGGAGAAGCATCCTGGAATAAAATACACCATATATAGGTCGGCTGAGAAGATTAGGGAAGCCCTTAGAGAGAAGATTCCAAAAATTAAGTTGAGCCGATGTAAAGTATGTGGGGAGCCAACGGTTGGCGAGATATGCCAAGTATGCCAACTACTCCAAGGCATATGAGCTTGACTGAGAGGATTTAGAAAAACTAATTTCTATGTAAATTCTAAACTAAGAGGGTTTATGGGAGGTCTACATGGGATGAGCCCTAAAATTGAGAGTGCTGAGGGTGAGAGGGAAGCAATATTTAATGTTGCGAGGCTTATGCAAGTTGCTGCGAGAACTGCCCCTAAGGCGGCTGGGATAGATGATATCCTAACGCTAATTGTTTATGGAGCTGAGAAGGATGCCATAGCCGATAAAATGGAGGAGATGGGTGAGCAGAGGAAGATTGATCTTTTCAAGCGCGACGCTAAGAACGTAAGGGATTCGGAAGCCATCATTTTAATAGGCGTTCGAGGGAGCAAAAGCCTAGGACTAAATTGCGGGGCATGCGGCTACAGGAGTTGCAAGGAGTTTGAGGAGGCACAGAAAACTGCTGGACAAGACTTTATCGGCCCAACATGCCTTTTTAAGGCCCTAGACCTTGGAATAGCCATCGGCTCAGCCGTGAAGATTGCAAGCACTCTAAACATCGACAACAGAATAATGTATCGCATTGGAACAGCAGCCCTAAAATTAAATTTAATGCCAGGAGCAACAGTCATAATGGGTATACCGCTATCGGCTAAGGGCAAGAACATATATTTTGATAGGAAATGGCCATAAAAATCGCTCTAAAGACAAGACAGATAATCTCACTCTTACTTTTGATTGGACGGTGGGTCACTGAAGCTCGACGTGCAGAATCCGCAAACCCAAACCAGCCCTCCACTCATACCCGAACCCCTCTGAGCACTGGGCGTCCAGGCTTAGGTTGCTCCCTCCCGGGCCTGGCCAGGTTCGCCCGGCAAACACGGTTACACCCCTCCTACGAGGGGTGCTCCGTGACCGCCAGCCCCAGAGGACAGATACTCATCGTTTTGGGCTGGCTGGGTCGGCGGCCTTGCACGCCTCACTTCAGCTTTCGGCCCGTCGTGTAGGGGGTTTACGGTCGAGGCCGATTGCCTCTCAGGGGACCCCTAGCCCCCCGCCTAAGACCCACCGTCCAAAATAAAATTTCGTTTGGGTGCTAATAAACTCTTTGCGCCTTTAAATGGCCTTTATTGTCTCCATTAGGATTGGCATTAGCATTGTTCCCCTCTCTATTGTTCCTAGGCTTCCACGCTGGCAATACCTCTCGGAGAACCTTTTTATTCCATCGCTCTTAATTTTATCTCCGGATATCATTACTGGGACTGGTGTGTCGCTGTGCGCTTTGAGTTTGCATGGTGTTGAATGGTCCGCTGTAACGCATACAACTACATCCTCTAGGTTTATCTTATCTAGTATGCTCCCAAAGAAGTATCTGTCTATTATGGCTATCTTTTCAGCCTTAAGCATGAAATCCCCATCATGACCAGGCTCGTCCGGACCCTTGATGTGAATATAGAAGCAATCGAATTCCTCCAGTGTGCTCAATAGTTTCTCAGCTCTAATTAGGCAGTCATGTTTGAGGTCTCCGGATGGCGGTGGAAGCTCAATAAGCCGCATACCCGCTAACCTAGCGATTCCTCTTTCAACAGGCATGTCCGCTAGGCATGCAAATCTAACACCATACCACTCATTTATATTGAAGAATTTCGGTAGCGTATTGCCAGCGTCACGTGTAAGTATTACATTGGCCTTTAGTTTTCCCTCGGCTTCCCTAAGCCTATTAACCTCATGCCCATCCAAAACCTCATGGCTCTTCCAGACAAACTCATTTACAAGCGCGGCTGAAATCCTAGCGGACTCGCTATCCTCAAGTGGAATACAGTCCTCAAGAATCATGCGGACATCCATCTTTGCAACGCCCAGTCCAGCAACCCTCTCATACGCTGGGTCGGTGTTTGAGATTTTGCCGGATAATGGGGCTGCCTTACTCCTTATTACCAGAACACCCCTATGGCCAATAGTATTCTTAAACTCGAAATCGGCTGGATAAGACTCTAACCTAACTAGTTTGTTGACTGCCTCAGCGAGTTTAGACGCCTCTTCAGTGGTTAGGTTCCTGCCAGCCCTCCTATCAATTATAAGCCTACTCGGCCCTAGTGTTGCGAAGTTACATCTTAGCGCTAAATCGCCATCCCTCATATTTAGACCTGAACCATATGCTTCAAGCGGCCCCCTACCAACATGATACTTGTATGGGTCGTAGCCTAAAATCGATATGACTGCAACATCGCTTTCCGGAGCTATGCCTCGACCAACAGTATACATAAGCCCGAGCCTACCAATGCTTGCTAAGAAATCCATGTTCGGCGTCTCAGCATACTCTAGAGGCGTCTTACCACTAAGCTCCTCTATTGGCAAGTCTCCCATACCATCAATAACCACGTAAATTAACTTCAATTTCCATCAGCCCCGCTTCAGGCTCTATTATGAAAGGGTAAAGGGACACTATTAAAGTTTTTAAGTTTTAAGAACACTCTAGGAAAATGCTGTAAACCATAATATTTGTTCGGGGCGCATAGCAATGAGACTTAAAGTTAGATTGCTTGACTTAGAAGCTGGCGGAAAATTCATAGTTGTTTTGAATAGGGATGATGCTGAGGATATGGGTGTTTCAGGACTAAGCCGTGTTAGGATTTCATATGCCAACAGATGGTTGACGGCTATAGTTAATGTCGCGTTGGAGAGCGTTACAAGGGGTTATATTGGCGTATATAATGAGGTTAAGAGGTTTCTGAATTTGAGGGATGGTGATGAGGTTGATGTTGAGGCGGCGCACTTTCCACTCTCAGTCTATTATATAAGGAATAAGCTAAGCGGAAGGAAACTATCCTATGAGGAGATATTTGAGATAGTTAGGGATGTTGTCAGTGGTAATTTGAGCGAGATTGAGATTGCAGCATTCGTGACGGCCCTCCACACATTTGGATTGGATTTGGATGAGGCAACAAGCCTATCTATGGCTATGGTTGAGACTGGTAATAGGCTTGAGCTCAAGAAGCCCCTAATAGTTGATAAGCATTCTATAGGCGGCGTTCCTGGAGATAAAACAACGCTTCTAGTTGTCCCAATAATTGCTGCGTCAGGATTAACGATACCTAAATCCTCCTCTAGGTCTATTACTTCCGCTGCTGGAACAGCCGATAGAGCCGAGGTTCTTATGCCAGTCACGTTAGGCATAGAGGAGATGCGTGAGGTTGTCGAGAGGACTAATGGCTGTATTGTTTGGGGTGGGGCGTTAGATTTGGCGCCAGCGGACGACATATTCATTAGGGTTGAGCATCCCCTGTCAATAGACCCGCTTCTACTGCCATCGATAATGAGTAAGAAGAAGGCTGTTGGCGCAAACCTCCTAGTAATTGATATACCAACTGGGAGGGGAACAAAGATAAAGACTATTGGCGAGGCGGATTTGTTGGCTAAAGACTTTATTGAGCTTGGCCGAAGGCTTGGAATAAGGGTTCAGTGCGCGGTTACGTATGGTGAGCAGCCGGTCGGCTACGCAATAGGCCCGGCCCTAGAGGCCTGGGAAGCCCTAAACACAATAATGGGCAAGAGCCAATCATACGACTTAATAGATAAGGCGGTTCACATAGCCGGAATATTACTGGAAATGAGTGGAAAAGCTGATGGAAACGGTAGGGCAATAGCCTTAGAAATCCTAAGGTCGGGAAAAGCCGAGGAGAAGCTGCGTGAAATAATCAGCGCCCAAGGAGGGGACCCAAAAATTAAACCTGATGATATAGTGTTGGGTTCAGAGAGGTTCACTGTGCACTCTAAGAGGGGCGGCGTAATCTTATGGATAGATAATGCATCAATAGTTGAGGCTGCTAGGCTGGCTGGCGCGCCGAGAGATAAAGGCGCGGGTGTTCTATTGCATAAGAAGATAGGTGACAAGGTTTCTGAAGGTGATGCGCTGGCAACGATATTTGCTGAAAGAGCCAGCAAGCTTGAGAGGGCCATAAGCCTCTTTGAGGAGTTTCCAGTTATAGGTGTTGGGGATAGGATGGAGATGCTAATCCACGAAGTTAAGGAGAGACCGGTGGCGAAGAGAACCTTCGTTCTTGAGCGCTAAAATTAAATATTCCTATATTCTTTATGGGTTTGTTAAGCTGGTGAGATGATGGAAGAGTTCTTTAGGTTGGCTCTTGAGCTTATTGAGGCAAGCGAGAAGCATGAGGTATACCGTGGTGAGGAGTGTATAAACCTTATAGCGAGTGAGGGCCTAAAATCCCCGGCTGTTAGAGAGATGCTCCAGCTCACAATGGACCTTGAGAGTAGATATGCTGAGGGTGAGAATGACCTTGAGGGGCATGTGAGGAAGCGATATTATCAGGGACAAAAATATATCACTGTTATAGAGGATCGCACAACAGACCTAATGAAAATGCTATTTAAGTGTAGCTGGGCTGATGTCCGGCTGGTCTCCGGAACCCACGCCAACCTAGCAACATTCAAAGGCTTATCATTAACAACTAAAAGCCGGAAGATGGTTGTCGCACCATTAAGCGCCGGAGCCCACATATCCCACGACTACACAGGTTTAGCCGGGATGGTTTTGGGCTTAGAGAACATAGAGCACGCGTATGATGTTGATAGGATGAATATAGACCCAGATAATTCGGCTGAGATTATTAGGGCGGCAAAGCCCGGCATAGTAACATTCGGCGGAAGCCTATTCCTATTCCCACACCCAGTTAAAGAGCTTAGCGATGTAGCGCATGAGGTTGGCGCATACATAGTTTACGATGCAGCACACGTGCTTGGCTTAATAGCCGGGGGAATGTTCCAAGACCCACTTAGAGAGGGCGCAGACTTCATAACAGCATCAACCCACAAGACCTTTCCAGGTCCTCAGGGCGGCGTAATCCTAGCCGATAGGCGGGATGAGCGCATGGAAAAAGCCATAAAGAACGTTCAGTATGCGATTTTCCCGCTTAGCACATCGAACACGCATCTCGGCAGGCTTCCAGCAACTGGCATAGCGGCCCTAGAACTTAAGATATTCGGTGAGGCGCTTGCAAGGCAGACTATTAGGAATGCGCAGGTAGCTGGACAATATCTTTATGAGAATGGCCTAAAGGTTTTGGGCGAACGCTATGGCTTCACAATGTCACATCAGCTGGCAGTTGACGTCCGAGAGTATGGTGGCGGCAGAAGGGTTTCCGAGGCCCTTGAGGAAGCAAACATAATACTGAACAGGAATCTTCTGCCATACGACAACCAGAATAACCGCGAGAACCCATCCGGCATAAGAATAGGCTTCCAGGACGTAACTAGAAGAGGCTTCGGCGAGAGCGACATAAAATACCTATGCGACCTAATGCTTGACGTAATCAAGGGCAGGCGCAGGCCAGAAGAAGTAAGAAAAGACGTCATAGCACTAAGAAGAGAACACAGCGAAATCAAATATGGATTCCAAAGCGTAAAAGAAGCCGTGGAATATCTGCAGAAAAGCCTAAAAGGAGTATCATGACGAAGGAGAGGGGAGGGAGCTAATCGAAAAGATAGGGAGGTATTCTTCGAGCATTTTTATGAAGTCCTACCAAAGGAGCGCTAGCATATCACGATGTTCAGTTTTTCGAAGCATGCCAGTGAGAAAATGAAGGAACGGGGAATAGGGATAGAGGATTTAAGGAGGGTTTTTGAGAACCCCATATTTAGATTCTATGATGTGTCATCGAGAGCCGAAGTTACAATAGGCGAAAGCATCCTTTATGACCTTAAAATCTTTCTTGTGGTAATCTTTAGAAGAAAGGACGATTGTTTACATATTATTACGATTTACCCAATAAGAAATGTTAGGGAAGAAGTAGAGAGAAAAGTTAAATCGGGAAGGTGGATTCAAATATAGGTGGGAGGAAAATTGAGAGTAAATTACGATGCTGAGGAAGACATCCTCTACATAGTTATCAGGGAGGAACCAATAGTCGATAGCAAAGAGATAGACGAAGACATCAGAGTGGAATACAATCTTGAAGGCGAAATAGCGGGAATAGAGATAATGAACGCAAGAAATATAGCCAGAATAATGGCCAAGGAAATAGCAGCAATAATAAACAAATAATGATAAAATATAGAAATAAGCAACAAAAACGTTAACGTGGAAGTGAGAGAGGGGAGGGAGCTAATCGAAAAGATAGGGAGGTATCGATAGAAAACTTTAAAAGTAAATTTGGCTTTTCTCCCATTTCTTCTAAATCTTAATTACTCTTGGTATTTTCCCGGCTCTTAGCGCGTGGTCTGCTATCACGAATGCTAGGCATGCTTCGACCACTGGGACGGCTCTTGGGACTATGCATGGGTCATGCCTTCCAGCAACTTGAATCTCCTCCTCACTCATCGTTTCTAGGTTTACTGTCCTCTGCCTCCTCGATATTGATGGTGTCGGCTTGAAGGCAACCTTAACTTTTATCGGCATCCCGTTAGATATCCCGCCTATTATCCCACCGGCATTATTCGTCAGCGTAATGACCTTTCCATTCCTAACAGCATATTGGTCGTTTGCCTCGGAGCCCCTCATAGACGCCATTTTAAAGCCTGCGCCAAACTCGACGCCTTTAACGGCTGGTATATTAAACAGCATCTTCGCTATGTCCGCATCTAGCGAGTCAAATATGGGTTCACCCAGCCCGGCTGGAACATTAAGCGCAATACCCTCAACGACGCCGCCTACGCTGTCACCCTCCCTAGCTGCGCTCAAAACCTCCTCAACCATCCTTTCAGCTAGCTCGGGGACAGCGCACCTAACGGGGTTCGCATAAACGTTCCTCCTGACATCATCATATGAAACCTCACCCTCAACCCTTACTCGCCCAACCTGCACCGTGTGGGCTAGGACCTCAACCCCAATGAGACTTAGGAGCTTCTTAGCGACCGCTCCAGCCATAATATAAGCGGCGGTTATCCTCCCAGAGAACCTACCACCCCCGCGCGGATCATTGTATCCGCCATATTTGATTCTAGCCGTGTAATCTGCGTGCCCGGGTCTAGGCTTAAACATGACGCTTTCATAGGGGCTTGAGTCAACATCCCTATTCCTAACGATCATGCATATCGGCGCGCCGGTTGTATAGCCCCTATAGACACCAGATATTATTTCAACCTTGTCCTCCTCCCTCCTAGATGTGCTTATGTCGCTGAACCCTGGGCGCCTCTTATCAAGCTCGGTCTGAACATCCGATTCGCTTAGGGGTAGGCCGGCTGGGCATCCATCTAAAACTACGCCTATGCAGGCTCCGTGGCTCTCCCCAAAGCATGTGAGGACGAGAGATTTACCGATGGAGTTACCGTTCAATGATTTCTACTCCCAGCAGACGCATATCTCTAATAAAATCTGGGTAGGATTTATTTATGCATTCGGCATCATGTATGACTGTTTCCCCCTTAGCAGCCAGAGCCGCAACAGCACAAGCCATGGCTATGCGATGGTCCCCATGAGGATCTATCTCGGCGCCTCTCAATTCCCTTACACCGTAAATAATTATCTTGTCGTCTAAAACCTTTATCTTGGCTTTCATTTTTGAAAGCTCGGTTAGCAGGGCTTTAACTCTATCAGACTCCTTAAATCTAAGCCTCCCAACACCGCTAATAACAGACTTGCCTTCAGCCATGCATGCTAACACCGCGCATACTGGGACAAGGTCTGGATTATCCCTCATATCAACATCAAGCGGCTTCAGCGGTCCATCCGCACCCATAACCTCAATAAAATCTTCACCAACCCGCACATGTACTCCAAAATCATGAAGAAGCCTAACTATAATACGGTCTCCCTGAAGGCTCCTCCTGGGAAGATTCTCTATTCTTACACGCGAGCTAGTTATGGCTGCTGCAGCCATTAGGAATGCGGCCGAAGAATAATCCCCCTCAATATAATAGTTGTGCAACCTATACATCTGCCCGCATGGTATATGAAAGACCCTTCCATCGCCGGTGACTTCAACCTTTATCCCATGCCTATTAAGCACATCCAACGTTACATCAATATAGGGCCTGGACTCTAAGGGGGTCGTGAGAACTATATCCGTATCATTCTCAGCCATAGGTGTGGCGAAGAGCAAGCCCGAAATAAACTGTGAGCTCACATCCCCCCTAATACTGGCCCTCCCACCCCTTATCCCACCGCCAAAAACAACTATGGGTGGGCATCCATCCATCCTAGTCGAATAACATTTTACACCCAACTGGCTTAAGGCATCTAGGAGTGGGCCCATAGGTCTCCTCCTAAGGCTCCTCCCACCAGTCAAAACTGATATTCCATCGGCCAGAGCGCAGACTGGCGTAATAAATCTAATTGTCGAACCAGACTCTTTGCAGTCGATTATATCTTCTGGGGTTTTAGGCCTAGAAATCCCCAAAACCCTGAGTGCTCCACCACTTTCCTCACTTATCTCAGCTCCAAGCATACGGCAAGCATTAATTGTTGCCAGAGTATCATCACATATAAGTGGGTTATGTATTGTGGAGGTGCCCTCAGAGAGCGCGGAGGCTATGATAGCCCTATGTGTATAAGCCTTTGAGGGCGGTGCCCTAACTAAACCCCTTAAACAAACCCCGCCTTTAACAATTAGGTCCGTCAACTCTTCCACCAGCTAAATTATCTTAGCCTTTTCACGGTTTATAGAGGTCTCGATTATCTCGCCGCCATACCTTTCTATCGCCCCTCGAATATCGCTCACTCTATCCTTTGGAGCAACAACAGCGACAGCGGGTCCCTTACCGGAGAGCCCAGCAGCTATAGCACCGTTGGCCAGAGCATCTATTACTATATTAGGGTTATAGCCCAAAACCGCTGAGTATAATATTCCGTTGATTGTCATAGCACGCCAATAATCGCCGAGAAGAGCCATCCTATGTATAGCCTTAACTTCATCGGCTATTACCCTCATCCTCCTAACATCAGACTTTGCTGTATAAGACTTCTCTCTGGGAACGTGAACCAAAATGACATAATCCTCTTCGGGCTGAAAGCACTTAAGAATCCTCCGCCCAAGATTATCCGTCACTACTATATTCCCAAAGTATGAGGCGCATGCGTCATCAAATGCTCCAGTAACGGTTACGCCAGCCTCAATAGACGCATCAACACCAATATTAACCACCGTTAAATCATCGGCATTTTCATTCAACGCTGATACGGTAGCCAGCGCGATGGCATTAGCCGCAGCACTACTACTCTTCAATCCTCTAGCAATCGGAATATTAGATTTAGTCTCAACATACGCGCCATACTCACCCTCAAGATTAAAGTGCCTTAAAACCCTCCTAACAACCATCTCAATCAATATTGTGCTTTCAGAGGGGTCTGAAAGTATCTTGCCCTCAATTCTTCCAGGCTCATTTGTCAGCCTAACAGTAGCCTCGGTTCTGAGGCTCACGCCTAACGCCGCCCCTAAACCACATGATATAGCATTAACTATTGTGACAGCGCCATAAGCTACAGCCTTACCAATCATCCTTCATCCCTCTATTGTACCCCTCAGCCTCACGCATCTTTTTTAACGCAGCTTCCTTCATAACCTCTACCGGCGCCCTCATACCAGTCCATATCTCAAATGATGCTGCTCCCTGATGTATCAACATTGAGAGGCCATCAATAGTCTTTGCACCAGCAATCCTCGCCTCCCTAATAAGCCTAGTTTCAAGTGGCTCATAAATTATGTCAAAAACCGTGAGATTACTATGTAAAAAATCACATCTGACGGGGGTTTCAGAGTCATTGGGCTTCATCCCGATAGAAGTCGCATTGATAAGTATATCAGCATCCTTAAGCTCCCTCTCAAGATTCCGGTCGGCCAGCTCTCCAGCCTTAACATTAACCAAATCGCCAAGAGCATCACGTATGTTGCGTGCCAAATCCACAGCTCTCTCCACAGTCCTATTCAATATGATAAGCTCACGTGCATATTCAGCCAGCGTGAAAGATATGGCCCTAGAAGCACCGCCAGCTCCAAGTATGACAATCTTCTTGCCAGAGGGGTCGACTCCGGCATATCTCAGAGCATTTAAAGCCCCAACTCCATCAGTCGTATAGCCTACAAGTCTTTCATCCCTATTAAGAACGGTGTTTACTGAGCCAATTCTTCTCGCACTCTCGTCCAAAATGTCAAGATACTTAATTATGCTGATTTTATGCGGCATTGTAATATTTAGTCCATAAATGCCAAGCCCCCTAACACCCAGAATCGCCTTCTCTAGATTTTCAGCGCTGACATTAAATGCCACATAAACATAATCTAAGCCCAGATGCTCGAATGCCGCATTCTGTATTGTTGGGCTGAGCGAATGCCAAACAGGGTCTCCTATTAAAGCGCAAACCCTAGTCCTACCAGATATACCTATCATTCAACACCAAGCCTCCCATAAATCTCCCTCAAATCCTCTATGGTTAATTGACCTGACGCAGTTTCAAATCCCACGCCAAGAGATGCGTAAGTAAACGATGCGCCAAAAATGGGTGATAAAACTCTAGAAAGCAAACCATATCTCCCCATCGCGAAGCAAATCACATCATATTTTTGGCTAACCTCATACGTGAGAATTAGGCATTTAATACTATCATCGAGGCCATTTGCCATAGTAACAACTTTACATATATCCGCCCCAGCTTCAACCTCAGCCCTAACAATCCGCTCAAGCTCAGAGAGACTTGGCGTTGAATTAAAATCGTGGAAAGAGATTATGACTCTCGCCCCATAAGTCTTAACAGCGCCAACAACATCCCTTAACCCCTCCGTAACTAATTCAAAATCAACGTATGTGAATCCAGCCTCTGCAGCTTTAAGGAGAACGTTAATCCTTTGCTCCTCACTTAGATTCCACATGCCGCCTTGTCCAGCGTGCCTATTAGTTGCTATAAGCGGAACAGACGTATATTTAACGAAATCTTTCAACCTATCTAGGGCATCCAGCAGTTCAGAACCCATATAATCTAAGCGCAACTCAATTATATCTGCACCGCTCTCCTCAGCTCTCCGAATCATAGCGAAGGCTTCTCGAAGGCTTCTGGCTGGTATCGGCACACAAACCCTAATTTTCCTCACATCCACCACTCTAACAATTAAGAGCTTAAAGATAACAGAAAATTCTCTCTACTTGCAAACTTATAAGCATTCAAGTAACCAATTCTCTCAAAAGGCACCAGCAACAATTAGAAGCGTAAAAGGAGAATTCTCACGCTAAACATGGGTTATGTTATTCGCTCGTTTTTATTGAGCTACTCTACTTTTCCAGCGAATAGCCTCATATACTCTTTAACCTTCTCCTTAACTCTGTCACGTGCTGCGCTACCGAACTTACGGAAGTCCTTTTCGCTTGGATTAGCCCTCCAAGCCTCTATAAAGCCATCTATGAATGCTATTGAAAGTGCTGTTGCAACATTGACCTTCGTTACACCACCAGTTTTAATGGCGTCGAGCAGAGTTCCTTCACCCTTAAGGAGCTTTATACCCTTCCTCTCGGCATCCTTAGGTGTCATCAATATTCCTGAGGAGCCGTGTGAAACCAGAGGTATACGCATCCTTTCTTGTATGGCGATTAGACGGTCAAGCCTTATAGGCCATATATCATCCCATATACCGTGTATTGAGCCGAAGGCGGCCGCTAGAAAATCACACCCAGTCTTCTTAACAAAGTATTCAACATCCTCAGGCTTAGCCATAAGCTCCTCAACAGACTTTCCAGCTCTCTCACGAATAATTCTTACAGCCTCAGCCGCTGGGAGAGACCTTAAATATGCAATCTCAGATTGCGAGAAATAATCCTCAATCCTAGGAATCTTACCTAATTCAGCCTCAACCGGAACCCCTCTAGAATGGCACATCTCAACAACCTGCCGCGTTAAGCGAATATTCTCCTCAAAGGGAAGGGATGAGCCATCAAAGAGGACGGCTGTAAAACCAGCCTCAAGAGCCTTCTTCACTTGGTCAATTTCTGTTGCATGGTCAAGGTTTAATGCTACCCGAATGTCGGTTTCAGAGGCTGCTATCTTAACCATTCCAGCAGCCATCGACCAGCCAGCATATTTTGCCGCTCCAGGGCTGACTTGAATTATTAGGTCTACGGGCTCGCCTAGCTCCTTACTTACCTCCTCAGCAGCCCATATAAACGCCTGAACCATCTCCATGTTATTGGCGTTGAATGCGCCTACAGCTCTCCCCTCCTCTAAGGCTGGTAGGAGTAAATCCTTCTCGTTGACAAGCGGCATGTTGCGCATCACCCCAAAGTTTTATCAATGTATGGAGGCAAAAGACGTATAAATCTTTTCCTATTGCGAGCCCCCCTCTATTAGGGGTACTATGGCAACTCTATCCCCTTCAGAAAGCTTAGCCTCAAGCCCTCCTAAAAACTCCACGTTCTGTCCATTGAGAAATATTGATGTTTCCGGCTTCAATATTGACTCTAATGTTTTATCGCCATACTGCATTACCGCTTTTCTCAGCAAGCATCTGACGGTTGCCTCACTCTCATGCAATTCGATGGCAATCTCCTTCTTACCAATCTCCTTTTTCAATCTCTCATCTAGCAGTATCAGCGTAACCTTAATCATCCCAGACCCCTACTCAAGAAACTTGATGGCGAAATCTAAATTCAACCCTAGGAGCTTCTCCTTTTTAGGCTTACCCTCATCATCCAATTCCCGCTCAGTATAATAGTCCTTGAGCATAGGCTCCAGCTCAACAATCTGACCTTTAGCTGCACCATCAACCATCGGCTCCTCCAAAAATCTTCTTGGCAAAGTATCATCCTTTCGTCTGACACCCATCCTCACATTAAAGAGCCTCTGAAGAATCCATATTCTCTCACCAGCCTTCAGGAGTTCCTCAAGAGTTGTCTTCCAGCCCGTCACCGCCGTATATAATTCTGCTAAAGTTTTCAGAGGAATGCCGCTAAAGAAGACCAGAAACTTGCATATTCCCAAGGCATCAACTACTCGGCAAGCATCCTGCATAACCTTGACAATATGGGCTTTGCCCTCAATGGAGAAGCCATCCAGCTTCTCGCTAATCCCTAGCTCTGGAAAGAGAAAGCCGCGAGCTGGAAGCATTGAGAAACCCCTTAAGTGGCATGCTCCTCTCTCAGACGTGGCATACTGCAACCCCATCTCCTTAAATCGGTATGGATTATGCATTGGAATCTCAAGACCCTTAACATGCATGGCATATCTCTCTGCGCCTTTCCCTATCTTCTCAGCAGCCCTCATCGAACCCTCGCCTAGAATAGCTCCAAAACCCTCCCTCCTTCCTATGAGCTCGATTGTCCGGATGATTGCGTCAGGATCTCCCCAAATTAATTCAATTCCTCCAGTTTCATCCTTTGTTATTATGCCTCTCTCATAGCATTCCATCGCAAACGCTATTGTTGCGCCAACAGATATCGTGTCCAAACCAAACCTATTACAAAGGTCATTTGCTTTAGCTATAGCTTCTAAGTTATCATTCATGCATAGCGAGCCTAATGCGGCGATAGTCTCATACTCTGGACCATAACCCTCTAAAGGTGCATAGGGCCCCTCACTGACCCTAACATACCTTCCACAAGCCACATGACATGCAAAGCAAGCTTTTCTTCCAACTAGTATTGTTTCGGCCATTCTAACACCGGATATTTTCTCAGCACCTGGGAATCTTCCTCCAGTCCAATTCTTTATGGGTAAGTTACCCATCTCCTCAAATGCCACAACACCTCTGGAGGTTCCATAATCGGTGAAAGCCTTAAGCTTCTCCCTCGTAAACTCTATAATATCCCCCCTAAGCTTATTAAGCGCCTCCGGATTCGCAACCTCTATCGCTCGTGAACCTTTAATTGCTATGGCCTTAAGATTCTTTGAACCCATAACCGCGCCTAAACCACACCTTCCAGCAGCCCTACCATTATCACTTATGATGCATGCCAATCTAACAAGTCTCTCACCAGCTGGACCAATGCAAGCTACAGCTGCATCTTTCTCACCTAAATCGTTCTTTACAGCATTACATGCCGTAAACGTATCCATACCCCAAATGCCATTAGCATCCTTAAACTCCACATTGTCATCGCATATCCACAGATAAACCGGTCTCTCAGCTCTTCCTTCAATAATAATCATGTCAAATCCAGCACGCTTGAGCTCTATGCCAGCATTAGCCGAGAAAATGGCTTCACCCCAAATATTCGTTAGAGGAGACCTAGAAATAACAATAGACTTATTACCGGCGGGGGCTGTTGAGCCAGTTAAGGGTCCCGTTGCCAGAATAAGTTTGTTTCTTGGGCTAAGGGGTTCCACGCTATGGTCTACCTCTTCAAGCATAATCTTAGATGCAACCCCTAAGCAACCGATTAAGCTCTTTGCAAGGGATAAATCCAACCTCTCAATGCTAAAGCTCATCTCAGAAAGATTAATTCGAAGGATTCTGCCAGCATATCCGCCAACCATACTTTCTTCCTCCTCGAATAGACTTAAAATATCTCCACTTGGGAAATAACGCTTACGCCAATCTCTCAGCTTAAAAATGAATAAAATAGTTATTATAAAAGAAAGATTGATAAGAAATTCTATTAAGATGGAACCTGAATCTCCATTTTTCTTTGTCCACCTATTTGAATTTCATAGAGCTTTGCGTAGATTCCTCCTTTCCTCAAAAGCTCCTCATGCGTTCCCTCCTCAACAATCCTGCCGCCCTCCAAAACTATAACCCTATCAGCCAAAAAAGTTGTAGATAGCCTATGAGCAATTATTATACATGTCCTTCCCTCAAGGAGTCTTTTAAGAGCCTCTTGGAGTAGACTTTCAGTGTAAGGGTCAACGCTGCTTGTTGCCTCATCTAAAATCACTATCTTAGGTTTTCTGAGGAGCGTTCTAGCAATATTTATCAGCTGTCTCTGGCCGACAGATAAATTTCCACCTCCCTCTGAGACCACAGTGTTAAGGCCGTTTGGAAGTGTTTCTATAATTGGCTCAAGCCCTAAATCTTTTATGACATTCACGATTTCTTCGTCTGTAGCATCCGGCTTACCATAACGAATGTTCTCCAAAACGGTGTCTTTAAATAATATTGGCTCTTGCGGGACCAGAGCCATCTGGCTCCTAAGAGACTTCATTTTAATGGTCCTTATATCCACACCGTCTATAAGTATGCGCCCCTCTTGTGGGTCATAGAGTCTCAGTATGAGATTCGCCAAAGTTGTTTTGCCAGCTCCAGTTGGCCCTACAACAGCCAATATTTCGCCAGGATTGATTTTGAGGTTAAATTTCTCGAAGACGTTCGTCTCATCACCATATCTGAAGCTCACGTTCTCCATGATTATTTCACCCTTCGTAATTTCAAAGTCTATGGCATTATCCGCTTCCCTTACAGTTGGTTTAGTCTCTAAATACTCGAATACTCTCTCAGCAGCCGCGAGGGCTGATTGAAGCATATTATAGTAAACTGTTAAAGTTATCAGCGGGTTAAAGAACATCTCCACATAACTATAGAATGCTATTAATGTGCCCACGGTTGCCCTACCATTAATAATCATGTATCCTCCCCAGAATATTAGGAGCGCAACTGTAGCGGCCCTTATAAGGCTTAGAACTGGACGTGTAAGAGCCATTACAAGTGTCGCCTTTAGATTTGCGCGCATAGTCTCATAGCTTACTCTTTCAAAGCGCCTGAGATTCTCTCTATCCCTCTCGGAGAATGACTGTGATACCCTTATGCCCGAGACTGTCTGCTCAATGTTTGATGTGAGTTCACCAACCTTAGCTCTAACTTCTCTATAAGCTCTATAGCTCCTTCTAGCTAGAAAAATCACCGAGACGATTATTAGGGGTATCAATGATAGGGTTATTAATGTAAGTTCGATGTTTAAGGTTAGCATGGCAATAAGGGCGCCAATAATTGTGAGGGCATTAAAGACAGCATCTATAAAACCTGTCGTAGCCGTTTGACCAACAGCTTCAACATCACTTGTAAACCTTGATATTATTTGGCCAGCTGGCATTGAGGAGAAGAAGGCGTAATCCAATTCTATGGAATGCGCAAAGAGTGAAGAACGCAGGTCGTAGAGAAGTCTCTGAGTCAACCAAGCAACGCTATAGCTTCTAACGACACCTAATATCCAACTGCATAGGGCTATAACCGCGATGATGAGAGCATAATATGTGATTGCAGTGATATTCCTAGCCATTATCCCCTCATCGACGATTCTCTTACCAAAATATGGCGATATTACATTTAAAATCAAGACTAGCGAAGCCGCGGCCACGAAAATTAGTACTCTAGCCTTATATCTCCATACTAGCTTTAATAGCCTCATTATTATTTTCAGTGGGGAACCTTTTGGTTTTCCCTCAGCCCCTTCCCTTGCATATCTACCTATTATCCATCCCAACCTTCACGGCCTCCCTAAGTAGTGATTCTTGATGGGCGAACTGAGCATTATAGAGTCTTGCATATACGCCCCCGATTCTCATCAACTCCTCATGAGTTCCTTCCTCAACGATTCTGCCATTATCTAAAACTATTATTCTATCAGCCAGCTTAAGTGTTGAAAGTCTCTGAGTCACTATAAGCACTGTTCTGCCACTAACAAGATTCTTCAAAGCCTCAACAACCATCGCCTCTGTTTCAGCATCAAGATTTGACGTCGGATCATCCAGTATGAGTATTTTTGGATTAAGTATTAAGGTCCTCGCTATCGCTATTCTCTGTCTCTGCCCACCAGAGAGTGTTACACCTCTCTCAGCAACATCTGTGTCATAGCCCTTAGGCAAACTAGCTATAAAATCATGTATACCAGCAGCCTTGGCAGCCTCAATCACCTCACTCATGGATGCACCTGGCTTACCATAAGTTATATTATCTTTTATTGTTCCCGCAAAGAGCGCGATATCTTGATGGACAATCCCGATATGTCTACGAAGGGATTTAATTTTAACATTTCTTATATCTACACCGTCTATAAGTATACGTCCCTTCTGCGGGTCATAAAACCTCGGTATAAGCTTGATAAGCGTGGATTTGCCTGAACCTGTGGGACCGACTATCGCAACCCTCTCTCCAGGTTTAACCTCAAGACTTACATCTACTATAACAGGCTTGTTCGGGTCATAACCAAAAGAAACATTCTCAATCTTAATATGTCCCTTAACATCTTTAAGTTCTATTGCGTTAGGCTGATCCTTAACCTCAGGCTCCTTATCTAGCACATCAAATATTCTAGATGCTGAAACTGATGCCCTTTTATAATCTAGGACAAAGAAACCCAGCCCAACGAGAGGCCAATTGAGCATTGAAAGATACAATAAGAAGGCAACTATATCTCCTACGTTTAGAATGCCTGCTGCAACCTTAAATCCACCATACAAGTATACTACGATCTGTATGACTGCTGAAATAAGTCCTATAGACGGCCATGATAATGATGCATATCTATGAAATTTCATGTTTAAATTATATAGGTTATCAAGTTTGGATCTGTAAACTCTTCCAAAAACATCCTCAACTCCAAGAGCCTTCAAAACTTTAATTGTTGAAGTATATTCTTGAATTGCGCTATTAAATTGGCTCATCGCGCTCCAGCTACCCTCAAGTATGGGATAAACCTTCCTGTTAAAGAGAATTGTTATTAGTGCTAAAAGTGGCAGTAGTGATGCTGCAACGAGAGTTAACTCAGCATTCAGATTTAAGAGTATGTAGAGGGCTATTGAGGCTGAGAAAATAGCGTTTAATAGAGGCATACTTGCAAAACTTATGAAGCGATTTAAATTGTCCATATCGCTTGTCACCCTCACGATTATCTCACCAACATCTACCCTATCATAAAATCCATAGGAGAGCTCGTGAAGATGCCTATAGAGGTCTAACCTAAGCCTATATATGGTTCTCTGAGCTATAAGCTCAAAGAGATATCTGACGAGAAAAGCTAAGGCTCCCTCCAAAAACGTTAGTATAACGACAGCTAGCGAGAGAGGCAGTAGCTTGCTCGCATCATATGCCATCACGGAATTCAAGAGTTCTCTAACATACCAAGGTATCATCATGGCCAAAAGTGTGGAAGCAAAAACCATACCTATGGCGAATACTAAGAGCTTCCATTCTTTAATTACATATTTATAGGTTCTAAATATCGGTGAGCTAACCATTCATTCTCAACCTCTATTGTTTCTGACCGGAGCGTTTGTTCTTCGAGTGTGCTTTAAGTTGTATCAATAGTGATATCAAACTCGATATCTACCATATAAATTTATCCAAAAACAACAATGCAACAATACGTTAAAAATAGAAATTACGGGAGTTAAGACTCTTATAGGAGCAATTTAATTTCGGAGTTCGAGACTATGTTGCGGCCGCCAAATTAACGTTAACCGTAAATTCGCCCTTGTCAGTTCTAATCTTCACTTTTAAGGTTACTGCACTAGTTGGCAAGTCGCTTGTGAAGCTAACGTCAACCTGCCTGGAGGACCCAGGATCTATTATAACTCCGGGAGCAGCAGTTCCGGATATACCTGTATCTGTAACATCCACTTTTTGTATCTTCACCCTTACTTCACCATCATTAACTATGGTTAGTCTCACTATGTTTGAACCTACTCTACCAGCGTCACTAACAGTTACGCTGACGCGGCCAGCTGGTCCGGCGAGTTTTGTTAGGGCTGGGCTCATAACCCATAAGCCTATTCCTACGGAGACAACTAACGTTACTATGGCGAGAATTCCACCCATACTTATTGCTTTCTCATTCTTTATCATAACCCATCACGATTAAAAAATTTAATAACCTTAAATATATAAAAGTTTTCACGAAAGAATGAAAAGATTGTTAAGAGTGATGCTGCAGTGACAAGATGCTTAAGAAAATTGGCAATAATATCTTCCTGGATATATTGTCTACCAACGATATCTTCGACTTTTTGGCTTCCAATGTGGATATCACTTTCGCTTGTTTTCCCAACGATTTTTAATTACTTTCCTGAGACTCCGTCTCCATTCAGATTAGATTGGGTTCCGCAATGGTTCTTTCGCATACTTTACATATCGTGGATACCCATGACTCTAATCCCTGGGGCTGAGTGGCTTACAGAATTCCTACATTTGCCTGAAGTGTGGACAAATTTCCATTTAATTCTCATAATAGACATTGTTAGGCCGATCTTTACGTTCGGCGGCTTCCTATTTTTTATGGCAAGCATGCTTCAACTGATTATAAGTAAGTTTAGAGGAATCGAGCTTGTAAAATCTGGCTTCTATAGTATTGTACGCCACCCCCAATACCTAGGAATATTTGTCTGGACCTTTGGTCATATACTCTACGCCTTGCCCCTCCATTTAAGGCCAGCCGATTTAATAGCATGGGTTACATTGGTCTTCTTATATATCTTGTTGGCTAAGAAGGAGGAGGAGAATCTAAAACGAAGGTTCGGTGAAGCATACGAAGATTATCGAAGGAAAGTTCCATTTATGATACCCTTTATACCCAGAAAAATCTACAGAAGATTATCAGAAAGCATTTCCCACTTAATACCAAAAGAGAAATGGGGAAGGTATATCCTCATAACACTCATCTATGCTTTAATAGTAACCTCAATATTGGTCCTGACCTATGGGAGAACATATTGCTACTGGGGGAAGTCAGGCCCTTAAATACCATTATAATATCGGAAAGTTTCTGAATAGTTTTGGAGTTAACTTTTGAGAAAAAATTGAATATCTATCGGGTGGTAAGGGTTGTTATGCTATCAGATGGAAGAAGGACCTCAAGTAAACCATCTCTAACCACTATGTTACCAATATATTTGCAATTCTCGTTTCTTGATGTGCGATATTGCTTTAAAGTCAATGATGGTGTGATATTTTTTAAGGATATTTTAGCATTAACGTCCGTCATTCCCCTATTTATCAATACTATTGTGATGTCACCGCTCTCCTCATTTAGATAGGCTGAGGCTAGAATTTGAGGTCTATCGCTTCTTGCTTCTACCCTAACAGAGCCTGGACTTATGAACTTAAAGAATTGCTTAACAGCATAATATTTAGGGGTTATTTTATAGTTGTCTCCTTGAGAGCTTATACTAATCAGCCCAGTCTCCCTATACCAAAATAGCTCCCAAACCAAGTAAACTGAGGCATTTCCATACACCAGCGTATTATGAATGTGTTGAGCCGTATAAAGAGCTTCCTCATAGGTGCCTGCATATGGAAAATCTAGGTAGCTATATTCCGTCATCCACAAAGGCCTACCATACTTAGCACAATAACCAGAAATCGTTTTAAGCCATCCTATCCCCTGATCGGGATTAAAGAATTGTATATCGTATAGGTGCACAGCGAAGACATCAACATACTGAGCTGCCTCGGGATCAGACATTATTGTTTCTAAGTAATTGAGGGCAGCGTAAACGCCAGAAGTTTCTGGAACAACTATCTTTGCTGTTATCCCTTCTCTAGCGAATTTTCTGCCAACAACCTTTATCAATTCCTTTAGTTGCTTGGGTGTATAGATGCAAGTCTCCCAAGTAGCAGTATAATCTGGCTCATTTTGTATGCTTACCCAACCTATGTCTATGTCATGATATGTCTTGTAACCCAAAATATAGGCGGACAACCACTCCGCGAATTCCTCATACATTTCTGGCAGAAGATAACCATCATTCGTCTCCTGCGTATTATTTTTCATCCAGGCTGGTGGGCTCCAGACGGAAGCTATAAACTTTGTAACACCCCTCTTTTTAGCCTCAAGGGCATTCCAAACTTGGTCTTGGTCTGTTGTAAAGTCGAATGCTTCCCAATTGAAATTATTTGGGTCATCGTCATCATTTTCACTCTCAATCTTAGTCCACACTCTCAGCCTATAGATGCTTATTCCAAGGTCTGAAAAAAGTAGGTCTGTAGCCTCCGTTCTAAGCGGCTCTTTTAGATTCCTTAATAAATGCTCGTAGTAGGCTCCTGAACCACCAAATCCCTCAATTCTTTGATATTTTCTTGCCCCATCAACCTCGATTATTGATTCTATAAGCGTTACACCAATCCTATTTTGAACAAGAAAATATAAGAATAGACTTCCTATTATCACTATTGCCGCTAAAGTAAGTGTAAGAGTCTTCCATTTCATTTTAATGTCACCATGCATGCAACTTAATATCTACAATTATTATATGGCGCTAAGCTCTCCTTTAACTATTTTTTGAGTAATCTTTAAAAACCTAAATTTGAATATTCATCTTTTGGGTTTAGCGTATGGTCTCAACTGGTAAGTGGGGAAAAATATCTTTATCTCTAGCTCTAACGATATTTCTAGTAGCCTCCTACATAATGATAGTGCTTTTATTATCTGCGAAACCGGCTGTTGCTCAGGAAATCACCTTTGACTACTTTACACCAGCATTAAAAGCAATTAATATAGATGAGCTTAAGGGCTTTGTAGAGGACCTTGTCGGTTTTGGCTCAAGGTTTACTGGGTATCCTGGGTGTTATGCTGCAGCCGATTATATTGAGAGCAAGTTCCGCGAGTTTGGTTTGTCACCCGTCTTAAGACACAGCTTTAGGACTCCCATACCAGTGGATGAGGGCGCCTATATAGAGACATCCTTAGGTGAGAGAATAAAAGTTTATCCAATCTACCCGAATAGGGTTTGTCCACCGCAGACTCCGCCTGGAGGCTTAACTGGACGTTTAGTTTATGTGGGCTCGGGCGAATATGAGGACTTTGATGGTAAACCAATAGAGGGCAGCATAGTTTTAATGGACTTTAACACGCAATATCATTGGGTTACTGCGGCTAAGTTCGGTGCTAAAGCTGTTGTCTTTCTTGAGCCAGAATATACAACAACGGTTGAGGCCCGAATGAAACTGATTGAGAGCGTAGCATGGAACTTTCCAAGAGTATATGCTAGGGCTGAGGAGTCAAGGAGACTTCTACAGCTGGCTGAGAGGGGAGAGATAGTTACATTGGTTTCTAATATGAAGTGGCGCAATGTTGAATCCTACAATATTATTGGTTATTTAAAGGGAACAGCTTATCCCGATGAATATGTGCTGATAACAGCGGCATATGATAGTTTCTCATTTATACCAAGTCTAGCCCCTGGGGCTAGAGAATCTATAGGAACAGCTATAATGCTCCAGCTTGCTAAGTTCTTCGCTACGCATCCAGGTTCAAACAAATATACGCTGGTTTTCATAGCCTTTTCTGGAACAAATCAAGGGGTCATTGGTTCAAGATGGTTTATGAAGGAATATGTAGATAATAAGTGGAGTGAATGGGGCAGCAGAGTGAAGTTCCAGATGAACATAGACATAAACGACATAAACAAATATCTTATGCCATATCTCGTTATGGGGTGGACATATGGGTGGAATGAGGGTGTAGCGCCTTGGCTGACAAACTATTACGATTGGTTCTTCAAGACCTTACTCCCAGATTTAGCTGAAAAGCTTAATAGACCCTATCTTGCCAAAGAAGACCCAGCTATAGGTAGGCAATGGATTCCCAAAGAAATGTTCGGGACTGGAGGACCTGGTCACGGCATAATTTATGAAGATTACTATGGCTCCCCACTTAGATATGCTAACAGCGAACCTCTACTGATTTTGGGCGGTCCTGGGATGACATGGGGTAACCTATGGGCATACAGTAATGATTATTGGACACCATTCGACTTGCCGGACAACATTAACTGGGACAATATAAAGTTTAAGCTCGAAGCCCTCTATCCAATAATCTACGCCACGGTTAATATAGACCTTTCAGCCCTCATAGGGACTTGGGTTCCTAAGGCTCCAGGCCAGTACTATCCTAAGTGGGTCGATGTAGTTGGTAAGACAATGGAATACAATATGTACTCTGGATGGTGGGATATACCGGTTAAGAATGCCATAATAGTTTACGGGAGGGGCAGTCCATCCGCTTTAGGCTTCCGGCCATATCAGCTTCTCTTGCCATCTTATGCCATGTCGGATGAGGATGGAGATGTATATATACCCGGCCTGTTGCAGATGGAGAGGTTAATGATGGGCAGCTATGGTCTAGAGGCCTATGTTATTGATGAAGAGACGGGAAATGTTATATATGCTCCGGCGTATGGAACATACTGGTTTAGGGGAAGAGTTGACGCTTCTTCTATAGGTACAAGCTTCCAGGTAAACACTTATGATAGGATGCAGAACTTTGGCATATATACGCTGTTCAAGTGCGGTTCTATAGTATTATTCGACATATGTGACATATACTATAGGAGCGGTTCAATAGATGTTGGCGGTGGCGGCGGTCTCTCATTGACAGTTAATGATTTCGTATCTCATGCTCCGCCTGACCAGTGGAGTTGGGACTTCTACATGTATGGTGGGTATGGTGTTAGCGTCGCAGTGGCTTTTGTTCCTCCGGAGAAACCTGTAGAATTTCTTGTTCATACAACTTACACTAGAAGATATCCAATGCTGGTTCTGACTAATTCGAGTGATGAGTATCCATTGGGCGTAGGCTTCACTGTTAAAGAGGGAGAACAGCATGCGATAATTCATACAACGCTTAGATTCGCCCAAGACATGTACAGACTGAATTTAGATAGGATAAAGACGCTTTCAGCCGGGGGCATAACTCCCTCCGGCTACACCGATACAAAGGAGCTCTTTGAAGAAGCGCTATTGGCTCTCAAGAACCGTGAATATAGCAAGCTTGAGGCGCTATCAAACAGGTTACTGGTCTATGAAAGGAATAATTATTCAACCTTAAGGGCGTCGATTGAAGATGCAATATATGCGATAACATTCTTTGGCTTGACCCTAGTGCCCTTCTCAATCCTTACTGAGAGGCTCTTCTTCCAGTCTAGTGGCGTAAAACGCGTAATGATTACGCTTTTTGGCTTCGTAGTTCCTCTGGCTTTCCTATCATTTGTTCATCCGGGCTTTAGGCTTGCAACAGACCCCATAATGGTTATTATAGGCTTCTTAGTTGTGGTTCTAGTAATGCCCCTAATAGCAGTGATATTAAACACCGTCCTCTCAGCTATAAGGCGCTTAAGAATCAAAGTTGCAGGGGTTCACTGGGTTGAGATGCCAAGGTTCTCTGTCGCTCTACTTGGATTCTCGACTGGCATCTCACATATGAGAAAACGAAAGCTGCTGACTGGCTTAACGCTTATTGCAGTAATACTTGTAACGTCATCTACCTCGGCATTTACATCGCTGGGCTCTCTAAGAGTAATTAGAGAGGAATCTACTGGAAGAGCAGCGCTTTATAATGGAATTTTGTTCCATCATCAAGACTATTCTGGCGGAGGCTTTGAGGATTACGGTGGATTAGGTGGTGCTCAATCACGACCGCAGGTAGGAGAGAGATTCTTAGCCGAGTTTAGAGTATTTTATGGAGACAAGGTTATAATGGCTCCTAGAGCATGGTCATACATCGGATATAGTATGCGCGGAACATATCTGCTTAACGAAAGCGGCCTAGTCACATATGACTATGAAAACAGAAAGGCGGTAATGAGGCCGATAAGAGGCTTCTTAGGGATGACTCCTGAAGAGAAGTATGTTACTGGCGTAGACAAGACAATAATTGATGGCTTCTGGTTTACGGAGAGCATGGCCGATAAGATGGTGGCGATAATATCAAAGAAGATGGCTGATGGACTGGGAGCTAAGGTAGGCTCAACAATTATGGTTTCGGGCTTCGCCTTCAAAGTTATAGGAATAATCGATGATAACGCCTTCTTTGAGATAAAAGACTTAGACGACCTTCAATTGACAATATGGGATGATAGAGTTCCGGGTTACTCCGGCAGGGTTGCTCCAGACGAGCTTATAATAATCCCATATAAGACGCTCTTAACAATATCTAAAGGCTGGATTGTTAGCGTGGCGATAAAATTTAAGCCGGAATATGCAACTTACGACTCAATTATAGCGGTTGCAAGAGAGATATATAAGCAGACTGATGCATTCTCGCCAGTACCACTGAATATTGGTGTTGAAGGCGTGGTTTGGACTCTATCTCCGCGCTCAGTCGTTACAGTCTTTGGGTGGCAGCAGCAGATTATACCAGTGATTATATCTGCAATGGTAATACTTGGTCTTATGATAAGTTCTATAGAGGAGAGGAGACGCGAGATACAAGTGCTAAGCACGGTAGGTTTATCACCATTCCATGTAGCCTTTCTATTCCTCTCTGAGAGCGTCACATACTCGGTGGTTGGTGGCATAATAGGCTATATATTGAGCATGATAATGGCTATGCTTGGAGGAATAGTTGGCGTTGAGGGGCAGCTCAACTATGCCTCTACAGTTGTGGTTACAACAGTATCTATTATGATGCTGGCAATATTAGGGGTGACAATTTATCCAGTGATTAGAGCTGCAAGAATGATAACTCCTTCACTTGAAAGGAGATGGAAGGCACCGCCACCAAAAGGTGATATATGGGAGATACCGCTGCCATTCTTTGTAACCGAAGATGAGGAAGCTAACGGAGTCCTGTGCTATATACATGAGCTCTTAATGGGGCATCTAGCAGAGGATTCGGAAATATTTAGGCTAAAGCCACCTGTAAAGATTGTGGAGCAGAAAGACCCCAAGATGCATGTTAGGGCATTAACTTTCGAGTCTTTTCTGGCACCATATGACCTTGGCATAACTCAGTATGTTGAGTTCTTGGACATTAAGAGTATTGATACCAAGAGACACAACTTTTCACTATATATAAAGAGGCTTACTGGACCAAGAGGCTCATGGATAACATTTGGCAAGGGATTCATAGATTTAATGAGAAAGCAAGTTCTCTTATGGAGAAGCTTCACACCCAAAGAGAGGATTGAATACCAAAAGAGGTTTAAAGACTTATTGCTAAAAATTGAGAGTGTAAGTTCGCGTGTTGAGGAGGCTGGGAAGAGTGAGTGAGCAAACTAGTGTAGCCCTACGCGGTCGAGGATTAACCTGGCGCTCTATACTTGCTCTCCTCTACATAACGTTTGTATTCCAGTCTTCTATGGCCTTCATGCATCTGGTGACGGGTTCAACTCCCTCTTATTCCGCTGTTCAATGGGCTACAATCCTACTATTCATAGAGTTGGCAGCGGTCTTCGCTGGGACTAAACTGACAATATTTGAGGCTGTAATAATTTATTTAGCGGCTGGGCAATCGATAAAATACTGGTGGTTCCTAGCCCCTACGCTTGGGAATCTTGCTCATCCAGGATGGATATACCAGATATATTTGAGGTATTCACCGGTCTCTATTGCTCTGGGGCTTGCTGATAAAATTCCGTGGTTCTATGCTCCAGAATCTTACGAGGTTTGGGTTCAGAGAACATTGTTTCATTCCGAATGGACTATAGTGGCCATTTGGACAGCTGCATATTGGCTTGCAGCTATGTTTGGGGATTTCGCAATGAGCATACTAGGTTACCACCTATATGTACGTGTGGAAAATCTGCCATTCCCATATGCTGACCCGATAGTTGATACGACAAGAACTCTTATAGAAAGAGAATGGAAGAGAATGAGTATACTTGGTGCATCATCAATTCTAGGTTTCGTTTATGGTCTTCTGCTTTATACTCTCCCGCTAACTGGAGAAGTCTTCCTAAATGTTAATCTTAGAACTATACCAATTCCATGGGTAGACTACAATTATCTAATACAGCAGGCTTTGCCCGGGGCTTCACTTGGTATTGCTACCGACCTAGCGGTTATGGCGACAGGCTTCATACTGCCATTTAATGTTGTTTTGGGCTCACTAATAGGTTCCATCGCCATATATGTTGTTGGAAACCACCTACTAGTTAGGTACGGTGTAACTGGCTTCGCTCAGGAATACACCTATGGGATGGATATACAGACTTGCTGGCAGCGCTCTGTATTATGGGCTTGGGCAATGCCGATGGTCGGAGTTGCAGTGGCTGTGGGCGTGGTCCCATTACTACTTAGGCCCAGAGAGACCTTTAAGGCCTTTAAGGCTTTTAGGCGTGTTACTGAGACCGCTGCTGAGTTTAATGTGGGGCTAGTTATAGGCTTATTCTTGGCAGCAACTCTTGGTTTATCCTTCGTTGATTATTGGCTCGCGCCGGACTTCCCACTAGTCTACCTAATATTACTTAATGTTGTTATACCATTCCTAACAATGCTTGTGGCTGTTCGCGGTGAGGGACTAGGAGTAAGCATTGGAGTGCCCTATGTAAGGGAACTCGTGATTAAAGCAACTGGGTATCCGGGCATAAACGCATGGTTTGTTCCAATATATACTTCGTCTTCTTGGGTTACTGGATTTAAGGTGTGCGATATGACCAATACGAGGATGAAGGATGTAATACTTGGCATGTTCATAATATTCCCAGTAGCCCTGTTTATAGGGTACATAACGGTTCAGTCATTATGGAGGGTTGCTCCAATACCATCCTCAGTTTATCCAGGAGTACTTTACGCATGGCCAGTGCAAGCGACATTTCAATCCATCTTTATATCACCGGAGGCAGCGGTTTTCTTCCAGGTTCCCTATATGCTTTACGGGTTCATTGCCGGCAGCATATTGTATATCGTGGGGCACGTGCTACATATAACGCCCCTAGTAATTGGAATAGCTGGTGGAATCGGCTCTCCAACCCCATCGGCTCTCTCAATCTTCATTGGAGCAGTAATCGGTCTATTAATGCAGCGCCTTATCGGCAGAGACTTCTGGAGAAGCATTCGAGGCATAATCTACGCTGGAATCTTACTGGGTGAGGGACTGGCGGTTACAATAGGCACCGGATTAGCTGTGATAATGAGAAGCATGTGGGCAGCCCCATACTAAATAAAAGATCTCCCCACCATTTTTTAACAATATTGTTTAGTCGTTTTTCAGATGGAATGTTGAAGTTAGCGCGATTTACTAATTGATGGAATCTCGCGTGGTAGGTGTAAAATTCTAGGCGTTAATTTTATAAATTAAAATGTAAATAATAAAGTGGGAGTGAGGGAAAAGGAGGGGAATCTTTTGGCTGAAAAGGTTGTAGCCGTTATAAGACCTAGGGCTTATATCATTGGCGCTATTGCGGCCGCAATAGCCGTATTGGTCATGGAGTTCGTTGCGCTCTTCACTCCAGGCGGCACACTATGGGGCCTGCATGGTGAGACATGGAGCAATGCTTGGATGTCTAATATGACGTTTGGTTTCTTCTGGCCGCTTCTTCTATCATCAATATGCGCCCTACTGGGAAAATATAATGTTATATCTAAGCAGGAGTTTGTGATTATCCTGACTATGGTTTGGACTACGTGGATGCTCCCAAGCTACTATGGTATACTCCCATTGTTGACGGCTCTTGGGACAGCAAGGCAGATTCCGGCATTCCATAGATGGAACCTTGAGTATGCTAAGGACATTAATTGGCAGTTTGGGCCTGACCCACTAAACCCCGCATTATGGGAGTCATGGATGTATGGAGGCCCAGTCCCATGGGCTGAGTGGATGCCAGCCCTAACATTCACCCTAGCAAGGCTCATACCATACTATTTAATGTACATGTTCTTTGCGACGTTATGGCGTAGGGAATGGGTTGATGTTGAAGCACTACCATTCCCACATGCAACGGCAGCATCAAAGCTGGTAGATATGGCGTTTGAGAAGGAGAACGGCTCAATAAAACTGTTCAGAAATATATGGCTTTGGCTGGGAGTCCTAATAGGGCTACTAGCAATATACCCATACTGGATATGGACAATACCAGGACTAGGCATACCCATACCCTCCCACATGGGTAGAATAGGTGTTGATTACACGCCATACGTGATTATACCACTAGCAAACCTAAACTTCAACTTCGAACTATTCCTAATAGCCGGAGCAATACTAGTCCCAACCAAAACGCTATTCAGCTACGTAGTAACAAGCATAGCTGTAATGTGGGTTTGGTGGCCAATAATGAACTATCTCGGCCTCTGGGAAGCCCAGTCCGCTGGCACTACCGGCTATGCTCACTCGCTCTACCATAACATTTGGAGGGGCACATCTACTGGCCCAATGATGTCGGCATGGAAGAGCGAATGGGGGCCGCCGGCACTGCTAGCTATAGGAGCGTTATTTGCGTTCATATTTGTTCCATCATTCACAACATTCAGGGGTGAATTGGTCAATTGCCTTAAGGCAATTGTCGGTAAAGCCCCACCAGAAGTCGAGGAAAGGGAACCAATGAAATATAGGCTCATGTTTCTGCTCTTCATAGTATTTCTACTCATATCAGTGGGCTTATGGTACTACGCAAGCTTAGGAACACTGCCAATAATATTCGGGATAATATACTATATATTAAACGGATTGTATTACATGGGCAGAGCTAGGACCGCAGCCGAGTTCGGTCTAGTTATGGATGGCTGGAACGACCAGATATTTGCCCATAACTGGGATAGTATGGCTAAGGAGTGGTGGCTCGCCGACCCCGCCTCACCATTCTACATAAGAGACCCAGCAGTCAGATTCCTACCATTAAAGACGGAGTGGACGTGGTTCACAACGACCATGAGGACTGCTCCAATGGCATCCCTACTAGAAATGTATAAGATTGGTTCGCTTCAGGGGGTTAGGTCAAAGCATATACTGACAAGCACAATAATTGCTATGATAGTCGGCTTAATAGTCGCGATATTCGCTTATCTGCCATTATGGTGTAGTTATGGCGCAACAAACCTATCAATATTCAATTATACTGGTGCGCCACACAACTACTTCCAGAGAGCACCAACATATGGATCCATAAGTGAGGTCGGGGATTACTGGAGGAGTGGCTTAGGCCATCAGCCTCAGCTCAAGCATTGGGTCCAGATAATCGTTGGGGCCGCAATAGTGACCGTTGTATACATATTACATGCTAGGTTCCCATGGTTCCCACTCAACGCAGCCGGAGTAACATTAGGCTTCTGCTGGATTACCTATACTGTGACTGTTCCAGCCTTGGTTGCTTTGGTGGCTAAGTATGTGATATTGAGGATTGGTGGTGCAAAGGTCTACGAGGAGATGGTCGTCCCATTCGCAATAGGCGCAATGGCATGCACAGGCATAGCCATATTCTGGGGAGTCCTATACAACTACGCCGCCCTACTAACAGCATAAAAAAGAAGCCAAATCAACCACAACCCCTACAATTTTTTAAATATCTCATCACAAAACCAGGCTAGCAATATTTCCCTTATACCTTCATATGCTGATACCTCCCTATCTTCTCGAATAGCCTCTCCCCCTCTACTGCAAGAGTTTTTATGTATAATCCATGAATATTTTATTGGGATGGAGAAGATGCTTTTAAGCGGGTTAAGAAACCCCCTCCTAGTAATAGCTGCCATAGCCTTCTTTTTAGATTCCAACGTATTATCTGCTGATCTTCGGGAGTGCGGAAGAGCTATTGTTATCGACCCATTTAATAGAGAATTTAATTTAATGTCTCTGGACGTATATGAAATGTACATGAGGAGCATAATTTATAGTCTTGAGAGGGCTGGCTATGCTGTAGATTACTATAAGGATGAAAATGTAACGATAGATCTTCTTAAGAGACTTGATGATGAGGGATATGACATTGTCTATATAAATTCGCATGGATTCATCGATTCTCGGGGGTTATTCGCGCTATTCGTTAGGGAGAAATTAAATTCAGAGAACGCGCTTCTATATCAAGACGATATTGCAGAGAACCTTATAGGATATCTTAAGGAGGGGGATTTGGCGGGATATCTCTATGTAACGCCGGGATTCTTTTTACGATATGGAAATGATAGTCGTCTTCCCGGAACAATTATTTTTGTGGACGCATGCTACTCCGGAAATAATACGAGTCTAGCGGACGTTTTCCTCGTTTTAGGAGCTAGTTGCTTCATAGGCTGGGATAAAGTTGTTAATGTAATACATGGGATAATGATGGACGGGCTTTTCTTTCATGAGACATGTAAGTATAATAGGACTGTTGAGGAGGCACTCCGTAAGACTAGGAGAGACCCAGAGAGTGGGGCATCACTAGTCTATTTCGGAGACGGCTCCCTAAGAATTCAAAGGGTTGCATTAAATGCGGAATCTGAGGAAATCCCTAATTTCATTTTAGGAATAATACTCATCTTAATATTTTCAGCTTCAGCTTGTATAAGCTACATTATGCTATCAAAAGTTCTTGGAAAAGGAAAATATTAATCAATATACTTCGCATTTATGCTCACATTCCAAAAATTACTTAATCAACATATGGCCATGATTTATTTTTTAGTTCTTCAGAGGGTGGATATTTAACTTCTAAGGCTCTCTCTTTTGACATAAGTTCCTCCTTACTTATCCATCTACGTTTCCTTAGATCTTCTTCTGAGAGTACATCTTCAAATTGAGGAAGCCATCTTTTCTGGTAAAAAAGCATGTTTTCCATCATGTCTTCTATTGCTTCTTCATCTTCTATAAAAGCGCACATCGCATCCCTTAAAAGAGCTTCATAGAGGAGAGTTTTATCACCCTTCAATGCTGCCTCAACTATTAGACGCTGATTTTCAGCATGTGGTTTTATTAACTCTGCAATTTCGGAAGGCATTTTACCAACATTTACTCCGCGTATTCTTCGGTTCTTAAAGTATCCTGGTATTTCAACTATACAATCTTCTGGAAGATTTGGTATAAAGCCCATGTTAGGTATGTTAACTACATATTTATTTGGAATATCGTTTTTCCAATCCCTTGTCATATCTAGTGCTTTTTCTCCACCTTTAAATGGAGCTGGCAAACGATCTATATACCAGTCTCTTGACATTGTATAGAAGTGAATAACAGCCCACTTATGCTTTCTGTCCAACTCGTTAACGTTACGGATGATATTAATACCAAAGGGAGATTGAAGGTAGTTAAAGTAATTATAATATCTTGGGATGAACTCGGCTACGTGTCTGCTTCCTGGGTAAGGAAAAAGACCATGTTTACCTAGCAAATAAAAATTAAATGCTCTTCCATAAAATGATGTTCTATAGTATTCCTTCCACCTCATGTGTAAAAGTGGATATATATCTTCACCTTTATATCTGCATTCTAAAAGCCAACCAAAATGATTAATTCCACCGTAAATTAAGTCCATCTCCTCCCATCTTTCAATTTGATAACCATTAATGCGCATTATCTCTTGAATAACTTTCATTCCACCAAAAAGTTCGTGACATAAGCCTATTACTTGAAGATCTGGAGCTATAGTTCGCATCGTTAAGGTTAAACATGAAAGTGGATTTGTATAATTAAAGACAACTGCGTTAGGACATAAGTCCTTAATATCTCTTGCAATCTCAACAAAAACTGGTACGCATCTCATGGCACGAAATATCCCGCCTGGTCCAACAGTATCACCCGTATTTTGCGGTATCCCAAATTTTAGCGGTAAATGAATGTCTATCCACTCAGCTTCTTGTGCGCCAACTGAGATTGAAATATAGACAAAATCGGCATTTTTTAATGCTTTTCTCCTATCAGTTGTGCTCTCCACAAAAATTTCTGCGCTATATTTTCTAGCCATGTTCACCAAAATCTTATGTACGCATTTGAGTAGATCTGCGTCAATGTCAACCAACGAGACTTCTAAAGGATGAACCTCTTTCATAGCGACAATGTTTCTAAAAAGTCCTATAGAAAAGCGGTGAGAGCAAGCGCCTATATAGACAATTTTTAGTTTTTCGCTCAAAATTATAACCTCCGCTAATAAATTTGGAGGAACCAATTTATATCGCTTGCTGTTAAAAAATAGTGAGA
>JAGTQF010000012.1 GCA_018396655.1 Candidatus Bathyarchaeota archaeon
ACATGGCTTGGCGGCAGATTTAGGCGTTCGGCAATATATGCTAAAAGAGACTTATCGAAGTATCCATAGAGTTCATGCGCCGCGTGTAGGATTTCTAGGAGGGCGCTTCTCTGATAATTATGCTCCCTCATAATTCTTTCAAGTATTTGTAAGCGCCTATCTTCCTTTAACAAATTTTTCGCCCCAAATAACTATTTTCGAGGCGCCTTCCTTTTTTAAATGAGGAGTCATGGGGAATATTTAAGAGTTTACTCATTAAACTTGCTTCAAAAGTGGCTTATGGAACATGAGGTTTAATTACAACCCTAACCTGCCCCTCCGGGCTTATAGTGATTAAGCCTATAGGCAGATTTATGACGCCTAAGATTTTCTCTAGTCTTCTTAGATGCGGATAATCTTCTGGGACCGCTATATATGTTGGAACAAATCCGTTCTCAACACAATGAACTATACATTGGCCTAAATTTCTATAGCAATCAGATAACTCAAAACCACATTTAGTCATTATGCAATATGCCATTCTATACCCTATACTATACCCATCTTCAACCTCATAGACCTCAATTCTATCCTCCTCAGAGCGAATAATGCTCGTTGGGAATAACGAGGATAACCATTTGCATAAAACCTCAGAGATACCTTCATTAACCATGTTAATTCTCTCCCAGAGCAAATCCAAGGAATCTTAACATTTTTAATTTATTATGAGCGCTTATATAACATTTCTTAATTTTGGGATTCTATAGTCTTGCGCGCAGAAAACAGTATTATAAGAGAGGATATGAGGATAAGTGCTGAAAATATAATTATCTGTGAGAGGATGTTGAGAGCAGATATTTCATATAAGTCGGAAATTAGCTTCGTTATGATACTTAAAGAAATAAGACTTAGACATAGGCCAAATGCCAGTTTAAAGGTTGCTTCCTTTACGCGTCTGGTTGCTGAAGCGCCGATCTGCACACCAATTGAAGAGCCAATAAAAATTAAAATTGCTGATATAAAGTCAACATTTCCCTTAAATGTATGAGTTAAAGATGCGTATGCGCAGCTTATTAGTATCCCAAAAGTGCATGTTCCAGCAGCAATTGGCGGCTTACAGCCAACGACATAAATTAATAGTGGAACTAGTAGAAAGCCTCCGCCAATGCCTAAAAAACCAGCTAGTAAACCACCAATAAAACCTATTATTGCTATTACCCATATTGATATTGGCTCCGTGTTTAATCGTGGTATTACAATTGACGGTGGAATTTTAAGCCCGCGAACTCTAAACCATAGAGACTTCTTTTTAATGTCCTTTTCTCGGCTGGAACTTAGGCTCTCTCGAATTATGCATATAGAGATTAAGGTTAAAATTAGAATGTAAATTAGGCTCACTATAAAATTCATGTGCAGAACGTTGGCCTTCTTGAGTTGTTCAATTATCTGTGCTCCAAGTTCCGTTCCAATAAGCGAGAAGAGAGCAATAATTAAGCCTATCCTTATCTCTACGTTGCCTAGGCGCTTATGCTTTAACGATGCAATAGTGGATGACATGAATATTTCAGTAACGCTTGTTCCAACAGCTATATTGGCTGGAAAACCCAAACTAATTAGGAATGGTGTGAGAATAAAACCACCACCAAAACCGAAAAAGCCGGATAGAATACCAATAAAAAAGCCCATAGCGACCAAGCAAAGAATCGTACTTAAATTTAACATTAAATCTTCCCTACACAAAAGAGATTTTAATACATTTAATTAAAAATAAAGCTGAAAGAAGCGGGGATTTATATCCGTCTACCCCCTCTACTCGCGCAGCCTTCCCTCCAACTTACTTACCCATTTATTATATTCTCTGGCGCTCAATAAATCGTTAAGCTCCTCCTCAAGAACCACAGAGTTCTTTGGTTTAATTTCAAGTATCCAACCCTTACCATATGGATCTTCGTTTATTAAGTATGGTTCATTCTTTAGGTCCTCGTTGATCTTAACTATTTTGCCGCTGACTGGCGCATAGATATCGAACATAAACATCCACGTTTCAACAACGCCCACTGGCTCCATTTTATTAACCTCTTTCCCAACAGGCTCAGTCATAACGTGAGCTATGCCCTTCAAGTGCCTGGCAGCGTAATCAGATAGCCCAACGCGTATGTTTCCTTCAGGAGTTATTTGGGCCCACGTGTGCTTTGGAGTGTATAATAATTGTTCTTTGACTGTTGCTAGGATTTCTCTCCTTTTCTCTGCCGGGACTCCTCTAGTGCGCATTATCTCTTCTAGGCGCAGTCTTATAGCTTCTGAGACGAACTCTGATATGCTCCTGTATTTTCCGGATTTAACAACATTTTCAACTTCTTCTATTAATTCCTGTCTTATACTTATGGTCTTCCATTTTGGCATATACTCCACCTCCTTTATACTTGAGTGATATATAATGCAAGCGAAAAATATATATTTGATGCAAATAAAATAGTAATTGGTAAATATCATATATTCCGGGGTGAAAAATTGGAAAGCAGAAAATTGCAGAAGGTCGGCCGCTCAACAATAACCGTTTCACTTCCAAATAAGTGGATAAAAGAAAATGGCATTAAACCCGGCGATTTAGTCTTTATTCTGCCGGAGAAGGATGGCACGCTAAGAATAGTTCCAAGCCAGTCCATGCGCCAAGAAGAGATTGAGGAGGAATATGTGATTAATGCTGATGCTTGTGATGAGCGCGGTATGCTTGAGAGAATAATTGTTGGTGGCTATATTCTTGGGCGTAACGTCATTAGGATTATATCATCGAACCGCATAGAAAAGGAGCATATAGATGAGGTACGAAGAATCATACGTAAGCTTATTGGTCTAGGCATACTTGAGGAGACGCCAAATAGTATATTATTGCAATGTTCATTAGACCCATTAAGATTTAAAATTGACATGCTAGTTAGAAGATTGACACTTGTTGTCTCAACAATGCTTTCTGAGGTTATGCAAGCCCTCTTAGAGAATGATGAGACCTTAGCTAAGGAGGCTATTGAGCGTGAGGATGAAGCTGACACAATTTATTATTTAGCTACTCGCCTCATCCTCTATGTGCAGAAAAGGCCCGATTTAGCTGAGCAGATGGGCATAACAGATATAATCTTTATACCAGCTTTACGCTTGATACTTCAATCTTTAGAGTTGATAGGTGATTACTCTGAGGATATAGCAAAAAAGGTGCTAGCTCTCAAGATGTATAGAAGTAAAATAAGTGAGGATATGATAAAGAGGATTTATGAGCTAGGCGAGGCTGTTCAGACAGTCTTTCAGAAGGCCGTCGACTGCATATTTACAGGCGATATTAGGCTCGCTAATAGTGTGCTTGAGATGAAAAACTCCCTTAAAAGTGAGGTTGAAAGACTAATATATGAGCTACCAGAGATACCATACTTAAGAGCCATAGTTTCAGGCTTAGCTAATATAGCAAATGTTGGAGGAATAAATGCCGATATAGCGATAAATAAGGCACTTCAGGAACATAGCAGGCATATTGAGGGTGTAGTTAAAATAGTTAAACATGTCTTAATGCAGCCTAAAATATCCAAGAGAAATTGAGAAGGCATTTAATTACTTTACTATGCCACCACGTTCCCTTATTTTAATTATACACGATTCCTTATTTAAACAATCGAGACAAATATAAATGACTTCAAATTCACTTTTTTCCGGATTAAACGGGGCAACTAGAAAGACAAAGCATTCATTACCTCTCTCAATTATTCTTCCACAACAATAGCATCTATGATTTTTCAGCGCCCTAATCTTCATAGTGATTACATAATAAACTTTAGGGCGCGAAATAAATATTTTTACGTTAAAATTAATTTAGAAAAAGAGAAATATATGCAGTTAATATTCTATTTATTTGAGGAGAATAATTTATGGGCAATAGTTTTGAGGAGGCGCTCTCAAACATAAATGTTTTCTGCTCAGTTTTAGTTAGAAAGATTATTGAGGGAGAAGAGACGCAAATAAAGCCCGAACTTATTGAGAATATGTTAAGAAGAAAATATACGGTTGAAATTTATAGGGACTATGGAGAAGAGGAGTCTCTAGTAGACGTTTTTGAAGATGAGAAAAAAGTGAAGATTCTCGTGCGGTGCTCATGTAAAGAACGGGAAATCGAGTTCCATCCACATAAATATTACACGGAGATATGGATTGGTAAAAACCAAAAAATCAGGCTTCCAATAGACCCCCCAGACATGAATAAAACGACCGTAAGATGTAATAATCAAATATTGGAGATAACAATACGGAAGTAAATTTTACTCCAACAAAATCTTTTAAATTTTTTTGGAAGAAAATATAAAAGAGACTATTCAGAATCTTGGCGCCGGGGATGGGATTCGAACCCATGCGGCGCAAAAGCGCCACAGGCTCTCAAGGCCTGCGCCTTAATCCACTCGGCCACCCCGGCTCTCCACTTTAGCTCGTGTATTTAGGTGATAAAATTTATACATTTCCTTCAGAAATATTTTTGGTTGGCATTTAAGATTTTAAAGATGAGCTGAGTTGAGGTGCCAATACTGCGGTTCGGAGACCGCTCTCCCATTCAGGTGTCCCTTTTGCGGTAAATATTTCTGTGCTGAGCATAGGCTGCCAGAGCTTCATGCATGCCAAAATATTAGTAGAGTGGTAGTAAGCATTAAAGGTGGCATTACAGAGGGGCGTGAGATTAAAGGAGGGGGCTATTATCGAAAAATCTTTAGGGCAGCATTACTACATTTCAGTAAAACTGAAACTATTCATTTGGCTCTAGGCACATTAATGGTTGCTTTGGTGAGTTTATCTATTGGTGAGATTTTCTATGAGAACCCGCTTTTACTGCTATTTTTAATTATAGTCTTTGTCTTCACATTTCTGCTTCATGAGATTGGGCACAAAATTGTTGCTGAATATTATGGTTTGTGGGCTGAGTTTAGGCTATCCCTTTTAGGCATAATCTTAACAATTATATCAATATTCCTGCCGATAGTAAAGATTGTCTCACCCGGAGCTGTTGTCATATCCGGTGAGACAGATAGAGGAATCGTCGGAAAAGTGTCCCTCTCAGGTCCGTTAATAAATATATTGCTTTCTATAATGTTTCTTATCTTAAGTCTTACAGCAAGTTATCCGCCACTTAAAATAATTTTCATGTGGGGTTTTATTGTCAACACCTTCGTAGCTCTCTCCAACCTGATTCCATTCAGTATCTTAGATGGGAGGAAAATTCTCTGGTGGAATAAATATGTTTGGGCTTTAACTTTTACAACAGCCCTTTCACTAATGGTAATTGTGCTAATAATTTTTAGTGGTTTCTGGTAAATTTCTAGAAATAAACTAACAAAGCACGTAAGAAAATACATTCTTAGGCTGACATTTCTTCCATCGGCCACAATATCTCTGAGTATTAATTGTTAATCCAGAAGGAAGAATGCCACCACACACCGCGATAACTTTTTTAATAACTTTTTTATTACCATCACTTGTATTACATTTGGAGCCGGGGTAGATGAGAGTTAAAAATAGATTTTTAGTGACTTTTATGTTAGCGCTCGTATTTATGGCTTCAATAATATTTTACTCCCTTTCCATGCTGGAGCGGCATACTAACCTCCTAACGATAATTGTTAGTGAGGATGGTGCAGCTGTTGAGAGTATAATGTTTCTTCAGGCGCTTTATCCAGATGGGTTCAAAACGATATATGCTGGTGTGAGCGCTGAGGGTAAATTTGATGTTCAAGTTAATGTGGATGAGCTTAAGAGCGCTTGGGATGCTAGGCGCAGTTTAGATGGCACTTATTCTCAACCATCGTTCGCAGCGGTCATATTCACAAGCAAATCTATAGACGACTTCATATTCATGGTTAGCTGGGAGGAGCTCAGGAGGGGAAAAACCATCACGATAGAACCGAGGTTTAAGCGGTGGGAAACTGTTAATGTTAGGGATGTGAGAGCAATGTATGGGGAGCTACTGGACAGATATGAAGAGGCTGGTAAGGTAACCCTAATGAGGGCGGAGACAAATGCGCACTCAAGAGCAACCATACAAGTCGGCTACGAAGCTGGCCGAGCCCTAAAAGTCAGCGTCGACGTATTCTTCTTCGAAATTGGGGAGTGGCAGATTGGAGGATACGCTGGCATATCAAGCAGCACTCCATACAGCCTAGAAGTAATGGTTAATGAAAACCAGATTAAAAGGATATCTATTAATGCTACTTATCGTTGGGAGCACTGGAGGTGGTATTGGAATACCCCAAACGGCACAGTTGTAGAGGAAGAATATAGAGTATATTGGGCAAACTTTAAGCCGGAAACACTATCATGGCAGGAGGGTGAAGATGTGAACGTAAACTACAGAACGATAGATATGAGGAATGGAATAGGATTTGAGTATTCAATGTATTCCGAGATGTCAGACACCCACTATACTTATAAATCTGCGGTCGACGCTGGATGGTTTATAAATGTTCTTACGGCTCTTGGCAAGATTAAGCATCCAGCAGCCATTATCACAACGCTGATAGTGGATTTACAAGTTAAATATGAGAGCTATGAAGCGATGAAATACGCATTTGCAGCTTATGGAGCCGAGGACCACACATTCTACATAGATAAGGGCGAGTCAACACTATGGAATGCATATAAGGCTAGCTACTTTAAGATAAGAGAATGAAGGGGAAAATTTTTATACATCTGAAATCATTCTAGCATAATCATGCTAGAATAAGAGGCTATTTTAGGGGAAGCCTAAATAACTAGATTAGTTCTATGCTGATGTAAACTTCCTCTGGAACCCTCATGCGCATTATCCTGCGCATAACCCTATCTTCAGCCTCAACATCTATTAGGCGCTTATGTATGCGCATCTCCCATCTATCCCAAGTCTTCGTTCCTTCACCGCATGGACTTTTCATTACGGGAACCTTAAGTTTCTTTGTTGGGAGGGGGATTGGGCCTGAAACTTTAACGCCTGCTTTCTCAGCTATGGCCTTAAGCTCCCTACATACTTCATCAAGTTTCTTATAGTCTGTGCTTGTGAGTTTTATTCTAGCCCTTCCAACCATACTTAACCCAGCTGAATTCTCTAATTTTTCAGACGGGATTATTTAAACGCTTCCCTCTCGGATATAATAGTTGCTTTAGTAGCTTTAAATTAGCCTGTGCCTCTGAAGGTTCTTAGTCTGCCATGAGTATCTTCTTATCCTTGTAGATTCTCCGAAACCGCATGCAGCGCATCTCTTTTTCTTGACGTTATATGAGCGCCGCCCACATCTCCTACATCTTATATGAACAGTTTTTCCCATACGCTTTCCAAAGGATGGTGTTCCCTTAGTCATATCTCTTTCACCTTGGTGGAGGCGATATCATTATAACGTTATCGCCCCTAACTATTATCAGGCCCAGCTCTTTAACATTCTCCGAGTCAGTAACATCCTCAGCTTTTTCGAGAACTAAGTTCAGATGCTGGTCGAATCCCTGGAGTCTTCCCCTTATACTCTTCCCGCCTCTAAGCTTTATTAACACTATTTTTCCAAGACTCTCCTCAAGTATTTGTGTTGCCATTTATCTTCAACCTTCCCCTGGATAGCTCCATCACACTATGAGGAAGCGCAAATTTATATTTGTTATGCTAATTTTTATCTTATGAGCACTATTAAATATCGCTTCCCGCTTAGGGAGAGTGAAAGAAAGAGGTTTCTAAGAGACCTTCTTGAAAGGTTTGGTTTTGATGTTGGGCGAATGTTTGGGGATAGGCCCCAAATCGAGGTTATCGGGACTTTTGAGGATAGTGAGGTTTTTATTGTGAATGGTAAGCCACTATTGTTGAGGGTTGGTGAGGACGTTATCCCGACATTAGTATTTGATGGTTTAATCGGTCTTCTTCCAAAGGTTATTATCGATATGGGTGCTATCCCGCATGTATGTAATGGTGCTGATATAATGGCTCCTGGCATAGTTAGAATTGAGGGAGAATTTAAGGAGGGAGACTACGCTGTAGTATTAGACGAGAGACATGGTAAGGCGATAGCTATAGTTAAAGCTCTCCTAGATTCTGAGAGAGCAAAATCTCTTAAGCATGGGAAAATCTTCAAAAATCTGCATCATGTCGGCGATACATATTGGAGGATTATAAGGGAGCTTTCCGGAGACGAAAGAGTTAAGACTTGAAGGAACAAACATTTTAGTTGTGAAAAATTTAGGAGAGAGGGTTTATCCTTGGCGAATCCCGGCATAAGTAAAGTTATCGATAAGATAATTGGTAAGCGAAGGGAGAAGAAAGAAGAGATTAAAGTTGAGGAGAAAGAAGAAGCCCCCACCGTTACACTGACGTCTACCAGTAAAATCTATCTTAAAGCCTTACCTTTACATTCACCTGGGGATTTAGAGAAGATTAAGAGTGAGATTAAAGCTGGTAACATTCTGATAATTAAGATTGAACCTTCGCCTGAGAGCGATGTTGAGGACATTAAACGCGCCATCGGCGAGTTAAGCGAGTTCGCAGAGTCAATGGGCTGTGACATTGCTAGGTTAGGTGAGGAACGTATAGTTGTAACGCCCCCAACGGTTCAGATATGGAAGGAAAAGGGCTAGAGAAACAAGATACTCATCTAAGCTTAATTGTCTCTAAGATATCTGGCGCTATAGCATTAACCTTATATTTTCTACGCAGAAAATCGGCAAGGGCTAGGCACTTACTTCTCTCGCCGTGACATATAATTATGTTCTCCGGCTTAGGCGATATCCTTCGCAAATAATTTATTATCTGCCTTCTATCCGAGTGTCCAGAGAAACCTTCAACCGTATGAACCTTTAAGCCAACCTTTATAACCCTAATTTTTCCCTCCTGGTCTACTATTGAGACTTCCTGCGCACCTTTCTGAATTCTACGGCCTAATGTTCCCTCAATCTGATAGCTGACGAATATCAGCGAGTTCCGCTCATCATGCGCCAGATTCTGGAAATAGTCTATTACTGGACCTCCTTCGAGCATGCCGGCTGTAGCCATTATTATGCATGGCTCACCCTCAATTATCTCGCTCCTCGCGCTTGGATGTTCAACAATCGTGAAATACTCGGACTCAAAGGGGTTTATGCCCTCGTTAATTATCTTGTTGCGGACTTCTCTAGAAAGATATTCTGGATAAGCCATATGTATGGCCGTTGACTCTGATATCATGCCCTCAATGAAGACCGGAGCCTCCTTAAGCTCACCACGTCTCATATACTCGTCTATAACAAGCATTATCTCCTGTGCTCTACCAACAGCTGGCACTGGAATTATTGCCTTTCCACCTCTCTCCAAGGTCTCATTGATTATTGAGACCAATTTTTTCTCCGCGTCTGCCCTTGAGGGCATAACGTCTGTTGGCGCACTATACGTGCTCTCAGTTATGATGGTCTCAACCCTCGGAAACTCTGTTGCTGAGGCTTCTAGTAGCATTGTCCTACCATACTTAAAGTCTCCAGTATAAACTATATTGTGGTATCCTTCGCCTACGTGTAGGTGCACTATTGATGAGCCAAGTATGTGCCCGGCATTATGCAGCGTCAGCCTTATGTCTGGCGCTATATCTGTCACTACACCATAGCGCAGCGGAATAGTGTGCAATACCACCTCTCGAACATCTTTCTGGTCGTATGGTAATGGAGCGCCTTGCTTAGATAAAACATCTAAGTAGTCGAGCTGTAGTAGGGTCATTAGGCTGAGGTTTGGAAGCGAGCAGTAGACCGGACCATCATAGCCATATTTAAAGAGGTATGGTAGGAAACCACAGTGGTCTAGGTGCGCATGGCTTATAACAACAGCATCCAAGGATTCTATGTCGAACTGCGGCGCGTCAAGTCTTGGAAATGCTTCGAAGGGTTTTGTTGAGCCAGGGTTTATGCCACAATCTAGTAGGACTTGGCTTTCTCTCGTTTGGACTAGGATTGCCGAGCGTCCAACCTCCCTAGCTGAACCAAGCATCGTTATTCTTACGTCGCCAATCTCATATAATAATGGACGGAATATCCTCTCGCCAACGTTACGGAGTATTCTCTCCCTTTCTTTACTGCTCGCATATAAAGAGTGCTCAATATGAGCCATTATCTTTGAGGGTTTAGGTGGGCTTCTTATTGCTCTAGGCCTCCATTTTGTTCTAAGTATTATCTCCTGAAGTGTCGCTCCATTCTTTCCTATAACGAGACCCGGCTTTTTAGCTTCTATCACAACCTCTCCTAATGGCGGGTCAAATATTATGCTTGTAATCTCGGCCTCTTTCGGCACAATCTCATATATTATCTTCTCAGCCTCTTTCTCAGGAAGCCTCACTGAGGGGTCTGAGCGCGTAACGATTCTCTTTTTTATAAGATTGACTATTTTTGTGATTATCTGCTCCTGCTCTATTAGTACCTCCGGTCTTTTTGCGTATACTGCTAATGCTGGGCCCTCGAATTCTATGCGTGTTATCTCAGCCTCTTTTGGAATATGCTCAAGTATTATTTGTCTGATTTCGGCTTTACTCTTATCGATAGATGGCAATCTCAATCTCCTCGCTTTAAGGCGAATCCTATTTATTAAAATCCTCTTAGACTTAATAATTCAGTTCTATTTATTCCCTATCACCGCGCCCTCCCATGAAATACACATTAAGGGCGCATTACTAATATTTAATGAGATAACTTGGATTTAAATTGTTCGGAAAGATATAAAAGTCGCAAGTCTTCTTTTAGGAACACTTAATTATTTTAAGCCACTTTAATCCTAGTTTAGATTGCACTCTGCCACTCATTTAAGGCTGGGTGTCTCTTGGGATTAGGCGTTCATAGAATGCAGTTGCCTAGAGAGATAATTGTTGGAAGCGGGAGCCTAGATTTAATTGGCTCCATATGTAGCGATTTAGGCTTCACCAAGAGAGCTCTTATGATTTCTGGAGCGAGAACATTCGATGTGGCTGGCAGAAGAGTTAAGAGTATACTGCAGAGTGAGGGGCTAGAGGTTTATGAGCATATAGTCGCATCTAGTGTTCCAACAATTGAGGATGTAAAATCTTCCGAAGAGAAGATAAGGGAGGTAAAACCGGAGGTTGTCATCGGTGTTGGTGGCGGAGCCAGAATAGATATAGCAAAACTAAGCTCGGCCAATCAGGGGATTCCATTTATAAGCGTTCCAACGACGGCATCCCATGATGGGATAGCCAGCCCATTTGCCTCCATAAAAAAGCTGGATAAGCCATATTCGGTTTTAGCTCAATCACCAATAGCCGTAATAGCTGATACAAGTATCATAATTAAATCGCCATATAGACTTATTGCGAGTGGATGTGGTGATGTCATAGCAAAGTTTACTTCAACACGTGATTGGAAGCTAGCGCATGATAGGAGAAATGAGTATTATGCGCAATATACTGCAAGCATAGCGCTCATGAGTGCCCAGCATATAGTTGAAAACTCACACTTAATAAAGCCGAACTCTGAGGAGGGTGCAAGGGCTCTTCTCGAGGCTCTGGTTAGCTGTGGCATAGCTATGGGCATAGCTGGAAGCAGTAGACCATGCAGCGGCTCTGAGCACCTATTCAGCCATGCCCTAGACCTCATAGCACCGAAACCAGCATTGCATGGTGAACAATGTGGCATTGGAACGATAATGATGGCTTTTCTGCACGGCTTAGATTGGGAACTCATAAGGGATACTTTACGTAGCATTGGAGCCCCAGTTACGGCAAGGGAGATTAATATTGAACCAAAGTATATCATTGAGGCTTTAGTTACAGCTCAGAGGATTCGACCAGACAGATACACAATTTTAAGCGAAAAGCCCCTCTCATACGATGAGGCTAAAACCCTAGCTAAGGAGACGGGAGTGATAGATTAGCTTATGAGCAGGACGAAGCCAATAATCACGCTGCTTGGCATCGGAGAGACTAAAATCAATGAAGTATTCGTTCATAAAGGCCCCGGCTCAAAATGTCCTCAATGCAAGTATTTTAATGTTTGTGTGAAGAATCTGGAGGAGGGGCGAGCTTACATAGTTGTTGGTGTTCGCGATAAAACCTTGAGATGCGAAATGTACAATTTAGAGATGCGTGTTGTTGAGGTCGTTGAGGCGGATATTCAAGCTTCCGTGGTTTCTAGGCAGGCTATTGAGGGTGCAATAATAACCTTTCGTCCACAGAACTGTAGTGAGCATGGCTGTGAAAACTTTATGTTATGTTCACCCGAATATTTAATGGAAAATGACCGATGCGAAGTTGTTAGAGTTTACGAGATGCTCCGGTGCCCCAGAGGTCTCCAGCTTAGGAGGGTGATGTTGAGGAGGGCTCCTCCCTCTTAAAGACTTCGATGAAGCGCACCGTTTTCTTTTCCGGAAAGAACTTTTGTATGTCCATGAAGATTCCGCGCTTAATAACCTGTATCCCCTCTATGAAGAAAGCTTCTTCAGGAACATTTATCGTGACGCTGTCCTCACCAATTTCTAGTGAGAACTTTCCAATATCTACTTGCGGTATTCTTCTGTGAATTAGGGCCTTAATCTTCTCCTCAGTAGTCTCAATCTTCTTTCTCACTGTAACTTCATATATAAGCGTCTTGCCAGCTAATGGTGGATTAAAGTCCAGCTGAACCCTTCCACCACCAATAGCCCGAATGGTGGCTACTTTACCATTAACCTCAACCCTCATCCCAACTCTTGGTGTAATTCCCTGCGCAACAAATCTTCTCAGCGGATACATCTTCACTTTCTCTGGGTCTCTATTTCCGAAGCCCTTCTCGGGTGGAATCTCAATGGTTGCCGTCTTTTCTAATTCCATGCTTTGTATAGCTTCTTCAAGAGCCCTTAGAACCCAGCCTTCACCTATAACAACAAGCTTCGGCTCATATACTCCACCCTCCTGGTATATGCCCTCTCTCCGTGAAACCTCCTCTATTGTTGTATCAAAGACTTCACCGGTCTCAGCAACCCTAGCAACATAATCTATGAGCACGAAGTCCCCTTTCTCAAATGGCAACCCAAACACCTCAGCCAGTAGATTAGAAACCAAAAATGCAAACCTTACTAATTAAGTTTTTCATGGTTTTAGAGTTTTATCGTTTTAAGCTCAACATTTAAACCATCCTCATTAATGTATATTATTGCGTAATTTCCCTGTCTAGCTGGTCCAGGATTAACTATCAATGAGCTATCTATCAAATCTTTCCCCTTAGCCTCATGTATATGCCCACATATTGTTAACAATGGTTTATGTTTCTCAATGAAACTCCTTATACTGGAGCTCCCAACGTGCATGCCCATAAATGTTCTATCAGTTCTGGTATTTTTCGGCGGAGAATGGGAGGCCAGAACAATGCTTCTCCCATGGACTCCACCAATATTGTTTAAGCATCTATCAAGTATTTTCGCTATCTCATTCTCACTCATCTCAAAGAATGTGTTGAATGGTGTTATTGGACTTCCACCAACGCCCAAAAAAACCAAGCCGCCTAAAACAGCTCCTGAGCCATGTATACATGTTACTCCCTTAAGGTTTATTTCCATGAGTGATGGGGGGTCGCAGTTTCCGGGAACGAAGAAGACTGGTATCCCTGCTTCAGCTAACGTCCTCAGAAGAGTCTCAGCCTGCTCTTTTGTGCCAAAGTTTGTTATATCACCACATACAACAATTAAGTCTGCTTTCTCCCTTCTCGCGCCCACCGCGAGGGCTTCAAATGCGGGTTTATAGCCGTGGAAATCCGTTCCGGCAAGCACTATCATATCTCTCATGCATCCTGTAGGTGTAGCGGTAAAGCTGAGGACTTTCTTTCGTTCACGATTTGCTCCTCCATCTTTTCCCAGGCACTCTTGGCAAATGCAACCGCTTTCCTCGGATACTCCTCAACGTTCACCTCAACTATTATTGGGAATGGTGTTGGAACTGCTAGTCCCCAGAGCATTGCCTCGTGGTCCGCTAGGCCGGGTAGATAATCCTTAAGCCTCTCTGAGCCATACTCTGTATATTCTAGGATTGCGTCTTGGTCATTCCCACTCTTAAGCCTAAAGCATGCCACAGAATTACATTGGGAGATACAGCTCTTAATTACGTATGCTGGCCTTTGTGTCATGACTATTAAGCCCACATTATATCCGCCAGCTTGGCTTATCGTCTCAATCATTGATGCCTTAACCTCCGACTGGGCGCTTGACTCCCTCACTTCAACGCCCTTCTCCGGCGCGAAATACTGAGCCTCCTCAATAACGATTATGCACGCGAAGTCACCGTAATCCTTTCTCTTCATCGCATAGTCTCTTATCTCGTTTAGGATTCGACTTGCAGTTCTATGCTGAGCCTCGATGTCTGTGTCAACTGAGAAGTCTATTATCAGCGTGAAGTTGCTTTTTACCTCCTCAATTATGTCGAGCGGCTCACTCCACCGGTCTAGGAAGCCACCCCTATTCTCTATAAGCCACTTGATGCTCTGGAAATACTTACTCTTGCTCTCCTGGGTTTTAAATATGCTCCCCCGCTCAATAACCTCATGAACTTTCTCCATTAAGCTTTTGCTCGTTAGCTTTTCGCCGTTTGATAGGAGAGCTCTGGCAGCCTCTAGGACGGCATCCCGTTCCCTACCCTTAAGTCCAAGCTTCTCAACAATTATTCTTGGGTCATTTATGGCTGGTGTGAATTTTGTGTAGGGTATTATTCTCGCGCCATACTTGACTAGGCTGCTATACTCACCCCTCCTATCAAATATTACGAAGCGGGGTCTAGGCTTGAGATTAGATGATTTCGCAACCATATTGATGATGAAGCTGGATTTCCCAGACCTGGTCATTCCAGCGACGAACATATGCCCCTTAGCGATGGCATTTAGGTCTATGTAGGCTGGTATATTTGTTCCCCTAACCTTCCCTATTTCAAGCATCAATGAATCTCCAGCTCCACCTCTAGATATGAAGAAGCATTGAAGCATCTCCTCACTTGGCTCATAAACGTAATCCCATGGTGAGGGCGCGACCTCCATTGTTCTCCATTTCCCCATCTCATCATAGTATCCGAGAATCTCAGCGGATGCAATAGTATACTCAAGCCTCTTCCCATAGTCTGCTTTACGACCCTTCTTCCCAGCCAATGGCCCTATTCTACCAGTAACCATCTCTGGATTGTATGGTTGAACCTTAAATGTTCTGACCAGAACATATATTCCGGGCTTAAGGGGATGCTCAATAAAATAGAAGTGGTTGACTTTAACTTGGGCGTCCTCTGCGACAACAAATGTTAGTAGGTCATGTGTGCATCCGGATAATGCGCATCCAATAGGCTTTAAGCCATCCTTCAAAGCCATATCACTCACAACAGTCTTCTATATTCCGGTTTTTAAGCGTTCCCCATCCCTTAAAACCCATGGCTCACCATGCTGGAGGGCTAGGAGATTCAAGTCTTCTGGATTCAATTCGCCGCTTCTAACTAGGTCTAATGCCTTAGAGTAAATCATGAATGTTCTAATGTTCGAGACGGTCGTCGTAATCCTAGTTATGTTATCAACCTCATTTATTATGAAGGGTATTCCATTTTCTTCCTCCGAGGTTGTAAAAATTAATGCCCCAACCTCATCCAGCCTATCTAAGCAGTATTTTGGCATCTCAAGGCGGAAGGGCGTTGTAAAACCAGTCTTAACATAGGAGAAATATACGCTTAAAAAATCCTTAGCGTAATTCTCCGGTATCCCCATCCTATGGCAGTTCTCCCTATACTTGTTGAGTACGGTATTTCTATCTGAAATTGGCTTTGGCACAGTATACTCGCCCAGATTAAGCACCAAATCCAATAGGGCGGTATCCCTCATCTTCGGCGCGCCAAGCTCCGCGCATATATCATTCATCCTGGTTCTCTTCACGAAGCCAACTATCGGAATATCCTTCTCATAGCAAGCGAGAAGCAAACCAATTAACCTGTTTACTGTGGACTCGAAGTCCTCTTCATACTCCCTAGTCGAACCAAATATTGGTGGGAGGAGCCAGAAGTTTATGAGGAGGGGGCCGTCTAAAAGTACACATTTCGGATTCCACCGCTCAATAGCCTCGACGGTAACCTCAAACTGCAACTTAGAGGCTAAGAGAGACTCCCTCTCATGAGAACGGAACTCATCGGGCCATATCTGCGGTTCACCAACCTTAAAGATTGGCTCATCCATGATTGTCCATCCTTCTGCGCATAGCGCCGCCGAAGCATAAAGTGGTATAAACGCGGACCTAAAGTCAGCTCCATTATTTCCAGCATCAGAGGCTACAGCCCTTAAATGCGCAGCCCTTTCATTCTGGACAAATCTTTTAATATCGATTTTTCCCCTCAAATCCCTCAGCAGACTCTTTCTTCTCTCATTATAATCCTTAAGTCTCCGAATTATTATGTCGGTTCCGCCATCAATCAATTCGCTATATAGGTCTGGATGTATGGTTTCATGCTCAGCCTCGCCGAGAACCGGGAAGAGGCGCTCTCTAAATCCTCTCAGGCCGCCTTTAAATTCCTCTCTATGGTCTCTGCTCAACTTAAACCCCAAATAAAAATAAAGTAGTTTGAGAGCCTTTTAAATTTGCAGTTCCATAGTCTAGGATTTGAAGGGATATGGTTTACCATACTCATCTAGGAAGAATATTTCTTCCCTAGATTTTCTCAGCCTTGGAGGAGGCTTCTCATCCGGGAAACCCACCGTTAAGAGTATTACTACGGATAAATTCTCTGGAATCTTCAAGATTTGCTTAACCTTATCCTCTTCGAATGCGCCTATCCAGCAGACTCCTAACCCCTCTTCATACGCTTCAAGGGTCATGAAGCTTGCTGCTATAATTGGGTCTTGTCTATACCATCTGGAGATATTCTGGTCTCCTAGAACCGCTATCACTGCTCCGGCTTCACCCACAAACTTCTGGCCCCTACAGGCGTCTATAAGTTTATTCTTGATGGATTCGTCTTTCACGACTATGAATGACCATGGCTGCCTATTTGCCGCTGAAGGTGCAAGTCTACCAGCCTCCAAAATTCTCTCCAGAGCGTCTTCTGGTATTGGCTCTTTCCTATATTTCCTAATGGTTCTCCTCTCAGATATTATCTTGAACACTTCCATAGGGGATGCCTCCGAAAATAAGCGCTTATTAAGTAATATATAACGTTATTCCAAAATTCGATTGGAAAGATTAAATTTTTAGAAGGGCTTCTGCGGATTTAAGAAAGCAAAGAACATTTTTATTGAATCTAAGCTTCCACCATCCTTTATCATAGCCTCTAAAACCCTGCCCTCAATCTCCGAGACAAATTCCTCAGTAAACTTTGAGGATATGTTAACTAAATTATCTACCAAGTCTAATGCTAGGGGAAGGTTTGTGGCATCGTTAAATAACTCGCTTTCCGACAGTATCTCTTCAAGGTTTATTGTATGCGGGTACTCCAGCTCGCACGGTGGGAGCCCACCCACAAACCTCACCTGCGCCCTCCTCATGCTCCTTAACCCATCTTTTCGGACGCCATACTCCTCTAGTTTCTCAAAGGGCTCATATGCCTTATCCTCCGCTCTCTTCTGAATATCCTTGCCACTTTCGCCCTTCGAGATTAGGCGCGCAACTCCAGTATATATTACTGGCAGCTTCTCGCCTAGGAGACTATCGTATTTAAAGTAGGATTTCTCGGGCATTATTAGCGATAGCAAATGCTTATCTATCACGTTCACTAGCGAATTCTCCCCAAACTCTAAAGCCATATATCCGCCCAAAACCCTACTGTGACTCCTCTTAACAACCCCGATAACCTTGCGGCTCTCCCTCAACTCTTCGGTCATCTCAAAAGTTTCTTTCAATATCCGTTTCTTACTTTCCGATTCTAGGAGACCGAGCTTCTTCATGTCTAGCGCTGGATAAACGAATCCATAGAAGCTCCCGTCCATAAAGAGTATGTCGCACTCATCTAAGGTTTCAAGAGCCATCTTTCTCTCATAATATGTTGTTAAGAGGGAGAAGAAGTGTCTACTCTCATCCTGCGAAAGAGCCTGTTTTCTCCTAAATATTCCAGCCTCAAGCCTCTCGCTTCTCCTCTCAATACCTCTCAAACATACGACGCCGGTGGCAAATACACCATATCTTATGCCTAGCCTCTCACTGAATCTAGGTGACCTAGAGCTGTCAACAGCAGCGATAATCGACTTCCTATTTTGCTTCGGAAAGGCTTGTATGTGGGGGGATACTATACTTCTGAGACTCTTCACGTTCTCATCGATTCTCTTGATAATCTCAATTAGCCTCTGGGCTTCTTCCTCGGCTATACGGAAGAACTCATGCTGCAAATCCAGTGGAAGCTTAACCCACTCAGGCAGCTCATCAACGTAGCTAGCCATATTCATCCATCCTTTTAGGCTGGAGGTTTATATGTGATTAACAGCGGAACCGGTGAGGGATTCATTGCTCCAGCAAAATAAAATCTTCCGGGCTTGAGCTGAAGCAGCTGGTTTGGCGATATCCCATAGGGTGATAGCCACTCTGATGCTCCACCCTCCCCACTTGCATCTAATGGGTGTATTCTGCCGAAGAAATGCGTGTTCAGGTTTCTTCTGACGGCTGCATTTACGCCTATCTCACCCTTGATTCCCTGGGCTATAAGCGTTAGATTCAGCATGCGCTTCCTACCCAATGCCGCTAGATTCTTTATCATCTCGCATGTTTCAGCCTGTATTCCACGAGCATCCCATGGAGCATACTGTGGCGCCTCATCTATTATTAGGGCTATGCCAAGGTTTCTTCCAGACTCCATTAAACTATAGAGGTATTTCGATAGCGATAAGAAGAAGCCTAATTTAGCCTCCGTTAAAGCTCCTCCCATATCGATGGCTAATGTTCCCTTCCGCTCGAGCTCCTGGAATAATTCCTCTATACTTAAAATCCCCATAACTGGATAGAGGTCTTGGGGCTTAAGCCTTCTGAATATTCTCCTCTGGGCCCTTTGCGCAGCTGCCCTAGAATCCTCCCTCTTAATACTCGATACAACACTATCAATGTAAGCTTTCAATTCTTGGTAGAGGTGTTCAGCTGGATTCTCCGAGTTGAGATAAGCCTCCTTCACCTTCGCTGTCCAGCCATCAATAAACTCATCGAAGCAATCCTTAATTACATCGTTTTTTGAGAAATTGAATGTTTTATCTTGAAAGTAGCTTAATATTGATTCTTCATCGAGAGCGATTTCAGAAATCCTAATAACCTCATCATTTTTGAGCAGAGGAGCGTAATCCGACCCGCTCCAATCAAGTATGAGAACTTTATAGCCAGCCTTCCTATATAATGGCACAAGTATATTCCTAGTGAACCATGACTTCCCACAGCCAGTGCTCCCGTAAACGCCAACATGATAGGGGAGGAAAGTCTTATCAAAAGGTATCTTCCATGATGGATGACCCTCAAGATAGGCATCAGACCATATAACGTCACGCCCCTTGACGATATCATCGAAGGGTCTATCCTCATCCTCAAGAAGAAATACCGGAGACCTAGGCTGAATTATTGCTCTGTTAGGCTCTATGCCCTCATCGGTTACTGCGCCTATCGGCTCTATAGCGAACGAGTATACTTCTCTCGCTCCAGAGGGCTCACCACCATGCCTCAAATATGCTACATCCGGTCTATAGGATGTGTGGCTTAGAAACTCATTCTTCCCTAGACCCTCCCTTAAAACGCCCAATATTTTGTTCACCAGCCTCTCTTCTCCACCATTCTTTATTAAAACGAGCTCCTCGGCTAATACGCTGTTCTCCATGCCCTTAAGGAGTATTAGCCTAGCCCTAGTCTCGGTGGCTCCGTCCGCAACCCTACCTATAAACTTCAATTTTCCCCACCAATTTATAGAAACGCCTGTTCCAAAATAGAGTAAAAGCGGCTTGGCATATATATCTATGATGCACGCTAATATATGTGCTATGACGCCTAAAATCCTTCTCTTCTTAAGCCGGCTTTAGAAGAATTATCCATGAACGTAACCCACCATGCATTATCTGTCTGCTCTCAAGGACCTCGTAACCTAAATTTGCGCCCAAACTCTCCAAAAGCTCCCTATGAACAGTTAAGAGGCAGACCCTTGAATTATCATGTAAGAAGCGCTTAAGCGAGCTTAAAAATTCCGCGTACATTTTTGGTATAATTTCTAGTCTTCCGCTCCTTATACCGAAGGGAAGATTTGATATTACCTTATCAACCATCCATCCAGCTGGCAGAGCTCTCTCAAGCCTTCTCGAGTCGCCAACAATAAATCTAACTTTATCCTTAACTCCAGCAGCCTCAGCATTCCTCCACGCACCCTCAATGCTCTTCGGGCTTATATCGACCCCAATGGGCTCTATCTCCCGGCATATCTGGGCTGCCTCAATTACTATTGTTCCCCCACCACAAAACGCATCCAAAACTCTATCACCAGGCTTAACATCCGCTATTCTTAGCATTGCATACGCTATTACTGGGTTTAGAGCTGAGTGATGCTGAAAGGCTCTTGGATACCGTATTCTAAGCGATGTTCTAGTCATCTGTATTCCCACAATGCATTTATTATAGGCTACATCAACCCTAACAATTGTCTCTGGATTCTTTAGGTCGACCTTCCGCCCATATTTATCAACGATTGCTTGCCCAGCAACCCTCTGAACATCTATGCTCGTGAAATCATGCTCCCCAACCCTCTCACATGTAACCCTAAATGTTGAGCCTAATGGGAAATCACAACCATAAACTCCACTATATATCTGACTTAGCCCGCTTTTATCCCTTTCAACATCAAAAACTTTAATTAAGCGGATTATGTGCTCTATGCTCCTAAAAGCGAAAACCCTATTCACATGGCTCTCCGGTATCTTTAGAGAGACTCTACCACTAACATTACAAAACCTTAAATCCGCCTCTAAAACATCAAGTCTCTCACGAGCCTCCATCAAAACAATATCCTCTAACCCTGGAACTGTTGTAACCATAATCCATGATATACCTTCTCTAAGCATACCTACGCTCCCAGCATCAACCCCAGCCCCTAACATAATTAAACTTCTCTTCACACACTAGCATCCTAAACCAGATTTTTAACCTTATCTTTCTCAGCCAAAGAAGACTTTACGGGAAAACTCAAATTCCCAATGAAGACTGATGCAATACTTGGGGAGGAAAGAGGGAGAGACTATCCAAAAGATAGGGAGGTATCAACTTATATACTGGAAATCTTTTAGAGCAAAAGGCTTTAGGTTTGGAGCCAAATAAATAATATGACATAATAATGAGGCGTGATATGCTTGTTCTTTGTGATTGAGCATCTGGAGCCGGAGATTGGGAGGTGGCTTTGCATCGAATATGCCCATGCCTCCACAATAGTTGGCAGAGACAAGCTAATCTTCACAAACATCAAGAATAAAACGGACATGCAAATCCTCTCAGAACTAGGCACTGTTAAAGAAGAAAGCTTTGCGGAGCTCTTTAAACCAGCGGACATAATCATCCTAGATCCGAGGGCCAAAGAGATTCTAAAATCAGAAGACTTTAGGGACAAAAGGGCTGTTATAGTTGGTGGGATACTTGGAGACCATCCGCCAAGAGGCAGAACACGTAAGCTTATAACCTCAAGGGTTCCAGATGCGATTGCGAGGAATATTGGCAAAGGCCAATTCTCAATTGATGGGGCAATTTACATCGCCAAGATGGTTTATGAGGGTGTTAGGCTCGAGGATATTCCGATTAAGAGAGGCATACATATAAGGCTTGATGAGAGGGCTGAGATATACTTACCATACGTTTATCCAATTAGGGATGGGAAGCCATTAATAAGCGAGGAGCTAATTAAATACCTGACCTCAGAGGATATAGTGGATTATGAGGAGAGACTATTAAGAGGCGAAGAATGAAATTATTATGCTAAAGCTGGAATAAGGGGATATTAGGCTCTAAAACTATGGTTTTTGGAGGCTGAAAAGAGGACTTCAGCGTAAACACTTTTACGCCCGCCTCCACCGCCTCCTTTAGGAGGACTGCGAATTCTGGGTCAACATCACTATTCGGCCTAACTACTATAGCATCAGGTCTCTGAACCGAAAATAGTATTCCAGCCCTAAGCCCAAGAGCCGATAGACTGGCCAATTGTCGAATATGTCTCTTACCCCTCAATGTTGGGGCATCCGGAAATAGGGCTACACCATTTACTACATGCGTTACGCTCTTCACCTCAACGTAAAATTTATCCAAGCCCTTCTCAAGCACAAAATCCAACCTAGAACCATTCACACTAAAATTCTCCTTAACAATAGTATAACCCGCTAAATCCTCGATGAGACCTAACTCAATAGCCCTTCTCGCTATGAAATTGGAGAATTGAGCATCAATAATCACAAATACGTCATCATGCCGCACGGCAAAAATCGTGTAGGCGCTCTTCCTTCTAACCATCCTCTCAATCCTCCTAAGATAGGTTACGTCTCCCGGACGCAGCGCAGTCGACAACCTGCCCGAATTGGAAAGATGAGCATAAACCTCCCCGCAATCAACCTCAACTAAAATCATGAAACGATTAATTCTCTCAATGAATTTGCCTAGAACCAGATTGAAGCCTAAATCTATCAAATTAACGGATTTTGCGTCGCTCTTCATGCGAGCTTCCCCTTACTCTATGAAACTGAGGAGCCACATCAGCGCTAAGCCCAATATTATGGCGGCCATCTGAAGAATTGACTCCCTAAAGTTTCTCCTTTTATGGAGTTCAGGCATTAGGTCTGTTGTGGCGATGTAAATGAAGCCGCCAGCTGCAAAAGGTATTAGGAGCGATGTCGACTCATGTATAAGCTCGAAAGCATGGTAAAATAGGTATGTGACTATTGCTCCGGCTATAGATGTAAGTGCCGAAATAAAATTGTAGATTAGCGCCTTCTTTCTTCCCAGCCCACCATATATTAAGACGCCGAAGTCGCCTATCTCCTGCGGTATCTCATGTAATATTGTGGCTGTTGTTGCTGCTAACCCAAGCGGTATGCTCGCTAGAAAACTTGCTGCCACAATCATTCCATCAATGAAATTATGTATTCCGTCACCCAGCAGATTTAAATAGGCGAACATGTGAATTGGGCACTTACCATCATGGCAATGGCGCCAATAAAGAAACTTTTCCATGAAGAAGAACATCATAATCCCAACAATAACCCACCAAAAAACGCTCTTCGAGCCTAACTCCTCAAGAGAATGCGGGATTAAATGCATGAAAGCACCGCCAAGAAGACTTCCGGAAGCGAAACTCACTAGGATTATTAGTATTCTCCTGAGAAGATTGTCATTAAATCCTAGAAAAATTATGCCAATGAACGAAATTAGGCTTATAAGAGAAACCGATAATAATATCATCACAATAACTATCATATTTGATCATTGCAATAATAGATGCGGCCGAGTATAAAATCGTTTTCACAGTATGATGCTTACTTTAATAAACTGTCTACCTTTTCCCCGCCGCTTATACTCTCTATACTCCTCTAGGGCACGCCTAATCTGGCTATAAATAAAGTCCGTTACATTTAAGTATGAAGTGCCCATCTCCCTCAAAGCCTCCTTAAGCTCCTCATACTCATCTCTAGGAATCTCTATGGTCTCATATTTCCCACTTAAGGTCTTAAGTCTCCATCTTATAGCATCGCGTATAAACTCCTCCTTAGTTGTGTAGCCGAGATGTCTATTCCTAGACACAAAACTTTCGACCTCACTAAGCAGCTCAGGGGCAATATGACTGATTGATTGAGCATGGCTTCTATGGCATCCTGATACGTTTGCATCTTGCTCGTTTGAGCGACAAGTTCGCCAAGCAATGCCGTAAGCTTTTGATGGACATCATCAGATATTCTAAGGGTTTTCATAAACGCTATCCGTCCCAAGCGCGCTCTACAAAACGAATATATCTTACATAACTGAGCTTTTTAAATCTTATTTCATGCACTATCCCGCTACGGAAGATTTAAAAGTCTCAAACGCGTTCATTTTCAATCTGAGCCATGCAATCTCTAATAGAACTATGATTTGAGGTTTCCTTAATGAAGATTTTAGAGAGGGATTTTAAACACGGGCGAATCAAGGTTATCCCAGAATTCCTTGATGACCTTTGGACCCTTAATATAATCCTTCAGAGAAACGATATTGTTTATGCCAGAACAACTAGGGAGGTTCGATTTGGAGAAAGATATGAGAGGCCGGAGAAAGGTAGGCGAATATCGGTTGTTCTCGGCGTTAAAGTCGATAGGGTTCTATGGGATAGAAGCCTAAATAGGCTTAGGGTTCACGGCATAGTCTGTGATGCTCCGGAAGATATTGGAGCAATAGGTTCACACCACACATTAAACATAACCCTAAACACTCCACTTACGATAATCAAGGAGAGATGGTTAGACTATCAAATCGAGCAGATTGAGAGAGCCGCAGAAAGGAGGGCTGCGCCAATAATAATTATCTCAATAGATGATGAAGGCTACTGTATAGGGGCTTTAAGAGGCTTCGGAATAGACATCATCACCGAAGAGAGAATTAGCCTACCGGGAAAACATATGGAGAATGAGAGAACAAGAGTCCTTAAAGAGATGTTTAAGTCGGCTTCCAGCGCGCTTGAAAGCCTAATTGGGTCGGTCGGCGGCTCAATCATTATTCTCGGATTGGGCTTCATAAAAAATGACTTTCTAAAGTTCCTTGAAGAGAACATGCCAAACTTATATGGGAAGGTTATCGACGTGAAGAGCGTAAATAGCCCCGGTAAGGCCGGGATATATGAGGCCATGCGCTCCGGGGTCCTCACTAAAGCCCTAAAGCATGCCCGCATTATCGAGGAGACCAAGGCCATAGAGGAGGTTCTTAAGCGATTAGGCAAGGGTCGTGGTGATGTCGCATACGGCTTAAGTGATGTTTTGAGGGCCAATTCTTTAGGTGCCATTGAAGAAATACTTGTAACCGATGAGATTATTAGAGAGTCATCCGAGGAGAGCTTAGCTGCCCTAGAAAGCATCATGCGCGAGATTGAGGAGAAAGGCGGAAGGGTTAGAATAGTGAGTATTGAGCATGAGGCTGGGGCAAAGCTTAAGTCGCTTGGCGGTGTAGCAGCACTACTACGCTTTCCAATAAACGTAGGCTAAATTTCACATGCCTTTCTAATCTCACCAACAATTGCTTTCTCCGCGTAAGACGCTATCTCCCTTAGCTTCTCTTCATTCCTTGCTTCAACCGTCAGTCTTATTAAGGGTTGGGTGTTTGATGGTCTTATGAGAAACCATCCATCCTCCATAATAACCTTAACACCGTCAATAACCACCGTTTTATGACCCAAAGCCCTAAACTCCTCTGCCAGTCTCTCAACAACGATAAATTTCTTTTCGTCCGGACACTCGTAGTTTTTAGCTGGTATCTGCGGATACCTCGGTATCGAATCGGCAATCTCAGATAGCCTTCTTCCATCCTCTGATATGGCTTCAGCAACCTTTAAGCTCGCGAATATCGCATCATCGAAGCCGTATGTGTCCCTAAAGTAGAAGTGTCCGCTTGCTTCCCCGCCCAACACGGCATTCTCATTAATCATCTTCTCGTAAATGTATGTGTGTCCAACCCTGCTAAGGATTGGCTTGCCACCATAAGCCCTTATCGTCTCCTCAACAATCATGGAGCAGCTAACCTCATAAACTATGGCTGCACCCTTATTCCTCCTCAAATAATGTTTTGAGAGAACCGCTAGAACCACACTGCTCGGGACCATTCGACCCCTATCATCAATGAAGACAGCTCTATCGCCATCTCCATCAAACCCAACCCCAAAGCTGGCGCCTTCCCTTAAAACGACCTCCTTAAGCTCGTTCAGGGTTTGCTCATTTGGCTCCGGCGGATGCTTCGTAAATGAGCCATCTGGCTCGCCATATATCACTGAGACTTTCAAACCAGCTTTCTCATAAACGTCTGGTATGAGCACTGTGCATGAGCCCCCTCCCGGGTCCGCTGCTATCTTAAGTCCGCCTTTCACGCTCACTCTTTCCGAAATAAACTTTGTGTAGTCTTTTATGGCGTTCGGGTTCATCTTTATGGTCCCATGTGTGGTCTCCTTAAATGTCCCTTTAAGTGCTACGTCTCGGAGCTCTTCCATACCCATGCCCATGCATAGAAAGCCACTTTCAAGGAGTATCTTAAATCCATTCCATTCCGGAGGATTATGGGATGCTGAAACCATAACCCCACCATTAGCACCATAATATTTTGTTGCGAAATAGAGAAGCGGTGTTGTTACAACACCTATATCCTCAACATTTAATCCGCCTGAGACCATGCCACTTATAAGCGCATCGCTGAGGGGCTTACTGCTTAACCGCAAGTCTCTCCCAATAATAAAAGTTTTTCCGCCGCCATTAACGTACGTCGCTAGAGCCCTCCCTATTAAATTAGCGACATTAACATCTAAGTCTACACCATAGATGCCCCGTATATCATAAGCCCTAAAGATTCTCTCAGATATCATGGTTTCCGCCTAAATTAATATGTGATGCAGAGAATATTAATTTTCCGAGCACATGATGCCCCACGCTGGGCAGGAAACATTTTTGAGGTGGAAAAGGTTGGGTGAGGTGATTGAGAAGATAAATGCATTTGGGCATGCCCTGATAAAATCGACACATAAAACAACATTCGAGATAACTAGGGATGAGTGTCTCACCGAGAGGGGCGACTGCATAATAGCTGTTAGAGCCGATAAAGCTGCTAAGGATTTAAGCAAGGGATTTAAAGATGCTGCAAGAAGACCAAATGCTGAGATAATGGTGATTATTAAGGCTGATGATGAGAGGGAGATTGTCAGAGCCTTTGGAAGCCCAAATCTAACGTTTACGCATCCAACAGACATTGTTATTAGAAGGAGTGGTTATGTATGCGGTAGAACGGTGGCCATTAAAGCCGATAAAGCCGCATGCGACCTCTCAAGGAGGCTTATTGAGAAGCTTAGGAATCCGTGTCAGAGGGTTCAGATAATGCTGATTGCTAGGGCATAGTTCCATTCTTCACTCTAATATCTTCTCTAGTTCGCTGGGCCTGTAATATCTGATTCCATATGAAAGTGCTCTCTTTCTGGCTTTCTCTGAAATATCTTTTGAGATGAGGACTGGAACGATCGTTACGCCGAGCTTCTCCTCAAGCAGGTGCCTAACATACTCATCGAAGTCTCTCTTCGTTTGGGTGACGGCCTTAGGTCCAGCTGGGCTTGAAAGGTCCTTAACCTGAACAACTAGAATTAAACCACCCCTCCTAAGTATGAGGTCCTGTATTCTGCTCCCATGTCTCTTTCTTAGCTCTACACTCCAGCCATTTGCCCTAGCAACCTCAGCGATATACTCCTCTAAGCCCAAAATAGCTTCACCACAGTCTCTTAGCTCTTTAGCCCAAAAGATAGGCTTAAACACTTAAAAGCTTATTGCCTTTTTGGGAAGCGCCTCAGATACCCCAGGGTCCCTCACCAATCGGGAAATCTGGCCCTCTTCATCGGCTAATTGAAGATTACGTTAATCTAGGAAATAAGCGTTTAGTGCATTCCCTCCCTTTTAATGGCTTTATTAAGCTCCTCAATGAAAGGCTTGAAGTTTTCTTCCGGCACCCTTGCGCCCGCCGCCGTTGGATGTCCTCCCCCACTCCCGCCAAGCTTCGGCGTTATCTGGCGCAGTATCCTGTTTAGATCTATGTCCCTTCTACATGTTCTCAAGCTCATGTCTATAAAGCCCTTTCTCCGCTCTCCGGCTAAGCCGACTATTGCTCCAGCTAGGGCTCTAGCGTATATTGCTGTCTTGCCCAGCGAGAATGGGAAGTCGAGCACATAGGCGATGCCATCGTAAACATGAAGATACCCTCCTATCATCTGAATAGCCTCCTCCTCTCTCCTAGTGTTCTCAAGCGCCGACTCAAGTAGCCTTTTATGCATGCTTGGAGGCTGACCACTAGCAAGGTGGACTATAACCTCACGCTTAAAATCATGCTCTCTTTTGCGTCCCTCAAGCCCCTGAACCAGAATGCCCGTCTCAAGGTATATTGTTCTCTTATCCCAATTGCATAGCAGCTGGCTTATCACAGGCGTATCATCGAGATAGTCTGCTATGGCTCCGTAAATCGCAATGCGGCTCATCCTATCGCTAAACCCCTCCCTAAAAACAATGTATGTCAGCTCGGAAGCGGAAGACCCAGTATCATGAACGATTCTTCCGGGTATATCTTTTACCGCAAGCCCCTCTGGAAGTGGATGATGGTCAATATAGATGAGCTCACCATCCCTACTTATAGCGGAAAACCTTTCCAGTATAGCGAGCAAACTATCCTCGGAAAAAGCTATATCGCATATTATCACTTTATCGCCAGCCCGAACAGCCTCCAAATCCCCAAGCAACCCATAAGGATGCGTAAAAAAGACACGCGCATCAGGATTAGCCGCCAAAGCCAAAGCACCAGCACAAACACCATCCCCATCACTATGAGTAAAAACCCAAACGGCCATAAAACTACATCACCAGTCCTTTGGATATTTCCTTAAATAAATGATTATGAATTATGGAGTATAACGTTTTGGGCTAGCATGAACACATTATTATAATGCCTTGGTTAAGAAAAACATTATAGTTCAGTGCAATTAAATATGATAATTAGCAATTTAAGCCAATACTTGGTGAAACTATTGCCTATAGCCCTAGTGACGGGTGGAGCTGGATTTATTGGAAGCCACCTCGTTGATAGATTGATTAACGAGGGGTTTGAGGTTAGGGTATTAGATAACTTCTCCACCGGCAAGCTTGAAAATATCAACGCACATTTAGGAAACCCACGTTTCCACCTATTTAAAGGAGACATCAGGAAAAGAGGCACTCTCAAGGAGGTTATTAAGGGCGCAGATTACGTTTTTCACCTAGCTGCAGTAGCCGATATTGAACTATCAATGAGGAAACCTAAACTCGTCAATGAAGTCAATGTTACCGGAACATTAAACCTCCTTGAGGAGAGCCTAAACTCCAATGTTGAAAAATTCATCTTCACATCCTCATGCGCCGTCTACGGCGAGCCAATCTACACGCCCATCGACGAGAACCATCCCACTAATCCCTTATCCCCCTATGGTGTCAGCAAACTCGCTGCTGAACACTACTGCAGAGTATTCTATGAGGCATATGGATTAAAAACGGTCGTCTTAAGACTCTTCAACGTTTATGGTCCGAGACAGGAGAGAAGCCCCTATAGAGGCGTCATAGCCGAATTTCTGAAGCGGCTGAAAAAAGGCGAGGCCCCTATAATATTCGGAAGTGGAGAGCAGACTAGGGACTTCATATATGTTGCCGATGTTATTGAGGCCTTAATGTTAACCCTAAAGAATAAGTTTTGTGCTGGAGTAACCCTTAACATCGGTTCAGGCGTGGAGACCAGTATAAATGAGGTTGCTGAAAAATTAATTGAGATATTTGGTTTGAGGATTAAACCGATTCATCTCGAAGCCAGGGCGGGGGACATAAAACGCAGTTACGCAAGTATTAATAGGGCTAAGGAAACTTTAGGATTTAGAGTGAGCATGTCCCTAGAGGATGGCTTAAAAATTTGTATTAAAGAGTATGCTAGTAAGTGAGAGAATTGGAGAGATTTACTTGGCTAAGAAAGTTCTTATATTGGCAGGTGGGGGCGGACATACTGGGTATGCCTATGCTCTAGCCCAAAACCTCTATGGAAGGGCTAACTTATACTTTCTAGCCCCTGAAGACGACATGCTGAGCCAGAAAAGGCTTAGTAGATTTGGGGAGGTTTATCCGCTTATTAGGCCAAGAGGACCGAAGACACCACATCATGAATTTATACTTAGGCTTATTAGGGCTTTTCCAAGGGCCTCAAAATACATCTCTAATGACTATGATGTCGTTGTTAGCACCGGTAATAACCTTTGTGTCCCACCATCTATCCTAGCGTGGCTCAAGGGTATACCAATAATCAATATTGAAAGCTCAGTTCGCTTCATTAAACCCTCCAAAACGGCCTTCTTACTCCAGCCAATATCTAAATTAACGGCACTTCAATGGGAAGAGCAGAAGAAGATTCTGAGAAGAGGCACATTCGTCGGACCATTAATCCCAAAACCTGAAATAGAACCAAGAAATGATGGTTACATACTTGTAACCGGTGGAACGGAAGGGCATAGGCTACTCTTTAATGTTATCGCGAAGAGCAATCTCAAAAATGTTGTTATGCAGACCGGAAAAGTTAATCCAGAACTATATCGAAGGCTCCATCCAGAATGGAAGATTATAAGATACTCAACGGAATTTCATAGGCTCATCGCAAACGCGGAGGTCGTTATAACACATTTTGGGATGACGGTTCTGGAGGCGCTAGTCTATAGAAAGCCAACAGTAATAGTTCCAAACCCGGAGTGGACGAGAGCAGCCACACTTGAAGACGCAAAATACTACGCAAAGAAGGTAAACGCGGTAATAATCACAGAGATAACGTTAGAAAGAATATTAAACGCGATAGAAGAAGCAAAAGAAAAAGAGCAGCCAAAATTACCAGATGGAGCAAAAAACCTAGCAAATATCATTCTGAGAGATGTAAACTAGTTTAATATGCTATTAACAACTTCCACTAACTTTTTAGATAACTCTTTCCTATCAAACTTCATTGCTAGCGCCCTCGCCCTCTCAATATATCTCTCATGTTCCGCACTCAATCTCACTAATTCACTACACAATCTCTCTGGATCCGAATAGTCAATATACGTGCCTACATCATTCTTCTTTATAAACTCCTCTAACGCAGAGTTTTTAGGGCCATATGCAACTATTGGCAGACCCGCCGCTAAATAATCATAGGTTTTGACCGGGATCGCACATAAATACCCGATATTGCTGAGAAATGGGCGGCCTACAACACCTATTCTAGCCCTGCATAGATACGCGGATAAATTCTCATAAGGAACCCATCCGACAAAAGACACTCTGTCGGATATTCCAAGTCTTCTTACAGTCTTCTTCAGTTCATAAAGATATTTTCCTCCACCTATAACCATCAAAGTCAATTTCTTCTCCAACTTTAATGCATTAAACAAAAACTCTAAGTTATGATATGGTTGATTTAAATCCACCAAACAAACAGCATCTATTTCACGTTTAATTTCTTCATTTAGCTTAATTAAGTCTGTATCTGTTCCATTACTAATTAAAACAATGTCGTCCTTCTTATTCACATCAAGTTTTCTTTCATAATATTGCTTCAAAATTTCAGTGACAGTAATAATTTTTGACGAGTAATTTAGTGCCATATAGTATTCTCTAATTAGTCTCGGGATAACGCCAGCATTATACATTAGAAAATGCGCTGTTTTGGCATATTCCTCCCATATATCTCTCACATCAACAATCAATGGTTTTCTCAGATTTTTTGCAACTTTATAACTTAAAATAGCATTAATTAATGGAGGAGAGGTAGCCATAATTAAATCCGAATTTTCTGCAACATCAACTAAACCCTTAGGAGGAAATTTAAAAAGATAAAATATAAATTTTCTAAAACCGCTAAGATTCATCTCAAAATTTATAAAGTTATACCCGCTTGTCTCTAGAGCCTGTCTAAAATATCTTATTCTCATTTTATCGGCCGAGATACCAGTTCCCTTTGCCGAAACGAATAAAATCTTTTTCTTCCGCATCTTTAGTGCACCATAGCAAGCTAAACCAGTGTTTTTATCCTTCAGATTACCATAACTAATTTTTCAAATAAGATTTTATACTCTTAATTATCTCTATTATCTTTTGGGAGGCTTCTCCCTTTCCAAATAGATTTGGTAAATCTTTTAGATTCTCCACTATTTCTTTCTCTTTGTTCATTATATCATTAAATTTCTCTATTATTTTTTGTACGTTTGTCCCAACTAGACTGTTTGCTCCTAAGATCATTGTTTCTGGCCATTCCGTTGTCTCACGTAATGTTAGACATGGTATTTTAAGCCAAAAAGCCTCTTTTTGCATTCCGCCAGAATCAGTTAAAATTAATTTCGCATTTTTTATTAATTTGATAGTCTCATGATACCCTTGTGGTTTAATCATTATTATATGCTTTTCTTTCTCTATCTTCTTGTAAAGTTTCATCTTGCGAAGTTGTTTTTGTGTTCTTGGATGGATTGGAAAAACTACTATTATTGGTTTAAGTTTTATTGCCGCTTCAATTATATTTTTTAAATTTTCTAGATTGTCAACGTTCTCTGGCCTATGAGCTGTCAGCAATACATAAGTTTTAGGCTCCAGTCCTAATTTCTCCAAGATTGTTGTTTTCTCCGCTTTTGGCAGTTCTCGTAACAACACATCATACATTGTATCGCCTGTTTGATAGATTTTTTTCTCCTCTATACCCTCTTTTAGGAGGTTTTTAGTACAATTTTCCGTTGGCGTGAATAAAAGTGTTGAGCAATGATCTGTTAACCGTCTATTCACTTCCTCAGGCATTCGCATGTCATAGCTTCTAGCACCAGCCTCTATGTGAGCTACCGGAATATGCAATTTAGCAGCCGTTAAGGCGCCAGCTAAAGTGGAATTTGTATCTCCCGGAACTATTACAAGATCCGGTTTCTGCTTTAACAATATTTTTTCTAGACGGATCATTATTTTTGCTGTTTGTTGAGCGTGAGTCCCGCTACCAACATTCAAGTTTACCGTAGGCTCCGGCAGATTAAATTCCTCAAAAAAGATCTTTGTCATCTCATAGTCGTAATGCTGCCCAGTATGCACTATTGATAATTCTATCTCTGGGTCATTGTTAGCCAGGCAAATAAGGGGCGCAGATTTTATAATTTGAGGGCGCGTGCCTAAAACAAGGGTTACCTTCATTGATTTCAATTAAGCTTTCCCACCGCGGTTAAAAATATATTGAAGACCTTTATTAACCTAATGAATAGCGTTTTCTTCTAATAATAATCTCGCAATATATTCTCTCCTGCGCATAAGCCACCTATAATATATTAATAGGCATCTTTGGCTAAGACCTTTTTAAGAAATAGAAAGTCAATGTGAGCAACGTGGTGCTTTTATCCTATCTATTAGTTTGTTAGATAGATTTCATTTTTATTGTCATGATTATAATTCCACGTTAAACTTTCTTTTTGCATGTTCTCTTAGTAGTTGTGGGTAATCACCATAAATATCTCTCCGATATTTAGCGAGATTTGAAAGATATTTCTGAAAGTAAAGATTCGCTGCCAAGTCGATATCTTCTGTTCCAAAGTCCTCTAATATTCTCTTTTTCACATACTCATCTAAACTTGATTTGCCCTCAAGCCCTTCTCTGCGCATAAGCCACCTATAATGTCTATAAAGCAACCTCTTTGGGCTTCTAACAGTTCTTAGATGGAAACTCAATGCCCTCCTAATATAAATAACATTGTAATATGCTAGCTGAGCAATTAAACTATCATGATGGCCTACTTTTTTATAATGCAATTTAGGGTTCCACGTGAAGAGCCAGTGCTCAATGTGGAGAGGGCTTTTTGGATCTTGATGCCATAAATCGCCGTCTAAACATATATGCGGCCAATATATGAGATAATATTTTCTCTCGTCAAGAGACTCTAATAGCTCTCTTATTAATGGGGCTGAATCATCCCTTAATATAAAATCCGCATCCCAAATTAGAATCCATTTGTATTTAGCTATCGAAAGCCCTAGATTTCTTACATAAACCATATCCCCTAAGGGTATTCTGTACATCCTTATGGGAATATTATGCTTTTCATGAAGCTCCTCTATAATAGCTGGAGTTCTATCCGTTGATGAATCTAATACAACAATCTCATTAACAAGATCTTTCAACGAGAGTAGGGAGACTTCGACCCAATCCTCTTCATTATAGGTACACGTAATCGCAGATATGCCATTCTCCCGCCCAACAATATTCGCTGGAGGAATCAATCTAAGATAGAAAGATAAGGATGACACTATGTTTCTAAGCAGGAATGTGCCCTCTCGCCCAAGCACCCTTCTAGCTAATATCCTCCAATGCATGAAGCATCTCAATAAATTTAACATAAGAATGGTATTATATTAAAATTAAATTCATGCCCTCTATAAGTCTGCTCATATCTGAGATTCATAATTAGCACATTTGTGTTTTTAAGCATAATGATATTCCAATTTTTAGGGAGTATTATCGATCAGTCAATACATTGACAATAATTATTTCATCAGCAAACCCCCAATAGATCTCAAAGAAAACTCTATCCACTCATCATTACAGCTCCTAACAATAGCGCTTATACCATTAGGCCTATTAGGTGAAGGCTTAATAAGCCCAACCTTAGGCAGATAACTAAAGTAATAACGCGCTAAATCTTATTGGCTTTCAACAATTTTCTCATCTTATAAGGCTTAAAGGGAAAATGCATTTTCTTTATTCTGTTGTCAATAGTAATAAATGAATATTTATTTTATTAGCGAAGAGAAAAATTAAAAAGGCTTTACAATGAGACCAGGTGACGCTCAAATGAGTCCTGAAATAAAAGTCCTTGTTCCCTTAAAAAGGGAAAACACTCCATACTTAAAATTATTATATACACATGTTGAAAAATGTGGCGTTAAAGTTTTACACTCAAGAAGTTTATGGAGCGTTGATTTTCTTAAAAAATGTTTGCTCGTACAAATCATTCATTTCCATTGGATTGAATATCTTATTCGACATCGGAATATTTTACTCTCCCTTACGAAATTTTTGCTAGCTACTCTACTTCTATTACTTTTTAAGCTTGGGAGAAAGCGCATAGTAATAACAGTTCACAATATTAGACCTCATGAAACATTATATCCTAAACTAGAAGCCCTATGGCTTAAAATTATTCTATTCTCCGCCGA
>JAGTQF010000013.1 GCA_018396655.1 Candidatus Bathyarchaeota archaeon
CTAGGATAATCTGTTTCAGTAGGCTCCTTTATTACCGGTGATTCGACATCAACCTTCACGGCAACATTCCCCATGTGGGGGCTATACATTTTGAATACATGGTATGTGGGCGTCAGAATAGTCTTCTCACCCCTAGTCAGACATATGCTCTGTAGAACATTCACGGCCTGGGCTAAGTTGGCAATTTTAACTTTTCTAGAATATTTTATGAATAGGTTTAGAACTGAAGCGGCTAATATAGCGTCTCTTAAAGTGTTCTGTTGATATAGCCCATTTTCGTTAGTTGCCTGCGGATGCCAAACACCCCACTCGTCAACCGCTATCCCTATATCCTTCCTCCCTTCAGAGAAAAAGTCAACTACAGCTATTGCCTGCTTAATTTGATACTCAAGATGTTGAACATCAAATAGCAAATTAAGGTATTGCTCATCAGTAAACTTCACATCGTCTCCATAGCGCTGCTGATTGCGAAAGAAATAGTAGTGTATAGATAAATAGTCAACCAGATGGATGAAGTCCCTTAGGGCCTCCATAACCCTATAATTCCAATCTCTAGATATGTGTCCGCAAACTATGAGCTTAATTCTTGGGTCAGCCTGCTTTAGGAATGTTGCGAATCTACGATACTCCCAGGCATAGTAGACTGGGTCGAATGAGCCGCCGCAGCCCCAATTCTCATTCCCAACACCCCAATAGATGACATTATATGGTTCGGGATGACCATTCTCAGCCCTAAGCCGCGCATATTTCGTATTTCCAACATAATTACAGTATTCAAGCCAAGCTAGTGCTTCGCTCGGGCTTCCGGAACCAACATTCACACATATATATGGTTCAGCGCCTACAACCCTACATAATTTAATGAACTCGTCTGTTCCAAACTCATTTGATTCCTCACCGCCCCACCAAATATTCGCTCTTCGAGGTCTAAGTTCCACGGGGCCTACGCCATCTTCCCAATGGTATGCATCTGCAAAGCATCCACCAGGCCACCTAATGATTGGCGCTTTAATGGACTTAAAGGCTTGAATAACATCCCTCCTAAGGCCATTCTCATTTGGAATATTTGAATCCTTTCCAACCCAGATTCCAGGATAAATGCATCTGCCCAGATGCTCAATGAAGTGGCCGAAAATCTTTGGGTCAACCACATCTATGTGCTCATAAACCCTAATTTTTAACGCATTCTTATGCAATATTCTCGCCCCCAAAGAGACCTTATCATCCAGATACTTACATAACGCGTATAAAACTTATTAAGTCTTTTTTAATCGGCTCATTAACCCGGAATGACCTCTATAAGCGAAAACGCTACTTAGGCCAAGCAATCACCCTTATTGTTCTTCCCCTAATTTCGTCCCAATCAACATCGATACCTAATCCGGGCTTTCTAGGCGCATGCACATACCCCTCCCTATCGATTCTAACGACATCCCTTGTTCCCTGGTCAAAAATTCCTATAGGAAATGGCATTTCAAAGAAGTCGCAGTTTTTTATAGATAGCATTATGTGAAGGTGCGCTACTTGCTGCCATGGATGGCCCCAGCTATGGAGTTCGCATTTCATTCCAAATAACTCCGCTAAATGAGCTACTTTCAGCATTCCAGTTATTCCTCCAACGTTAACATCGAGACATCTAAGGCCGTCCGCAGCATTCCTACGAATTATTTCAGCATAACTGTAAATGTCATGCACATTCTCTCCCGTTAGCACGCTTATATCAAGGGACCGGCAAAGCTCCGCAAGCCCATCAATATCCGTTGTTGGTATTGGGTCCTCATACCAATAAAAGTTCAATTTCTCGATTTCCCTACCAACCTTTAGAGCCTCCTCCCTTGTATATGCGTGGAAGGGGTCAAGCATGAGCGTAACTTCTTCACCTACAGCGTCTCTAACAGCCCTACATACCTCAATATCCCTTTTCCAGTAGCGTGGAGGATGAATTTTTATCGCTTTAAAGCCATTTTCTACGCACTCTAAAGCAACTCTAACATAATCTTCCACGCTTCCATAAGATTGCGTACTGGCGAACGCCGGTATCTTCTCTCTGTAGGCACCAATCAATTTATAAATTGGCATTTTGAGGGCTTTTCCCACAATATCCCAAAGACATTCATCTAGAGCGCATAGGACAGAGGGAGCCGTTCTCTGGAAGAAATACTGGTTCCAGAATGACTTCTCAATCCTCTCCCTATCAAAAGGGTCCGCATCTATTAACTGAATAAAATCCTCAGTGCTTCTCAACCACTTCCTTCCAGTCTTAAATTTCATTACCAATTCTTCCGCGTGGGACGCTTCTTCCAGCATCGTGATGCCATCTATTTCCTCATCTGTTAGGATTTGAACTAGGGCTGAGGGAACATTGATTCTTGTTGCTTCACGTGAGAACTCCTGAGGTTTTAAAATATAAACCTTTATACCTGTAATCTTCATTTCAATCACCATCATATCTTATGAAAAATAATTAGATGATTAAAAATATGGTTTAACCAAAACGATGGATAATTATAGGGAAGGGGGTGTTTTAAGCTGGCTTATTTTTCCGTCTAATCTCATTGAGCGTTATTGTAAAGCTTTCTAGGGGGCTTATCTCCATTAGCTCAACCGTTGCTGAAATTGGCTTGAATTCCCCTTTGGGTCCAACCTCATAGTTTATTGCTAGCCTTGCCGGTTTATCCGAGGCATTACGCTTATTAATCTCTTCAATAATTTTTGCGGCTAATTCAGTCCAAGCTTTCTTGTTAGTCTCCTTAATTTCTGTAGGCGCCTTTGCATAGAATGTTGAGTAAAACCATCTTTTAGCTCTGAAGAGAGCACCTCTTCCTGTGGGCGTAATTCTAAATCTCTGAATTGGCATATTAAACCACCAAACAGAATCTCACTATACTGCTGAACTCCTTAAAAGTGTTTCCCCTTTATCACCAAATTAGATAAGGTGACCGCGCATCCACGCTCCTTTTTCTGGGAAGCGCGACCAATGCTCATGAACGATTTTCCATTCCTCTTTAATCTTCATTAGAACCACCGATACCCTCGATTTTATATTAAAGTTAATATCCTTTATTCTTCCACGATATTTTATTATGAAGGATGCTAATGCTACGTTATCATCTAGCAAATCCACTCTCCAATCGCTAATCTCATAGCTATATTCTTTTAGAACTTTAAGCGCCTCAGCCTCCCTCTCTAAGCCATCTATCCCCTGACGCTCAAATGGAGGCCAATCATCAAACTTGGTATAACTATCCTTATGGATGAGGCTCTGAATTAACTCCGGGTCTCTTCGCCTTATTCCCTCAACCCTCTGAGTAACAATGGCCTTAATGGTCTCCTCACATGAGCTTAGCAATGCCCTAACTTGAGCAATATTAAATCCGCATCTCCTACAGAAGATATCGGCCTCATTAACTCGGCTTCCGCAGTTTGGGCAATAGTGCAATGTTGCTTCCTCCCATTATCTATTAGGGGGTTAAATAAGTTAAAAAGCATATAGAGCATTTGGTGAGAATTGTTGCATGCTGGGGAATTGAAGCGTCTCTTTAGGAGAATTTATCCGGAATGCTCCCGACTTGATATTGAGAATCTGGTTTCAGCGATGCTCTCCGGAAAGTATTGGAGAGTTCACCCATCCAAAGATGACGCATATTATGTTGTCGCTTTAACAAGAGCGAAAATCCCATTCAGAGATGGTTTCAGGGCGAAATCAACGGCTCCATGGCCATTGACGATTTCACCTAGGGCTGCGAGGTTTTGTAGGCGTGGCAGAATACTAGTTATCAAAAAAGGGGATTATGGCTTCATATCCGAAACAGTTATCGATTGGCCAGTTTTTCTCAGGTTAATGAAAATGGATGAGAATCTAGCCTACAAATGTCTTATTAAAAATCCAAATCCGCCGCCATTCTTAAATGCGCGAATTTTTAGGGCGTTACTATCGAGACTAAGGAGCAATAGAGAAGAAGAGACCTGACGAAGGGGGATTTCATCTGTTCACTTCATCAAAGAGCCACGTTAAGTCAGGTTTACTCCTTCTAGTTTTGACCCTCTCAGCAAGCGCGTGGACGACTATTGGCAGCGCTATTGTAGCATCACAATAGCACTGAACATTCCTTCCTTCTCTAGACTCCTTACCCCAGCTTATAGCCTCCTCAAATGTGCATCCAGAGAGGCCACCCCAGTGAGGTGCATCAGTTGTTATCTGTATGGCATATTTATGTGCGCTTTCTCTCTCCTCGGTTAAAGCAACTCCAATTACCGTGAGCTGAATGAAGTCTTTTGGCACACCGCCACCAATATATATTACACCGGTATCCTTAGCCCTCCTCTTTATCTCAACCATCTGCTCAAAATCTCTCATCTGGTCTATGGTTATATCGAACCCCTCAATAGCCCTCCTATTCAACAGGTAGGCTATTCCATAGCCGCTATCAACCATAGCTGGACAGAAAACTGGAACGTTATTATCGTATGCTGTTGCAACAATACTTTTAACCCCAATATTTGAGAGCTCCTTGCCAAACAAATATAGGAATTCGGCCGAAGAATACTTGCGGTTTGGACTCAGTCTCCTCATGAAATCGGCTATAAGCTTCTCCATCTCCCTATACTCATATTCATCCGCGAATACATCGTAGAACCTGTCTATTTTATGCTGGTAGAGGAGATAATCGTCAACTAAATGATGCCCCTGCCAATATGTGCCTCCCATAGCCTCCAGTATATCCTCAGATATGTTTGCACCAGTTGAGACTATAACATCTATGAAGCGATTTTCAATCAGCCAGTTAACAATCTTCCACTGTCCAGTAGTGCTCATGGAACCAGCATAACCAAAGAATATTGTTACATCATCCCTTAGCATCTCTTCCCAGACCTCGACAACCTCACCAAGCTTCCTACCCTGAAAGCCTGTTTTAGCCATCTCAGAAAGAAGCTCAGAGATTCTCTTCGGCGTTTTAACTTCTATTGGCTCAAGCCTCCTCCTAAAGAAAGGTGTGCTTCTCTTCTCCTTAATTATCAAATTCTATCCTCCCGATGCGTCAGAATAAGATTGACATCGCTACGCAATATATATTTTATTAGGAAGTTTAGGAAAAAGCCCAAAATTCCCATAAAAGGTTCTAGTTCCAGAGAAGGGATGTTAAGTTTTCCTGAGCCTCTTGAGGAGAATCTTATTTATGCCGCTTATCATGGCCTCAACGCTTGCCATCACGATATCTTCCCTTGCGCCGCGTGCTGAAACTATATTGCCCTCATTATCCTCAACCTTAATTATAACTTCGGCTACAGCATCGGAGCCTCCGGTTAGAGCCTCAAGCCTATACTCCTTCAACCTAACATTGGCTAGGCTACTTGTAATCTTTTGTATAGCCTTAATTGCTGCATCAACCGGCCCGACCCCTGTTTCGGCTGCAATGTACTCTTTACCGTCAATGATTAGTTTAACTGAGGCTGTTGGGATAACCCTCACCCCTGTAACAACGGCTAAGTCGCTTAGCTCAACAATCTTTTCCTCGGCGGTTTTACCCATAACGGTTCTAGCGATGGCGAATAGGTCTGCATCGGTTACAGTTTTACCTTTATCACCTAATTCCTTAACCCGCGCAACAATTTCCTTAAGCTGCTCCTCAGTTGGCTGGAACCCAGCCTCCTCAAGCTCAGCTTTAATACCATGTCTACCAGCATGCTTTCCAGCTATGAGCTTACGTCTTCTACCAACCAGCTCTGGATTGAAGGGCTCGAATGTGAGGGGTTTGACAACGACGCCCCTAGTATGTATGCCTGACTCATGAGCAAAAGCGTTCTCGCCAACAATAGCCTTATTGGGCTGTATGACTACGCCTGTTAGGCGTGAAACGATTTTTGATGTTTCATAGAGGAGCCTAGTGTTTATACCAGTCCTTTTATTGTAGAGTAGATGAAGGCCCATAACAACCTCCTCAAGAGCGGCATTTCCAGCCCTCTCACCCAAACCATTAACCGTCACGTGGACTTGAGCGGCTCCACCCTCAACCCCAGCAAGCGAGTTTGCAACAGCAAGCCCAAAATCGTTATGGCAGTGGACGCTTAATGGAACCTTCACAACCTCCCTTAACTCTCTAATTAATCTCTCCATGGATTTCGGGGTCATTATGCCAACAGTATCAGGTATATTTATGTAGTCTGCACCAGCCTCCTCAGCAGCCCTACAAACCCTCTTAAGAAACTCTATATCCGTTCTGGTGGCATCCATTGGTGAGAACTCGCATATAGCCCCATGGTCCTTAATGTATTGGATTGCTTCTATGGCGGTCTCTATAACTTCCTCAGGGGTCATATTCAGAGCATACTTCATTTGTACCTCGGATGTTGAGATGAATGTGTGAATGTATTTGACGTCGCATTGAAGAGCGGCATCAATATCGCTTCTTAATGCGCGGGCTAGAGCGCAAATGCTAGCTCTAAAGCCAGCATTCGCGATATCTTTAATGGCTTTCTGCTCACCTTTGGATGCTGATGGAAAGCCAGCCTCAATAACGTCGACACCAAGCTTATCGAGTTGGGCAGCTATCTCCATCTTCTCCTCTGGTGTTAATGATACTCCGGGGGTCTGCTCGCCATCACGTAAGGTCGTATCAAAAATTCTCACATAATCGGTCCCCAAATTGAAACACCACCTAAACCTTTAACTCAATTATCTCATTAGCTATTGCCTCACCCATCTCAACTGTTTTCAAATTCCCACCCAAGTCTGGAACTGATAAGCCCTTCTTTAGGGCTGAGATTACGCCAGCCTCAATAACTTCGGCAGCTCTTAGGCATGCTTGGTCATTGTATTTTTCGCCAAGCCAATCGAGCATCATCTTAGCCGCGAGTATCATTGAACACGGGTTAGCCGTATGCTTGCCTACTCTGGTAGGTGCTGAGCCGTGAATAGGCTCGAATATTGCGAAGTTGTCACCTATATTTCCGCCGGGAGCCATTCCTAAGCCGCCAACGAGCTGCGCCGCTTCATCTGAGAGTATATCGCCGAACATATTTGTGGTCACAATGACATCGAAGTTTTGGGGCTCTTTTATCAATCTCATTGAGGCTGCATCAACATATTGTTCATCAAACGTTATACTCGGATATTCCTTTGCAACTTCACGGCAGACCTCAGCGAACAAACCACATGTCACGCGCATAACATTAGCTTTATGGACTGCCGTAACCTTTCTCTTCTTGTTTCTTTTAAGGGCTATTTCGAACGCTTTTCTGGCTATGCGCTCACATCCCCTTCTGGTTATAACTCTCAATCCAATAGCGGTATCCTTATCGAGTTTAAACTCGAAGCCCTTGTATAAGTCTTCGGTATTCTCTCTGACGAAAACCATGTCTATATCATCCCTTAAGCATGGAACATTCGGATAAGATTTTATGGGCCTTATATTGGCGTATAAATCGAACATCATCCTCAGCTTAACTATCACATCAGCAGCGGTCTCACCCACAGGACCCTTAAGACATACATGCGAATTGCGTATAGCCTTTATAGTCTCCTCCGGAAGAGGAGTTCCCCTCCTCTCAAAACAGGCATCGCCCGCCTCCAATTCCACAAAATCCAAACTCAAATTAAACTTTCTTTGAATGGCATTTAGAACATGCATTGTTGTCTCAGTTAGCTCTGGGCCTATTCCATCGCCCGGTATTAATGCAATCCTATACTTCAACACTGCCCACCCCTCATAACCTTTATTAAATGCTCAATTAAACCCCCATCCGCAATAATATCTAATATGAAGTCTGGAAGTTTAATTGCCTCTATAACTTTACCTTTACTTTCATTTATAATCAACCCCTCATTAAGAACTGCTGTTATTATATCACCCTCATCAACTTCCCCTCTTATTCCGGGAGCTTCGAGAATTGGCAATCCTATATTTATCGCATTTCTATAGAAAATTCTGGCAAATGATTCAGCTATTATACACCGGACCCCGGCATACTTAAGTGCTATTGGGGCTTGCTCTCGGCTTGAGCCACAACCAAAATTCTTACCAGCAACAATTATCACGCCATCCCTAGCTTTCTTTGGGAAATTCGGGTCTATACCCTCCATAGCATGTCTGGCTAATTCAGTGGGGTCTAGGGATGTGAGATACTTGCTTGGAATTATAACATCAGTATTTATATTGTTGCCAAATATAACAGCCCTTCCTGAAACCCTCATAATCTTAACCCTCCAAGAACCTTCTTGGGTCAGTTATTTTACCCACAACCGCCGATGCAGCAACAGTAGCTGGTGAAGCCAAATATATTTTTGCCTCCGGACTACCCATTCTACCAATAAAATTCCTATTAGATGAGCTTATACAGACTTCCCCAGCCGCCAATAAGCCCATGTGGCCGCCAAAACAAGCCCCACATGCGGGATTACAAACGTATGCTCCAGCTCTAACAAAAACCTCCAGAAGGCCGCTTCTTAGCGCTTCAAGATAAACCTCCGACGAAGCTGGTGTAACTAGCATCCTAACACCCTTCTTAACGTGCCTGCCCTTTAGTATTCTGGCAGCTACCTCCAAGTCCTCTAAGCGGCCGTTTGTGCATGAGCCCAAAAATGCTTGGTCTATTTCCACACCTTCAACATCCTTTACGGGCTTAACATTATCCACCGAATGCGGACATGCAACCATAGGCTCAAGATTATCCACGTTAAACTCCATAGTCTTCTCATATCTGGCATCTGGGTCACTTCTAAATATCCTGAAGGGCTTATCCGTCCGCTCCCTCACATATTGAATCGTCTTCTCATCCGGCTCGATTATGCCAGTTTTAGCACCCATCTCGACAGCCATATTACATAAAGTTAGGCGTCCGCTGATACTCATCTGGCGTATAGTTGGGCCAGTAAACTCTATAGCTTTATATATCGCGCCATCAGCGCCAATTTCACCAATCACATACAATATTAGGTCTTTCGGAGTCACAAACTCACCAAACACGCCGGTCACGTCAATTCTTATTGTTGATGGAACCCTCAACCACAACTTACCGGTTGCAAAGACTGCAGCCATCTCGGTTGAGCCTATACCTGTTGCGAATGCCCCCAAAGCACCATAAGTACACGTATGAGAGTCAGCTCCAACTATAAGCTCGCCGGGTCTAACATGACCTTTCTCGACCATTACTTGGTGGCATATTCCGCCATCACCAACATCGTAGAGAAATGGTATGTTCTGCTCCTTCGCAAACATCCTCATAATTTTATGTAATTCGGCTGATTTAACTGAGTCCGCTGGAACCTGATGGTCAAGAACTAGGACTATACGCTGGTTATCCCAAACCCTCTCTAAACCTATGCGCTTAAATATCTGTATGGCCAATGGTCCCGTTATCTCATTTATCATCGCCATATCGACTTTTGCATCAACAATTTCACCAGGCTTAACGTACTCTTTCTCAGATGCGTGTGCCAAAATCTTTTCCGAGATATTCATGCCGCCCATAGGTTTATGCTCAACCTCAACGGATTAAATTACTTTTCTAGACCGGACATTCTGCGTATAAATGCTCCAACCTTCTCAAGGGGATGCTCTTCAATCTCTTTCATGAGGTCTCTAAGAGTTTTCTCCCCGGATGCATGCTCATTTATCCACTCTTGAGCAAACTTTCCACTTTGAACATCCCTAGCTGCCTTACGCATGTTCTCCTTAACATGCTCATCTATGACTTTTGGTCCGACAGTTAAGCCGCCATATTTAGCCGTATCTGAGACAGCCTTAAGCATGCCGATTACGCCCCTCTGATATATTAAATCCATTATTAGTTTGGCTTCATTGCAAGCCTCAAAGTATGCAAGCTCAGGCGGATAACCGCATTCGACGAGAACCTCAAACCCCTTCTTAATCAGTTCGATTAACCCTCCAACCAGAACCGTCTGCTCGCCTATGAGGTCGCTTTCAGTCTCATCCTTAAATGTCGTTTCTATAACTCCCGCCCTAGTACAGCCCAAAGCCTTAGCCACAGCAAGCGCTATATCCTTAGCCTTACCCGAATAATCTTGGTAAACTGCTATTAGGGCTGGAACCCCAAACCCGCTAAGATATGTCTCACGTAACCTCGGTCCAGGACTCTTAGGCGCAACCATCATGACGTCAATATTTTTCGGTGGGACTATCTGCTTAAAGTGTATATTGAAGCCGTGGGCGAAATCTAGAACCTTCCCCTCAGATAGATTCGGCTCAATATACTCCCTATATATTGCTGGTTGAACCATGTCTGGAACTAGCATGAAGATTATATCGCCTATCCTAGCAGCCTCAGGTATAGTGTAAACATCGAATCCATCATCCTTAGCCCTCTTCCAGGATTCACCTTTAGGCCTAAGTCCAATAATGACCTTCAGGCCCGAATCACGCATATTCTGGGCTTGAGCACATCCCTGGCTTCCATAGCCAATTACAGCAATCACCTTATCCTTAATTATGTCTAAATTTGCGTCCCTATCAAAATACACCCTAACCATATAAGTCTCCCTCCAAATCACTCCATTTTTACAGACCTCATCCCTCTTGGGAGGGCAGCTATGCCGGTTCTGGCAATCTCCCTTATTCCAAAGGGCTTCATGAGCTCTATAAAGGCGTTTATCTTATCCGTGTCGCCAGTTATCTCTATTATTAATGATTCATGTGCAACGTCGACAACATGACCCTTAAAAATCTCAGTATAATTTATTACGTCAGACCTAACCCTAGCATCCGGAGTGCTCACTTTTATAAGAGCCAGCTCCCTCGCAACAGTATTCTTTGGGTCCAGTATGCTAACTTTAATGACGCTTATGAGCTTCTTAAGCTGCTTAACAACCTGCTCAACTAGCATCTCGTCCCCTTTTATTGTTATAGTCATTCTTGCGAGGTCAGGCTGTTCGGCTTCACCAACCGATATGCTCTCTATATTGAAGCCTCTTCTCCTAAACATATTCGAGATGCTGTATAATACTCCAGGCTTGTGCTCCACTATGGCCGATATCATATAAATATTCTCTTCCCTCTCCATACCCATCAACTCAACATCAAATTTCTAAGGTCCTGACCGGGGGGAACCATAGGTAAGACGTTCTCCTCGGATGATATAGGAACATCTATAACCGTCGTTACATCGCTATTCAAAGCCGTTTTAAGGGCCCACCTAAACTCCTCAATCGATTGAGCACGAAGACCCTGCGCACCATAAGCCTCAGCCAACTTAACGAAATCAGGTATCCTCTTAAGGTCGACGGCCGAATACCTCCTATTGTAGAAAAGCCTCTGCCATTGAGCGACCATCCCGAGAACCGAATTATTTAGAACGATGACGATGACCGGAAGCTTCCATGCAACCGAGGATGCGAGGTCCTGCTCAGTCATTATGAAGCTTCCATCTCCGGCTATATCTACGACTGGAACATTTGGGCATGCAACTTTTGCGCCTATTGCCGCTGGAAAACCAAAGCCCATAGTTCCTAGACCACCAGAGCTTATGAATGTTCTGGGTTTATAGACTTTTAGGTATAATGCGGCCCACATTTGATTTTGACCAACCTCAGTGGTTATTATCGCATTGTTTGGCAGTATTCTCCTTATTTCAGCCATCAATGCCGGAGGCTTTATTCCATCGCCGCTATTCTTAACCATTTCCTCATGCATCCTCTTCAGCTCCTGCACCCTATTTAGCCAAACCGAACGCTCTTTTCTGTTAAACTTCTCTATAAGGCGATTGTATATAGCTTGTAGAGCTTTCTTCGCATCCGCGACTATTGGAATATGAGGCCTAACATTTTTACCTATCTCAGAAGAGTCTATGTCTATATGAATTATTTTTCCATTTGGACAAAAAGTCTTTATGTTTCCGGTGCTCCTATCAGAAAACCTCATCCCAACAGCCAATAGTACATCAGCATCCTGAACCATATAATTAGCCGCAACAGTGCCATGCATACCAAGCATACCAAGCGACAATGGATGATCCTCCGGTATAGCTCCCTTACCCATTAGGGTTGTTGCAACTGGTGCAAGAAGAGTCTCAGCTAAAGTAACTAGCTCGGAGCAGGCGTTTGATGCAATAACGCCACCGCCAGCAACTATAACTGGCCGCTCAGCTTGAATCAGCAGTTGAACGGCCTTTTCAATCTGTAGTGGATGGGGTTCGTAGACTGGCTTGTATCCTCTAAGTTCGATTTTTTCATCAAAGTTCATTTCAGCCTCCTCTATCTGTGTGTCTCTTGGAAGGTCTATGAGAACTGGCCCGTGCCTGCCGGTCGAAGCTATATAAAAGGCCGTCCTAACGATTTTAGGTATCTCCGCAGCGCTCCTAACCTGGAAGTTACATTTGGTTATAGGGGTTGTTATGCCAACTATATCGGTTTCTTGGAAGGCATCTTTGCCTATAAATGGTCTTGGAACTTGCCCTGTTATGGCGACTACTGGTGAGGAGTCCATGTACGCATTTGCTATGCCAGTAACCAGATTTGTTGCGCCAGGACCTGAAGTAGACATGCAGACTCCAACTTGACCGCTGGCTCTAGCATAACCATCAGCAGCATGTGCAGCACATTGTTCATGCCGCATCAGTATATGCCATATGTCTGCGTCATAGAGAACATCGTAGACTGGCAGTATCGCACCCCCGGGTATGCCAAATATGACCTTAACATTCTCCCTTTTCAGCGCCTCTACCAAAGCCTTCGCTCCACTCATCCTAACCATATACAGTCACCTTCAGAATTTTCCGCTCATAGATGGAGATTTCTGGCGAAAGGAGGGACATTCCAGAAGACTTTATTGAAGCATTTGAAGAGCAAATATGCTTTTTAAAGTGAAAAACAGTTTGGGCAGCTGGATTAGATGTGGCTATGGAGGTAACGAGCCCTCCGTACCCGTATATCCCTCACTTTTTGCCCTCCAAAGAGGAATGAAACCGCATAGTAGTATATGGAGGTTGCTTAAAAATCTTTTGCAAACTAAGAAGCGACCTTGGGACAATGATTTATTCACGAGTCAGAGCTAAGTGTTGTATAGGTCAGTTTAAGTGAGAATCCTCCAGACATATAATCCACACTTAATGGCGCTTGATACAGATGATATAAGGTTTCGTTGACTAATAAGCATGTGGAACCAGCTGGCAGCACGGGGTGCTCAGAATCTTTAAACCATCCTCTTTTCTCCAACTTCCATTTTAAGAAGTTTTCTGAGGAGTAGAGGTCATATCAATCACCATCATATGTTCCTATCAGCATATACCATTTGCCCTCGTGTTGAAATAGGGCTGGATTCTCACGGCGCTCAGATATCATAGTGCCAATATACTTCCATTCGATTCCAAGCCTTTGTGTGAAGGCCAGATGCACCCCATGGGATGCCGATGAGAAAATCATAAAATAAGTTTCATTAATCTTTACAATTAGGGGTCCCATCCAGCATCGCTACTTATTAGTGGAGACTCATCGATATGCAGATATCCCTGGTCCTCAAATTTTATTGAGCCATATTCTTTGAATAGTTTCCTAGTCACCTTGAATTATATTCAGCCAGTCACTGTAGAACAGACATAGTCTATTCTCTTGTGGTTCATAAATGATGTATGGAGCAACCTTTCCCACCAAATTTCTAATCGTCACAACAAATTCGTATGTTTTGAGATTCTTCGTCCTCAGTATTGCTGGATAGAGATTATCTGTAACTACAATATAATAGTAGCCTTCATCGTCCCTAAAAGATGAGTGATTAGCGTATCTGAAGAAATCCGGGTCCTTGATATTTTGGGCGCCAATTAAGATAGGTGTCACAACCTCCCCGTAATAAATAAAAAATTGATTATTGGTTGCTTTATCACTCTCAATCTTAAAATGAGTGAACAATACGGTCAGAAGCAGGATGAAAATTAGTAACAAAACTATTATAACTTTCTTGTAGAACAAAATATGGTTTTCTCGTTCTTTTGTGATACATCGCTTACTCTTTTAGACCTCTTTCAAGCCTCTCTTGACGGGTCTTTTTTATGGCATTTTCAATCTGCTCAATAGTTGTGCCAAGATAGTTTTTTGGGTCTAATGCTTCATCTATCTCTTTTTCAGTGAGCAGGCTCCTAACTGCTTCATTGCTTAGGAGGGCATCTCTGAATGAAATCTTCTCGGATATACTTTTAATTGTTAGTTGCCTTAGGAGTTCATGAGCATCTTGCCGGCTCATACCCTTCCTTGTTAAAGCTATCATAACGGCCTCCGACATTATTCGTCCCTCGGTAATATCAATGTTCCTTTGCATTCTATCCTCATCAACCTCAAGGTTCGAGAGGACCCATATCATTAAATACAACATGTAGTCGACTAATATGCAAGCCTCTGGTATAGTGAATCTTTCAGCCGACGACTGCGTTAAATCCCTCTCATGCCATGTCGGAATATTTTCTAGGGCTGGAATAACAAGACCCCTAACAACCTTCGCAAGCCCACATATTCTCTCGCATATCTCAGGATTACGTTTATGGGGCATTGTTGAACTGCCAACCTGCCTCTGCCTCTCAAACGGCTCAAAAACCTCAGCTATCTCAGTCCTCTGCAATTCCCTTATTTCAGTCGCGAACTTATCGAGAGTCGATGCTATAATGGCCAGTAAACATATAAGTTCAGCATGCCTATCTCTCTGAATTATTTGGGTTGTAACCTCAGCATGCTTTAACCCAAGTCTCTTCATTACGAGCTCTTGTATTTTCAAAGCATTTGGACCCAGCCCCGCCTGTGTTCCAACGGCTCCAGTTATCTTGCCAACTAAGATTCGCTTTCTGCACTCTCTCAGTCTTTCTATGTTCCTTGAGATTTCGCGCATCCAAACAGCCATCTTAAGCCCAAAAGTTATTGGTAGAGCATGCTGCCCATGTGTTCGCCCTATCATTATCGTGCTCTTATAGCGCTCAGCAAGATTAAGCAGAATAAGCTCTAAATCGTTCAGACGCTGCTCAATTATGTCCAGGGCATCCCTAAGCTGAAGGGCCCTAGCCGTATCGACAATATCGTAGCTTGTTATGCCCAAATGAACATATGCGCCGCTTGGACCGCAAACCTCGGCTAAAGCCTTAACTAAAGCCATAACATCATGCTTAATCTCCCTCTCTATTTCTTTCACACGGCTAACCTTCACGTATTTCGTTGAGGCCATTTCCATAATTTTTTCAGCGGCTTCCCTTGGAATCTCCCCAACCTCACTTTGAGCCCATGCTAAAGCAGCCTCAACATCAAGCATCCTCTGAATATAGTTCTCCTCCTCAAATACTCTGAGCATCTCCTGCGTTCCATATCGCCCAGTATCGATTGGCAGAATGGGCAATGCAAATCCACCTCCGGACGGATATCCCATCTGAATGCTTCAATTTGCACGACGAATAGATTTTTTCGCTTCAGAGTATAAAAATTAATTGCTTCCCGCAAATTTATTGTCCTAACACTCTTTAAATTTGGGAAGCTAAACTAGTATGATTTAGAGAGTCTCGTAATGGGCGCTTTAATATCGGTTATATCTAGGCATGGAAAAAATGTGATTCCGGAAATCGTCAAAATGCTTAATGTCCTGAAGCATAGGGGTAAGGATGCTTATGGAATAGCAACGGATTCTATGCTGACTATCGCAAGAAGCATTGATGATTTACGCGAACTATTAAACGTCAAGTCTGATATCGCATTAGGATATAATTTTAGCGCAGTTCTTCCAAGCGACACCCCACAACCCATCGAAGCTGGCAACTTTAAAGTCGCCTTCACCGGAAGATTTTTCTCATCAGAAGATAGTGATGCGGATACTATCACCAATCTATTGGAGCGTTTAAATGACGCAAGGGAGGCTGCGGAGCACGCCATTAACGAGATAAACGGCTCATTCTCATTTGTAATCCTTGATGGTCACAGATTAATTGTTGGGAGAGAGCCGCTCGGCGCGACTCCGCTCTATTTAGGTGTTAATGAGCAAATTTATGCATTAGCCTCAGAGCGAAAAGCGCTATGGTTCATAGGAATAAAAGATGAGCAGATAAAATCCTTCCCTCCGGGAAATTTAGCTGAGATTACAAGGGATGGCATAGTAATTCGGCCAGTAAAAATTTTGTATAGACCTAAAATAGAACCTATTAGTGAGGAGGAAGCTATCCGAAGATTACACGCGATGCTATTGGATTCAATTAAGAGAAAGACAATAAATCTTGGAAGATTTTCTATAGCTTTTTCCGGGGGCTTAGATAGTGCTATAATTGCCTCCCTAGCGCTGGAGATTGGTAAGAAGCCACTATTAATCTCAGTTGGTCTCGAAGATTCTGAGGAGCTAAAGTATGCCGAGATGATAGCCGATGAGGTTGGTTTACCAATTAAAGCCGAAGCATACACCCTAAGGGATGTTGAGGAGACGTTACCTAGAGTTTTATGGTTGATTGAGGAAGATAATGCCTTGAAAGCATCAATATATATCCCAGTATTCTGGATCGCTAACATATCTTCAAAGATGGACTTTAATGTTATGCTTTCAGGGCAAGGAAGCGATGAGATATTCGCTGGCTACCACAAGTATCTTAGGGAATATTGTCGGTCCGGGGGAAATATTGAGCAAACCCTCTATAATGATGTGCTCACCTTACATGAAAGTAGCCTAGAACCTGAAGACAAGATTTGCTCCTTTAATGGTGTGGAAGTCAGATTTCCCTATGTGGATTACAGTTTAGTGTCTTTTGCACTTAGCATACCCACAAGAATGAAGATAGAGTCCGAGGGGGATTCTTTGAGAAAAAGGGTGCTTAGACATCTGGCTAAATATATTGGTCTGCCCCAGGAGATTTATCTTAGACCGAAGAAGGCGATTCAATATGGGACTGGTGTAAGTAAAGCGCTTAAAAAGATAGCAAGTAGAAAAGGATTAAATTTGCAGAAATTTATTAGCCAGATGTTTCAGAAGATTGAATGGTTTAAAAATGGTGACTGCAATAATATACTCGCCTAAATGCTTAGAACATAAAACTGGAAACCAGCACCCCGAGAGACCTCAACGCTTAATGGCAATAATGGATGGCATAGAAAAAAGCGGCTTACTCAACAACAATAATATCAGAATGGTTAGACCCAAGCCTGCCAGCATAGAGAATCTAAAACTTGTTCATGAAAGCGAGTATATAGAGAGAGTTAAATCTATATGTGAATCTGGAGGTGGATTATTGGATGAGGAGACGCAGGTTTCAAGAGAAAGCTTCGAAGCTGCGAGGGTGGCTGTTGGGGGAGCTTTAGAAGCTGTTAGGGGCGTAATATCTGGTGAATTCGCTAATGCATTCGCGATAATTAGACCTCCAGGCCATCATGCTGGGCCAGCCCGCTCGGAGGGCTTCTGTATATTCAATAATGCTGCTATAGCAGCTAAATATCTCATTAGAGAATGGGGATTAAAAAGAATAATTATTCTCGATATAGACGCCCACCATGGAAATGGAACCCAAGAGATCTTTTACGAGGATAGCAGCGTGCTCTACACAAGTATACATGAGGAGCCAATCGAGTTTCCTAGGACTGGCTTCATCTGGGAGGTTGGTGAAGGAGAAGGAAGAGGATACACCATTAACATTCCACTTCCATACGGATCGGGGGATCCCTCATTTTGGAAGTCGCTAAAGACTATTGTTTTGCCGATAGCCGCACAATATAAGCCGCAGTTCATGCTGGTTTCAGTGGGCTTTGATGGTTACTATAGGGATTATATTGCCGACCTATCCTTATCTGCCTACATATACCCGAGAATATTCCAATTAATCCTTGATTTTGCACGTGGAGTGTGCAATGGAAGAATGGCTGCTATTCTCGAGGGTGGATATAATATATGGCTTCTTAAGAGAGTGGTTGCCGCATGCGTGGCAAAGATGGCTGGACTAACAATTAAGATTAAGGATAAAAGCCCACCAATAAATTTGCTAGCTCAAAAGGAGGCTGAAAAAGTTATCAGGAATGTTAGAAGGATTCAGTCTAGATACTGGTCGCTGTAAGGAGACTATAAAAAGTTCACTCCTCAATGACAGTTATAGCACCATTAGGACACTGGCTCTCACATGCTCTACAAACGAGACATGCATCAACATTAACAGCCACAGACTTATCATTTTTGAGCTCATAGACCCCTGAGGGACACACATCAACGCATGTTCCGCAACCAGTGCATTTCTCAAGATCTATTTCTATTCTAACCACTTTAGGATACCTCCATTTGAATTTCAAGTAGAATGATGGAGAGGAATAAAAGGTTTTTGGAGTTAAAAGAGTTAAGTGGTAGAGAAAAGGCTATTCAGCATTCCATCTTATTGCTTAATTTCTTTTTCCTCTATAGAGACGGTATCCTTTTGAAGGATTTCATCAATTAAGTCGCGCAGGATTTGGCTTTGGAATAAAATCATTATTCCCTCCGGGAAAGAACTGCATGTATTAGAGGCTAAATAAATCAAGGAAAATTTATCGTCAACATTTAAGAGAACCATGGGCAGGGCAAAATTAGAGTTGACAACTTTATAATTCAAGCCTATGTTCTGGCAGAACCTTCGATTGACCGCTGAAACGCCAAAGAAATACACTAAAATCTCAACTCCCTTCTCATTTAATTTATCGAGAAGTCTTCCAAATGCGCTGTAGAACTGGATAAAAGATTTCCATGAAAGTGATATCGTGACTTTTCTTCTCGCACGTAACAATATGTCTGAGAGGTTTCTTGCAGCATCTTGCCCAATAAAAAACCATATCTCCCCCCTCACTATGTTGGCTAAGGACATCGACCTCTCATAACTTCTCTGGAGACTTGATATAAGCGCGTTAAATCTTCTAATTATTGCTCTCTGAGACTTCAAAAGCGGCCTTAAAGTTTCATTTGGAGATAAAGCCATAAACCTCTTAGGATTAGTTGGAACCTCAACAACTACTTCATGCTCAATAAGTTTCCTCAAAGTTTCATAAATCTTTGTTCTCGGAACATCGCATGACATGCTTATCTTTCTGGCTGTAGAGGGGCCCTCCTTAACTAGAAATTCATAAACTCTTGCTTCATACTCAGAGAAACCAAAATATTCGCAGAGTTCTTCAAATATAACCATATTTCAAAACTATATTGTAAAAATATATTAAAATTTCTTTTCATTCAGATTTAGAATCCGAATATGAATATTAAATTTTACATGATTTCTTCTTTAAGCCTTAAGAGAGTATCATCTATCATGTTTTCTGCCTCTTTTCTTCTGCGCTCGTATTCATTTATAAGATTACGGCGAGATTCGGCAGATATTTCTCCACGGGCATATCTGGCTTCAACCTCAGCGATGCTTCTTTTCAGCGCCATAATATTTGCGCTGGCAGCCTCCAGCCTTCTTAGCATATCCATATAGCGCCCACCAATGGCTTCAATCTCCCTTCGGAGAGTAGCGATACTATTTTGAGTATTAGAGAGGCGTTCCTCTAAAAGTCTCCTCTGCAGCATGTATTGGCGCCTCGAAATCTTGCCCTTCCTGGACTGCTCCTCCAGATACTCTATTTCAGACATTAGGCGCATCCTTTCCTCATAAGACTCAATAAACTTTCTTATGGTTTCCATCGGAACCAATGTTGATGTTGCAGCCCTACCTCCACCCACATATTTAGCGGTTACTACGGCTAAGCTTATTATGCCCGCTAGGACACTGATAGACAGCGTTGGTCTAAGGGTGGCCCACAAAATCATATATTGATATTTGACGCTTAAATTCAGTCTCTGATATCTTGTAACCCTATAATACTCGACGACCATCTTCTCTTGGAATAGACCCAGCCTACTAAATGTTATATTCTCACGATTCTCTTGAACGAAGCCGGCACCCTCAGGCAAAATTACTGTAATTGTCATCTTTTTTATAATCCACTCATCTGGCTTTGTGATATTAATGTTCAATATGTAGTCCTGCCATCCGCCTCTAATAATATATCTCCAGAATGGCAGCGTGTAGGATACTGCTAATCTGCCACCCCTACTCTCCTTAATTTTCTCGCCTAAGGTAACCTCAATTGATGTAAAATCATCCTTCTCCATCACATAGATTTCGTTCTTCCCATACTGACCATAAGCGTCGTAAACTGATATATCCGATGCTCCAGCCGGAAGATTAAGCGTTATATCGCCTACATTTATCATAGGCATTATCTCGTAGAAGTCGGTTACGGTTATCTTGCCCCAAACGTCAACCAGTATCTCCCTTCTCATTTCCAGAAACTTTAACAGCTTGAATGTTGTGCTTGAGAATTTAGCCCATGATGAGAAGTTTGCATATGGTGTAAGTGGGCTAGTAAAGTTATTTATGATTCTATGGTCGCTTGTCTTATTAATGAAGACCTCCCTTGGATAATCGTTTTGCGAGACTGAGGAAGCGGGTGGAAAAATAACGGTAACATTACAGTAGATGGCTTCCTCTCTAAGGCTAGGATACAATGGGAAAATAGCGTGAAAAACACTCTTACTCTCGCTTCTAACCAGCTCGGAGAAAACGTATGTCACCGTAAAATTGTACGTTCCACTATTAGCCAGCATAATTGGTTCAGAGAAGATTATTCCCAGCCACAGGAAATTCTCATCATCCTCTAAAACTTTTATTGGCAAATCTCCTTTAGCATCACGGGCAGAATAGTAAACTAAGATATCACTGTAGTTTCTTGGCAAGCCAACAGTATAACCACCTATAATACCTACGACACTCATAGAGGTTTGAGTAAACTCACTTTCAGACATATTCCATGAGAGAATAAAAGTGTCGTTAATCATGATGTATCCGCCGCTGAGAAAACTTATCTTCCTTTCCACGCCAACCGATAAATTCTTTTCGCCCACATTATATTGGGTGGAGTCGTTTTCCGCTATAACGCTTCCGAGGAGACAGAGGGGGATTAGGACAATTAGGAGCGAGCGGACCAGTAAATACTTACTCTTCAGCTTCAACCTATTCAACTCCTATTCATATTATTGCTTAAGGATTACGATTTTAGAGAATATGTAGCGCTTTAAACTTAAAAAATATTTTCTATAAATCAATTACTACTACCTATATCCGGCTTCCCTAAGATAGTATGCCTCACTTTTCTTAGGTCCAAAACTCCTGATGCCTTTCTCCTTTAGCTGCTTTCTTAGGCTTGACGCATATTGCTGGCTTATCTCACCCCGTCTCTCTAGGTAGGCTATTATCTCTTCAGCCTGCTCTTCATTATCGCATCTTCTCAGGAAGTCGATTACATCTGGATTGTATCCATCGAATCTCTTTGAGACAGCTTTCTCGCCCTCCTCTGGGTCAAGCCTTATAGAGGATATCGTTATCTTACTTTCTCCACCCTCTATCTCCCTAGCTAGGTTTGGGAACATTTTCCTAAACTGTTCCTTATCGATTTCCATCATTCTCGACTCCATAACCACTAAAATTTATGGTATACCATGCTTAAAACATTTTTTAAAGGTGAAATCGTGCTCCAAAATTTTCCTTCTTCTTTGGGATAAATCTTTGTAGGGGATTATCTTTGAGAACCTCTCTTAGTTGATTTATGTTCAGTCCCTTCTTTACATCTCCATATATCTCACATCGCTCCTCCTTATCTATATCCTCAGGTCTCCTTATAACTAACTCCACTTCATCCCCAGAGGGAAGATTAAGAAAAATATGTGTTGCTTCGCCACTCCCATCTTTTGCAGCGGGAGTTATTTCAACTCTTGTTATCCTCAAATTTTTCTTGGCAAGAGCCATCATAATAGGCTCCTTATTGTCGGAGAAGACTATGATGTCTATATCGCTATTTTTATTTATAGTTCCCCTCCAGACGCTACCTACAAGTTTAGGATGAAAATCCTTAAGCATCTCCATTATTTCAAGTGCTTCTCTGCGCATACGTATTAGGCGTTCCCATCTAGAATTGCCCTCATACTCATCAGCTATGGAATCCAGCTCCTCAGCAACCTCCAGATTTGTTGGCAAAATTCTCACACCAAGAGTTTTAGCAGCCCTCTCCTTAGCCTGCTTAAACTCCTTTTCCTGTAAAGTGTAAAGAAGAAGTGCTGCTTCCCTAGCAACTCTCTTCCTAAGAGAGGATGTTAATGAGAGATTATCCATGGCGAATCGAGGATGCCTAACACTTTTACCTTATGGTTATTCTTTCTTATCGCTTGAGGTATCCTCTTCCTTTATCTCCTCACCCTCGGCTCCAGCACCCTCTTCTACATGGGGAATCTGTTCTTCTTTGATGACTTCAGCCTGAATTTCCGGTCTTGAAAGCAGCTTTGTCTTTCTTATGCCTACATGCCGTAGTGCCGCTATCTTTTTAGCCTCATTATATATATCTGAGGCTATTTTGCCTAGAACAGCCTCCTGCACGAATTGGTCAAAGTTTAATGTTTTTGCCTTCTCTTCAATTATTTTTCTCATTATTGCGCGTATCTCCCTCTCCTGTGACGTCTTTATTCTTGTTGTTGTAAAGGCGCATGAAGCAACTCTCAACTTATATCCATCCTTAGTTGTCACATCAAATATGCCATCCACTTTGGTCGTTTTTCTTCTAACCAGGCTCCTAAGATAGTCTCTAGAATACTCATGCCCTTTAAAGATTGTTAGAGCTCTTCTGCCATCAACCCCAATCACTTGAAAGTATGTCTTCAAATATTGGTGCGCAAAATCCTCTGTTATGTCATAAAGCGTTGCCTCAACAACTCTACCCAAGAGCTTCTGTGGATCATCGGCTGGTATAGAGCCTATCTCAACGCTTCCAAAGTATGGGGGGGCTATAACAGTATACCATCTTTTGCTCCGCCACTTATCCTTGACGCGCGTGCTCTTTGACACTTACTACACCACCACGCCCAGAGAATAAGTGAAAATGGGTTATATTAAAGGTTTGCTGATGGAGCTACATTCTTATATCGGTCTTTGATACAATTTTAATTTTCTGGAAGATGACTAGAGGCGCTCGGTAAATGATTGATGTGAAGCTGATAAGGGAGAATCCGGATTTAGTTAGGGAGAATATTAAGCGTAGAAATGACCCGGAAAAGCTGCGGATTTTAGAGGAATTCATAGAGGCTGATAAACGATGGAGGGCCCTCCAAACCGAACTTAATAATCTTAGGAGAAGGCGTAATGAGTTGAGTTTGACCATTGCTCAAATAAAGAAGAGGAAGGAGGATGAGAGTCAGCTGCTTATTGAGGCTGAGAGGCTGCAAAATGAAATAAAAAGAGTTGAAAGTGAGGCTGAGGAATATAGACGGAAGTCTATGAACCTACTTATGCGCATACCAAACTTGCTTCATGAGTCTGTTCCATACGGTCGTGATGAAAATGATAATGTTGAGATAAGGCGTTGGGGTTCACCTCCAAAATTTGATTTTCCACCCAAAAGCCATATAGAGATAGCCAAAGATTTAGGTTTAGTTGATGAGGAAAGAGCCAATAAGGTTGCTGGGTCGGGCTTTTTCTATTTTAAGGAGGAGCTTGTTCTGTTGGATTTGGCGATTCAGAGGTTTGCTATAGACTTTCTGAGAAAGCGCGGATATATACTGATTGAGCCGCCGTTCATGCTCCGAAGGAAACCCTATGAAGGCGTTGTCGATTTAGCCGATTTTGAAACCGTCATGTATAAGATTGAGGGTGAGGACCTATATTTGATTGCTACAAGCGAGCATCCCATAGCGGCAATGTATATGGATGAAACTCTCGATAAAAGTGAACTGCCATTAAAGTTTGTTGGAATGAGCACAAACTTTAGGAAGGAAGTTGGAGCACATGGCAAATACACGAAGGGATTCTTTAGGATGCATCAGTTTAATAAGATTGAGCAGTTCGTCTTTTGCCTACCAGAGCAGTCATGGGAGATTCATGAGGAACTACAGCGGAACTGTGAGGAGATGTATCAGATGCTCGGACTACACTATCGTGTAGTTAACGTCTGCACTGGCGATATAGGAACGGTTGCAGCAAAGAAATATGACACTGAGGTCTGGATGGTTGACGGGAAGTTTAGAGAAATAGGCTCAAACTCGAATTGCACAGACTATCAAGCGAGAAGGTTGAATATAAAGTATCGTGAGGGGCCTGGCAAACCTCCAAAGGGTTTTGTGCATACACTCAATAGCACGGCGCTTGCGACCAGCAGAACAATGATGGCAATTCTAGAGCATTATCAGCAGAAGGACGGTTCAGTCATAATACCCGAGGTTCTAAGACCATATATGAATTGGATTGAGAGGTTAGAGAGGAAAAAGTGAGATGGTAAAGAATTGAACCCAGAGGTTGTTGGAATAGGTGAGGTTCTAATAGACTTTATTGCAACAGAGCCAGTCCCATATATTGAGGCATCAGTTTTTAAGAGGTTCTTTGGCGGAGCGCCTATGAACACGCTTGTCGGCATATCCAGATTAGGTTCAACATCAGGTGCCATAACCGTTGTTGGAGACGACCCTTTCGGTCATTTTCTTCTAAGAGAACTTAAGAGTAACGGCGTTGATGTATCACGTGTTAAAATCAAGAAGAAGTTAAGAACAACTTTAGCGTTTGTTGTGAATGAGCCTGAAACTGGTGAGCGCACATTCATCTTTTATCGTAGCCCATGGGTTAGGGGGACCTCCGTCGATTCCCTATTACCTGAAGATATTGATTATGAGTATATTTCATCTGCAAAGATTCTCCATGTTTCTGGCTTTGCCCTATCACAAAATCCGACAAGAAAGGCAATTTTTGAGGCTATTTTTCATGCTAGGAGGGAGGGCGTTAAGGTTTCATTTGACCCGACCTTAAGGCTTGACGTTTGGAGGTCTGAGAGAACTATACAAACCATATATGGGAAGGCGCTAAAATTGTTAGATATAGCGACTTTCTCTCGTGAGGAGTCAGAATTTATATTTGGGACGAGTGACCCGGATAAGGCTGCTGATAAAGCTCTAAAATATGGCATTAATATCGTTGGAATAAAGCTTGGCGAAAAGGGAGCGCTGGTTAAAACTAGAGATGGAGCGCGCGTCTATATGCCAGCATTTAAGGTTAAAGCTATAGATACGACCGGCGCCGGGGATGGATGGAATGCTGGTCTACTTTTTGGGCTACTCAGAGACTGGGATTTAGAAAAATGTGTTACAATTGCGAATGCCGTTGGAGCCCTAGTCGTTACGAGACACGGCGCAATAACAGCGTTACCCTACAGAAATGAATTAAATGATTTCCTTAGGGAGCGCGGTTTAGACATAAAAGTATGAGGTGTTTAAAGAACGCTACTGAAATACAGGATTACTCAAAGAAGACTTTAGCCTCTTGATATAACTCTGGGTCAACTTGCTTTATTCTTCCAGTCGCTTCGGAGAGTGGAACAGTAGTTATCTTGCCAGCTTTAAGCGCAACCATCAGACCGAACTTTCCATCCTTGACTAGGTCTACTGCAGCCAACCCATATCTTGTAGCGATTATGCGGTCTATGGCTGTTGGTGACCCACCCCTAATAGTGTGAGCTGGAACAACATATCTGGTCTCAATGCCCAGAGCTTTTTCAAGCTCCTTAGCCAGAAATTCGCCTATCCCTCCGAGATAAACGTGCCCAAACTGGTCAACTTTAACGTCTTTCGTTATAGGACCTTTATAATCCTTAATTAGAGCGCCCTCTGCAACAACTATTACTATAGCCTTTTGGCCTTTCTCCATCTTCTTTCTCACGAAGTTTGCCACATCTTCTATGCTAAATGGTTCCTCTGGAATTAATATCAGGTCTGCGCCAGCAGCAAGTCCAGAGTAAAGAGCAATCCAGCCAGCGTGCCTACCCATAATCTCAACTACGAAGACCCTTTCATGAGCGTCGGCTGTAGCCTTAATGTTCTCTATCTGATGCATCGCCTCATTAACTGCGGTATCAAAACCTATTGTATGCTCTGTTTCAGGAACATCATAGTCTATAGTTTTTGGGATTCCAACAACATACAACCCAGCATCGCTGAGCGCCTTAGCAACACTTAATGTGTCATCCCCGCCTATCGCTATTAAAGCGTCCAAACCGAGCTTCTTAAAATTCTCAGATATTCTCTTTATACCATCGGGCTGCTTCAGCGGATTAGTCCTAGACGTTTTGATTATCGTTCCGCCCATTGAGATTATATCCTTAATGTTCTCATATTTTAGTGGCACAGCATCTCCCTCGAGCATACCAGCCCAACCGCGCCTAATGCCCAAAACCTCAAATCCATATTTCTCGCATTTCTTCACAATGGCCCTTATCGCAGCATTAAGCCCCGGTGCATCCCCACCTCCAGTTAAGACCCCAATCCTCATATATGATTCTGCTCCAGATTAGCGAGTATCTTTTAAGATAAAGGGTCTTTTAGAAGAAAAACTTTTCGTTGTCGCTTCATAGATTTCTAGAACATTAACCGTTTTAAGTAAGTTTTAGCCTTAATTCTTTATGTTTGTGTCAGGGGAGCGCATGGAGATGGTCAAATATATCTTTGTTACGGGCGGTGTCTTAAGCTCTGTTGGAAAGGGTGTCGTTACATCGTCGGTTGGCAAGATGCTCCAATTTAGGGGTTTCTCTGTTACCGCAATAAAAATAGACCCATACGTGAATGTTGATGCTGGAACTATGAATCCATATATCCATGGCGAGATATTTGTCACAGATGACGGGGGCGAAACGGACCTAGACCTAGGCTGGTATGAAAGATTTCTTGATATAAACCTCTCTAAAGAAAACAATATTACGACTGGACAGGTATATCAGGCCGTCATTGAGAAGGAGAGGCGCGGAGACTTTCTAGGAAAATGTGTTCAGATAATCCCGCATATAACCGATGAGATTAAGCGTAGGATACGTGCTGTTGCAGAAAAATCTGGTGTTGATGTAGTCTTAACTGAGTGTGGTGGAACCGTCGGTGACATAGAGGGGTTGCCATTCTTGGAGGCTATAAGACAGATGCGCTTAGAAGAGGGCTATGAGAACACGCTATACATACATGTTGCTCTAGTTCCCATACTTGACGTAACATCTGAGATGAAGACAAAACCACTTCAACATAGCGTTAATGAGCTACGTAGGATAGGTATTCAACCGGACATAATAGTCTCAAGATGTGCAAAAATGATTAGCGAAGATGTGCTGGAAAAGATATCACTCTTTGGAACAATACCTAAGAATGCGGTCTTCTGCTCATATAATGTGTCATCGGTATATAAAGTTCCATTGATTCTTGAAAAGCAAGGAATGGGAGACTATATATGTAGAAGACTTGGTCTTACACCGAACCGCCCTGATAGTAAGAAGATAGAAGAGTGGAGGAGGTTTGTTGATTCTCTCGAGAACTGCAAATACGCCGTTAAAATAGCTTTAGTTGGCAAATACACAGGCTTAACAGATAGCTATGTCAGCATGAATGAGGCTATGAAGCATGCTGGCGCCGCTTGTAACACAAAGGTTCTAATAGATTATATTGAGGCTGAAACCTTCGAGGAAAGTCCGGAAAAAATTAGTATTTTAAGGAACTATGATGGCATATTCGTTCCATACGGATTTGGGCCGAGGGGAACTTCCGGAAAGATTGCCGCAATCAAGTTTGCTAGGGAGAATAATATTCCATTCCTTGGAATCTGCTATGGATTCCAATTAGCTGTCGTAGAGTTTGCAAGGAATGTATGTGGATTAGAAAATGCCAATAGCACTGAAATAGATGAAGAAACACCCAATCCAGTAATAGATTTGATGCCGGAACAACATCAAATTAAATATAAAGGGGCTACTATGCGCTTAGGAGCCCACAAAATAGTGGTGCGGGAGGGGACGCTTGCTCATAAACTTTATGGCGCCACAGAGATTTATGAGAGACATAGACATAGATATGAAGTTAACCCAGAATATATAGGGATTCTTGAGAAGAACGGGCTTGTTTTCTCAGGAAGAAGCCCCGATGGGAAACGTATGGAAATACTCGAGTTGCCTGACAAATTCTTCTTTTTAGCATCTCAATTCCACGGAGAATTTAAGAGCAGACCTGGAAAGCCAAGCCCAGAATATTATGGCTTTATAAAGGCGTGCTTAGATAGGAAACTGGGTAAAAAGAGGCCAGAGTTTAAGGAAGGAAAGATTAATTAGTTGAATTGATAAATTAGTTGATGTAAGGACGGTGAAGTAGAACCTTGAGTAGTAGAAGAGAGAGGCGAAGAGAGAGAAGAGCACCTGCGCCAGCTACAAGTGCCGGGCTTTTAAGGTTTTTTGAGGAGGAGAGTTTGGGAATAAAGATAAGGCCAAGAACACTAATTATATTAGCCATCGCGTTCATCATAGTATGTGTGATTGTCCGATTCTCAGCCTAGAATTTGGAGTAAAATTATGGCTGAAAAATGATTCCTTAACACTTCTTTGATAAACATTTTTGTTTCTTCATCTAATTATTCTTACTTTGCTATTCACTGGAGAAAATAGTATGAAGAGCCCCCCGCATAGAAGCAGTATTGATTTAGCGATTAGACATTACTCCTCACTATTTAAGCTTCCATCCTTCAGGCTGGTGCTCACTCTTTTATTTATTGAGAGCTTGCTCTTTGGTTTAGCGCTGAGCACCCCATTTATTTTCTCTCTAGTATGGGTTGCTAGATGGCTTTTAAATGGATTTTCTCCTTTTATAATAACGTTGCTGGCAGATATCTTCGCTATTAACCTTTTTCTCAAAAGGGATTTAATTCTAAAATTTAGGAGGATGCTGTTTCTCTCCTTCTCCTCCAACCTTCTATTTCTGGCATTTACAGTAGCGTCCGCTTTAATCAAATCCTACTTTTTAGACGTGAACTTATCTGTTAAGGTGCTCTTTTTGGGCTTCTTCGCAGCAACCTCCCTGCGCCTACTTGTCATATATGCAACGTCCTTCTCTAACATGTTGGCAAAGATTGTTTGCGGTCTACTGCAACCTTCTCTGGTACTAGCTTTCGCGATTATAATTTATGGGATGGACTTTAGCGCCACTTACTATATTACACATTTTCTTCTGTCTTTTGTATTTTCTCTCATGAGCATTTGGTTATTTACGGCAATCCTCAATAAAGTTGGAATCGCAGCCTTTGGTATTCCCTCACTCAAACTCTTTAGAGCCTTCTTAGCAGACTGGACTGAGAGTGTGGAGCAACCGTTTGAGGAGATACTTGAACAGCTTGGTGAGGAGCGCGAAGTAAACGTATCATTACTTGTATTTAAAGGCGAGCATGAAGAAATAAAGGCAATAATGGTTATTCCAAACCTCCATCCAGGACCATTTAAAAATATTGGAAGTAGCCCCCTTCCAGGGCTCATAGGAAGATTGCTTGAAAGCAAATATCGTTGTGTGGTTTCCGTTCCTCATGGAATATCAGGGCATGAGCTTGATTTAGTTTCTCAAAGGGAAAATCAAAAGGTTCTGGAGGCTTTAGATAAAAGTTTGAGGGAAATTGATAATTTCTCCAGTAGGGTAACACGATTTTTAGTTGTCGAGAAGAATTGTGCGAAGGTTGGCTGCCAGGTTTTTAATGGGTGCATTTTATTGACGCTTACTATGGCTCCGGAAACCATGGAGGACTTACCCTTAGAATTGAATGATACTATTATTCGCAAAGCTATGGAGCTGGGTTTCTCCTGGGCCATAGCGATAGACTCGCATAATAGCATTGATGGTCCATTCGATATGGAGAGAGCTACCTCATTAATTAGTATTGTATCTATGATAGCTATGGAGAAAGCAAGTCTACTGGAATACACAACGGGTCTTCTAGAGGTTGGCGCTGGGAAAATTATTCCAAGCGATTTAAGCCTTAAAGATGGAATCGGGCCGGATGGAATATCAGCGATAATCGTTGGTGTCGAAGGCCAAAAGGTAGCCTACATCACAATAGATGGGAACAATATGGTCTCTGGTCTCCGCGAGAAAATTCTTTCGAGCTTGAGGGATTTGAGCATAGAGTATGGTGAGGTTTTTACGACAGACACCCATGTGGTTAACGCCGTGGTATTGACTGAGAGGGGTTATCATCCAGTTGGCGAGGTTGTAGACCATGATAAAATAATTGGTTATGTTAGGGAAGCTGTAATTGAGGCGCTCAAAAATATGGGGCCGTCTAAGGTGGCATGGCACAGAACAACAATTCGCGGAATTAAAGTTATTGGAGAAAGACAAATCAGCGAATTAAGCCTATTAACTGATAAAGTTTCAAAAAAGGCCAAATCTCTATCGATTATATTCCTGCTATCAGCTCTTACCTTAACCATTCTGCTCACATTGATTTAAGTGGATTTTGCTCTAAAAATGGAAAACATTATATCAAGCTTATTAGAAAAATAAAGTGAAATCAAAGAATTAACAGGAGAAGGAGTAGAGATACGCTATGGCCGAAGAAAGCCAAGTGATGATCGGAAAGAAGCCGGTAATGAATTACGTTGTCGCATGTCTAACAGCATTCAACTCTGGTGCTAAGAGAGTCGTCGTTAAGGCTAGAGGAAGGGCTATAAGCAGAGCCGTAGACGTCGTTGAACTTCTAAGGCGCGCATTCCTCAAAGATATAGCCATTGAAAAGATCGAAATAGGAACGCAGGAGATGTCAAGTCCAGATCGGCCGAAGTCGAATGTCTCAACAATAGAGATATCATTGGTGAAGAAAGAGTAGAAGCGGAAATCCCCACCTTTATTTTTTCTCATTAATTTATTTTTTTACAGTAGAATTTGTACATTAAAATCCAGATGGCTTTTTCTCTAGGAACACTATTTTAGTTTTATTGTCTTTAGTGTGCAATTCGATTTGGCCGTCAAAACGCTGCTTAACTTTAAGCCCAGTGAGCATAACATATTTTCCAGCGTGGTTTTCTGAGATTATATCAGCATAGGCATTCCATAAAACCAATATTATTTTGCCGGTGTAATCCTTAAGCTCTATGCGTCTAATTTTCCCTTCACTATAACCCTGACGTTTAAATGTGACTATCTGATGAACCCTCTCTATAAACCCGACAACATTAACCTCCCTCATATTGCCAGTAATCTCATTAATTTTACTAACGAAACTTGTTATTGGGGGATAATCTTCAAGTTTTACATCCTTTGGCTCAACTTCTATCTCGCTCCTTAGGCTAAGGTTGAGCTCCAATGCTCCACCAGTCCCTCGCCTCACAGATGCGTGGGATATTCTAACCACCCTATCCAGTAAATGGTCCCATGGAAGGGATTCAGCCCAATTATCCCAAAGGTTTACTTTAATGACTCCGGTCTTATCGGCTATGAGAATGTCTCTCTTAACAACTTCCTCTCCATCCTGACGTATAAGCTTCTGTGGTGGAGAGACACGTATTATTCGGCCTGTAATGGTGACATCACTTAAACCGGAGATTAAATCCTTGATTCGCGTCTCATGTCTAAATCGGGTCTCAATCTTAATCCCCATCTCAGCGGCCAATGATAGAGCGGCACTTTCCATGGTTAAAAAGCCCTTAGCACTTTTCACTTTAGCCTCAATCATACTTAAAATCTCTTTTCTTGATAAACTGGGCTTTACTGAAATAATTTTGGCAATGATATCTTCAAGAGTCATCTTAACGCCTACCAACCTTAAAGGGGTTATTAAACTGATAAATTGAATTATTCTTCCTGGCCTTATTAATGCTCTGGAGGAATATTGGAACGCTAAACTTATTTATTCCCCTCCACTAAGGTAATTTTTGGCTGAGATCATGGTTGATTTCACAGCGATATTTTTTATAGGTCTCGCTCTGGTAATCTTAGGTTTTGCCATCTCGATATTTGCCATATTAATGATGGTTTTAAGAGGATTATACACTCGCAGTGGAGGGGGCATAAGAGGTGGTGGTCTAATCATGATTGGTCCAATACCGATACTTTTCGGGACCGATAGGAAAACCGTGAAAACTCTAATTATTCTCTCAATAGTGCTAATTATTGTTGTGATGACGTTTACGCTACTCCTAGCTAGTCTTCCACCAATCAGGTAATCGATAGCTTTGGATAAAAGGAGGGGAACAGTGTGAAACTATGTGATGTTTGTGGAAAGAGGTCTGCTAGATATGTTTGCCAAGAATGCGGGCGAACAGTATGCGAGAGATGTATAGAACCCTACTCGTGGCTCTGCTCTGAATGTTATAGGAAAGAGATGGGCATTGAACCGGGTGTGGAGATGAAGATCAGTTTTTCATTTGCCAAAATGTTTGTTTTGGGCTTCATATTGATATTTGTTGGGTCACTCATTCTTGTTTTTGCCTCATTGCTTTATGGGCTGAAAGCTTCTTTGGGTGGTTTCATTTTAATCGGGCCTATACCGATAGTTTTTGGTTCTGGAGAATATTCGATTCCGCTCATAATATTGGGATTGGCATTAGCCGTAATATGTATAATAGCATTTATTCTCCTAAATAGGCATTATATTAAGATTAAGCGGTTATAATGCAATTTAATTGATTTAACTACTGGATAACCTACACGCCTCAAATGATAGCTCGACTAATTGAACGTATTCTTTGCGAAATTTCGCTTGAAGCCCATCCCATATTTTCTCAGCATCATGCACGGAGCCTTTACTAAGCAGTTTACATATTTGGCTAAGGTCTTTAAGGAAGACTTCTATCTGTCCTCTATAACATGCTAGCTCAGCCTTTTCAGAAGCCTCTAAAGCTTCCTCAGGCTTTTTCAGGCATAAAAGCATGAAGCCAGCCTCACAATAATGCCATGCGGCCTCAAAATATTCTTGACACCTAAAATATGCTTCTGCGGCCATTAAGTATGATTTTGAGGCGGACCCCATATTTCCCATCCTCATATATCGGTCTCCAGCATCTCTATAGAGTCCACTGGCGAGATGAATTTTTCCAGACCTAAGTGCTTTTTCAGCAGCATCCCAATAGACTCTGGCAGCCCTTTCTAGGTCGCCTTCCTCCGTAAGGAAGTCGCCAAGAAGTTTGAGGGCATGAATCCCCTCATAGTCCCATCTGAAACCCTCTTCATTAATGAGCGTAGTATAGTGTTCCCAAGCCTTCAAGCCACATGAATGCGCCATCTCAGTATCCCCATAATCTCTAAAGATTCTAGCAGCCCTAAGATAAAGCGCGATAGCCCTAGCCAAATCATTCACCTTCTCCGCAGCCAACATGTAACATTCTCCAGCTTTTATGGCAAACCTTCTCTGGCATAGCTTATCATTCATTATGCTGTAATGAGCCGTAAGATAGTGGAAGAAGCGAGCGGCAGACTCATAATCGCCCCTTCTAAGGGCCTCCTCAGCAAGACCCTCAAGATAAACTGGATTATAGCTCCCATAGGACACGCGCCAAAACAACCTCCATAAGACTATAAAGGTTGATGCCCAAATAAAACTTAACGCGAAAATAGACTAAATGATACCTTCCTATCCTCTAGAATAGCCTCTCCTCCCCTCAATAAATTCTAATGTTGGGGTTTGAACCTACCACTAAATGGCGATTTCGGCTTACTTGAGATGTATGTTTGCATGGGGGGAAGAGGAACGATAACCGCTACTATTGGAGGATGGAGACCAAACTGTTTTAGATGCAACAGCCCGGAGTTCTTCGGTTTAGAAGCCAACCCAGCGAAGGGAACATTAAGGACAATATAATATGGATTTTAGGCAGTTATGTGGCATAAGAGCCTAAAGTTCTTCAAAAAGCGTAGGTAGGAGGGCGCAAAATGCTTGAAGGAGCAGGGCTGCGTCAATGGTGCGGGGGGTGGGGTTCGAACCCACGCAGCCCTACGGCAGCAGGTCCTAAGCCTGCCTCCTTTGACCACTCGGACACCCCCGCTTATGGGCCCAATGTACCAAGATAAAATTTTGTTGGAGAAGGGGGATAAATCTATTTCTCCATTAGGTAGTAGGCAGATGCTCCCGCTTGATAATGGAGACCGCGCTTTCCATTCCTTTGTTTGGAGATATCTCCCGCAACCCTATTTTTCTTTTTCTACAATCATATAAAGTGAGAGTGGAAAATGCGATTTTAATATTAAGGCGATTTTGGAGCTTATAATCATAAAAAATTTAAAGGACATTAAAGGTTAGTTAAGTTAATTGG
>JAGTQF010000014.1 GCA_018396655.1 Candidatus Bathyarchaeota archaeon
TTTTGGCTTAGGAGCAGAATCGCCTGCGCTAAATCCCCCTTGGTCTGCTCCAATGCTGCTCTAGCTTCCTCTAGACTGACATTCGCCTGCTGTGCAACGAGGTGAACGTCCTCCTCCGGTATCAGAACTTTCCTTTCAATCGTTTTTTCGGATATTCTTCCACCTGATATCTGAAATATTTTCTGCCCCTGAACCTCTAGGACCGCTACGTCGGGCTCCTCGATAACTATTTCTTTATCCTTGGCCTTCAATATAACCTCGCTGACCTCCATCGGGGTCATGCTTAAGCCCATGCGCTGCATTAGCCTCTTAGCCTCTCTAGGGCTTATCTTTCGCATCCCTCAACCCTCACAATTACTAATCCACTCTTTATCCCTTTTTATTTTTCGCCTCCTCCCCTACGAACCTTAACGGCCACGCCTCTACTAAAGAATTTCATCTCCATACCTGATAAAACAGATTTGCCTACGGCGATAACCTCACCATTATTATTGATGATGATAACCTCTTCGCCAGGTCGGATTTCCGGGTCGGCGTCAACAACATATTTAGCGAAAACATCACTCCCCTCTTCAACAAATGATGCCGCTTCATCGCTAACTTTAACCCAGAGGCGCTTAGGCTCCATAGCTTCAAAAACCCTTCTAGCACCCTTAAGAGTTAGCGTGAAAAGCCCTGTTAGAGGATTTAGTGCCGCTAAAAGTTCGCCATCAAGATAAACATATTTTATCCTACCGGTCCTCCTAGAGAAAACTACCTCAACATTATCCGGAAATAATGCTTCCCCGATGCCCTTACCAAACTGGTAATCAGCAATCTTCCTTATCTTCTCCAGAACAAACTCTCTGCCAAACATATCGATACTACATTCTCACCTCAATTTATAAACGATTCCCATGGTCTCAAGAAAACTGATTGTGGAGAAAAGAGCACGGTTAGCCTCATTAAAAAGATTAAGTCAGCTAAAAAGCATAAAAATATCATTTTGAGCCTTCTCCTAAGGCGAATAGAAAGGGTAATGTTAGAAGCATGAAGAGCACAGATAGAGCAAATGGTGGAAAACAGTTTGGCTTAAAGGTGTCCCATGCAAAGCTCCCTAAAATCGGTCCTACTATCGACCCGATGCTAAATGATGCTGATGTCAACCCGTAACCTCTACTCCAATCATGTTTTTCCATCAATTTCGCTATCCATGCTGAAAATGCTGGTGAGGATAGGTTTCCGATGAAGCATGCTGCTGCAGTAATTAATATGAATTGCGTAAGATTCCTGGAGAATGGTAATAGTATGAGTAGGGGTGTGGCCGCTAACGTTGATGAGATTAAAATCGGCTTAAATCCAAATTTATCTGATAGTCTCCCACCGGGAATCTGGGCTAGCGCCGTCGCTATCCCCCAACCTAGGGAGAATGCAAGTCCCATTTCGGCTGGTGATACGCCAATAATATACATGAGGAACGCTGTGATTATGGGCATTAAAATCCCATTACCTAGCCCGGAGAAAAATTGCATACCGCATAAAAAGAGAAGCGTTCGAGTGAATGGTTTAGCCGCGTCTTCCCTCTTTTCTACTGGCTTATTAGGTGAGGATGAAATTCCCAGAACCCTCCGGAAGACTATGAAAAAGACCAGTATGGTTAAGGACAGTATTAACGATAAGGTTGGTGGGAGACGCAGTGATACTCTTTCTGAGAGGAAACCGCCTACTACTGGTGCAGCCATTCCGCTTATAATCCAGGATAAATTAAATATTGCGAATGATGTCCCCCTAATTTCTATAGGAATTAAGCCAGCGACCATAGCATTTAGGGATGGCATACAAATACCATGGAAGATTCCTATGAGGATGTAAAACCCCAAAATCCATAAGTGATTTCCGGCAAGCATGAGGAGCAGAAATGTTGCTGGTAAAAGAGCAAGAGATGAAAGAACGATAATACTCCTATCGATTCTATCTCCAAGCAGTGCCCCTGGAATATTTGCAGCAGTCTTAACTAGGTTGAAAGTAGAGATTAAGAAGCCAAGCATTATGACAACGGCTGACTCATCAATAAGAAACTCCCTAATTATATAGGGAATTATTGGACTACAAACTGAGTCTGAAAATGTTATAATGAACATCACCATCCATAGGAGGACAAATGCAACCCCGAGTTGAGAAAGATATCTCCCTAGCGCACGGAATATGTTCATGCCTCTCACACATATTAACTGAAGTTTACCGAACAAGGATATTATACCCTCGCAAGAACCTTATATACCCATTTTTCCTAAAAAGAAAAGATAGTGGGGGATGGTGTTTGCCGCACTTCATTCGTATCGGGCCATTTGGTTTTGGTATATGGGACCTTGAATGGTTGTTACCATACTGGATTGATGTTGAAAGAACCATAGATGAGATAGTCCTGACTCTAAGGGTTCCAAGGGATATTAGAAAGGAAGATATTAAGGTGGAGTTTAGGGAGGGCTATCTTAGGGTAAGGTTTCCGAGGAGAAGAGGTGGGGATTGGGAGCCAATACCCATAGAGTAAGGTTTTATCTTGAAAAGAATAAATAGGGCTCTTCCCCCAATATTGTTGCGAGTAATGTGAAAATGAGGATTATAGCGGACCTACACATCCACAGTAAATATAGCCGGGCTACGAGCGCCAACATGAACATTTCCGAGATAACCCGCTTCTCCCAAATTAAGGGTTTAAATCTCGTTGGAACAGGCGACTTCACACATCCAAAGTGGCTGCACGAGCTTAAAGAGAATTTAACGGAGTTTCACGGAACCGGCCTATATAAACCCGTTAACATGCCCGAATCCAAAGTTTGGTTTATGATTACCGGCGAAGTCTCAACGGTCTTCACATTTAATGGTGAGACAAAGAAGGTTCATCACGTAATATTGGCGCCGAGTATCGAGGTTGCTGAGCAGATAAATGACCGACTCTCCAAGTATGGTAGCCTAGAGGCTGATGGGAGACCTACGCTAAACATGTCAGCGCCCCATCTTGTTGAAGAAGTGATGGAAACCTCAAGGGACAACATGGTTTTCCCAGCACATGCCTGGACACCTTGGTTCAGTATATTTGGGGCTTTCAGCGGTTTTGATAGGATTGAGGATTGCTATCAAGACATGACTAAGCATATATATGCCCTAGAGACCGGTCTATCCTCAAACCCCCCAATGAACTGGCGTCTAAGCGCCTTAGACAAGTTCACGCTCCTATCAAATAGCGACTCCCACTCAAGCTGGCCCTGGAGGATTGGGCGGGAAGCTAACCTCTTTGAGCTTGAGCACTTAACTTACTGGAAAATAATAGACTCCATCAAAAGGAAAGATAGTAAGGTCCTAAAGTTAACTATTGAGACCGACCCAGCATACGGCAAGTATCATTGGACTGGCCATAGGTCATGCGGTGTCTCACTTCCACCAGAGGAAGCCATAAAACTTGGTAATAAATGTCCGGTCTGCCATAGGAGGTTAACTAAGGGTGTTGAGCAGCGTGTTGAGGAGTTGGCTGATAGACCCTATGGTTTTAGACCAGTAAACTCGCCGGGATACATACATCTCTTGCCTCTTTCGGAGGTTATATCCGCCGTTATAGGTGCTAACTCACCTAGCTCTCAGAAGGTCTGGAGCATCTATAACACTCTCATCTCACGCTTCGGCAATGAATACGCAGTTCTAATGGACGCAAGCTTCGATGAGATGGCGAAAGTAACCAGCCCCTTAATCGCCGAAGCAATCATAAGGGTTAGGGAAGGAAGGGTTAAGGTTATTCCAGGCTATGATGGCGTCTATGGTCAAATTATAATCTTCCCGGAGAAGGGGCTTGGTGTTGCAAGGGAGGCGGAGGATATGGAAAAGAGCGAGGTGGAGAGAAGGAAGGATATTAGGAGTTCGAGGCAGAGTTCTCTATCAGATTTCTTTTAACAATCTCTCATATAATTTCCTGGAACGTCTCCATTATGCCCCCGAAAGATAGTTCCATTATCATTTCGGCGCCAATCCATGCGGCAGCACTTAATAGAAACAGTATCCCAGCATATAGGAAGATTGAACCCCAAAATCCACCCTTACCAAACTTGAGGACAAGTGAATTAAAGATTGTTATGCATATTACTAGGAATAGATTTCCAAACTCAACAACCTCAACCGGTATCTGACCGAATGTGAAGAAAGGAAGAGAGGTTAAGCTTTGTGTGAAATACTTTGAGAGTGAGCCTAAGATGACAACTAGCGCGACCGTTAAGGGCTGGAGAATATAGACTACAGCCTCTAAGCTCTTGCTAATAGAGGCCCTCTTCTTCCTGAACTCCAAGAGCTTCACACAACTATTACCCAGAACCTTGCTGGCTTCAAGGGGATTAGCGCCATATGTGAATGCATCAAGAAACATCTTATTAACTAAGTATACTCTGTGTGATGCCGCCTCAGCTGATAGGAGGCTCATAGTCTTCTCATTGCTTATACCCAGTTCAAGCCTAGCATAGGCTCTTTTAAGAAGTTTCTTTAGGGGCCCAAGCTCCAGATAGAGGACGTAATATAGAGCGCTTTTCAGGCTTGATGCCGAGGCCATATTCTCGCCAAGGGACTTTATGAGCGTAGGATAATTCTCATCTATCTTGTATATTAGGCGCTCAAATCTATAGGCGATTAGTCCGGGTAGAAGCACCCCAAGCCCCACAACAGCAAACCCGTAGGGTATGCCAAAGTATGAGCCGAATATGAAGGCTGGCATTATACAGGCGAATGGAATAGAGATGGCTGCTCTAAAAAGCCTGTAAAGTTTAGGCGGGTCGCTCTTGTCAATATATGTGAACTTTTCTTTTGGCACCAAGGATATAAAGGCAACCAACATGGCCATTAATGTCAGCGGGGTTACGACATACGCGTAATAAACAACATCCGTGTTACCTGTAAAAACGACTAGGAGAACAACAATCATTATTATGAAGACCGAGACGCTCTGAAACGTGCTATAGACTCCGCCGAAAGTCTCCATGGCCTTAAGCGCTCTCTCATAATATCCGGAGTACTCCTCAAACATAGTTGAGGATTCCAGCTCCAAGTAGCCCTTCGGGTCTAAGCTCGAAAATATTTGCTCACATCTGACTAAGACATCTTTGAATGGAGGTTTCGTCATTGCTGCAACCTTTGCCGTGGCCTTCGTAAACCCGTATCCAAACTTTCTGGCAACATCTCGTATCCTATCAAAGATTTTACTGTAATATCCATAGTCTTCTGTTTCGGCTATTACCTTAACCAGGTCGTCCGGTCCAACTTCCCCAAGCGAGATTACATGCATGTGAATTAATAGTGAAACAAGTAGTTCATCTATCCTTCTCGGTATTTTAACCCTGCCATAATAAACGTAGACTATAAATACTACGGCTGCACTGGCGGCAAAACCCATCAGTAGAAGGCTTAACAAATCTCCCTTATTATATAGGAGAAAGGCTAAGAATAGAAGCGATATTACCAGAGCCGCTGACAAAATTACTTTCGGTATTTTATCCAAGAAACATTGCCTTCCTTAATATCCTTATAAACCTCTTCTACACCTCTATTCTCAACCTCAACAACAGTATTCCAAACATCCTTAAAGCTTGGATAATTCTCCGAAAGGAACCTTAGGATTTCAGCGCGCTTCCTAAGTTCCTCATAAAGTTTTGGTAGCTTATCAGTGCCCCAACCCCTGAAGGGTAAAACCTTCGCTTCCAGAAGGAAGCTTGAGCCAGTAAAGCGCAGTTCGTCCCTGTCTGCATCGTATAGGAAGACTGGCAGATAGTTTAGGCTGTTCTCCTCCGGGTCGTAGCCTATAATCTCGTTGACGGAGAGAACGCGCCTAACGAGCTTTAGGCCCCTCTTTATCCTGTTCTGGAATATCGCGATGTTTAAGCCGTTAATGTGGGTTTTTGGCACATTTATTGGTGGTGAGGTTAATCTCTGGAATAATGTCTCCAGGTCACCAGCGTGGATTGTTGATATAACTGGATGCCCAGTTTCGATTGCTTGGAATGCTATCTGTCCCTCCTCACCTCTAATCTCACCGACAATTATGTAGTCTGGCCTCTGCCTTAACGCAGCCTTTAATAGGTCAAACATAGTAACCTTACTTCCAGTATGTAGTCGAGTTACCTCCCTAACCCAGTTCTTGTGGGCTAGATTAACCTCAGGAGTCTCCTCAATGCTCACAATCTTCGCATCGGGCCTTATTAGACCAGCAAATGCATTTAGGCTTGTCGTCTTGCCAGATGCCGTTTCACCACACATGAAGAATGATATTCCAACCTCTAGGAGCATCCACATGTAGGCTGCTACTAAATCTGAGATTGTCCTCCACCTTATTAAGTGAGCAACCGAGACAGGCTCCTTAGGAAACTTTCTTATTGTGAAGTTGCTTCCACGTATGCTTATGTCTTCACCGAAAACAATGTTAAATCTTGAGCCATCTGGTAGGTGAATATCAAGTATTGGATGCGTATAGCTTAAAACCTTCCCGTATCTTTCCGCTATACTTCTAAGCAGCGTATCTATCTCCTCCTTACTTATCTCAAGATTGCTCTCCAGGGAACCAAAGAACTTGTGGACCACGTATATTTTTCCAGCCCCCGGAACGCTAACATCCTCAAGCCATGGGTCCGCTAAGAAACAATCTATTATACCGTGGCCTAGCTTCTCCCTTATAAAATGGTAGATGAAGTCCCTTCTTTCTGGCTCCGGTATTTTGAGCTTCCCGCTGGAGACAACCCTACTAAATATCTCAAATATCACTTGCTCCTTCTCCTTAGTTGTCTCAGCAACTATCGACCTCTCAGTTATCTCCTTCGCGAGTATATCCTCAAACTTATCGAGTAGTTGCTGGCTTGGCTTTTTGGGCTCAATAATATTGTATTTGCCTATTTCCCCTCCGAGCTTAACATGTATAAATATTCCAAGCCCAACAGGATAGATTACATCAACGGTCGTGAGACTCGTGGCATCCAATGCTAGTTCTCCGGGGTTCGCTATGTAAATTGGCCTAAGCCCATTAGCCTCAATATAAGCCTTTAAATATGGAAACTTCTGAACAGCCTCATCAAGGGTACTTGGTATCTCATATTCAAAGGGGCTTACGTAATCGTTCCGCGATTTTTTTGACTCCTCTTTAACATCACTTTTTTTGATGATCTGTAGCTTCATCAAACCTTAATCCCACCTAGCGGCAGGACTCTTAAGCCCAAGTGCGGGTTGACTTCAAGAATCACAGAGCTCTTTCTCTCACCGCCAGTTCCCCAGAGCTTGACGATTCTGAGGATTTTAACGTCCATGCCAGCAACCTTACCGTTCGAGATAACTAAGTAGACGTCTGATGATGCTTTAAGTTTCATAACTGACTGCTCCGGTAGGAACTGTGGGTGGAATGTTAAGACTATAGTCTTCCCGCTTGTTACGAGATTCTTCATGCGGGTTATGAATGTTAGGAAGACGTGGGGTGGCGTATTTACGGCTAAAACGCTTAGGCTATCGATTACCGCCGCATCATAACGGCTTCGATTTATTTCTAGGAAGTTTCTTGCAACCCTAAAGAATAAAGATGAGAGGAACTTCGTCCATTTTCCACCTTCAACGTGGAGTGGAAAAACTAGGAGGTCACCGCTAGCATACTTTAGGAAGGCATCTAAGTTTATGGATTTCATCATCTTAAGATAGTCTTTTGAGGCTGTCTCGGTTGTTATGACGCAAACCTTTAAACCCTCCCTGAGCATCGAATATACTATTTGCTGTGTTAATACAGTCTTGCCAGCCCCAAACTCCCCCTCAATTGACGCTAGGCACGGATGAGGGAAACCCCCACCCAAACACCTATCTAAGTCTTGTATGCCAAGCGATATGACCTTCATAATCTAACAGCCTCCCCAACAGCAGCAACACCATAATGGGAGGCGAAAACAACGATAACTGTTCCATTTAGGGGTATTTCGGGCGCCTCACTTGGTAAATGAACCTCTATCAGCGCCTCCTCACTTGGATTTAAGCTTCTAAAAGAGTCCATGTTGATTGTGTGGTTTGTGCCCGCAATTCTAATTTCAAGAACTTCATAGTCCTCAATTATATAGGTTCTCAAGTAGACATTTCTGTAGCTGACTATAATAGTGTTCCAGTTATAGCCCTCCTCTCGAAGGAAGACAGGTTTCGAGCCAGAATTCCTCAGATAAAACCGTATCTTTGAGGCTTCAACACTGCTTATGGTTAGGTCTATTTTTACGGCGCTAGCCCCGCTTTCTCTGAGAGCCATCTGTCTCAGGTATGCTAAGGTATTTATTGTGGATATCACTGTTGAAGCTGTTACGCCAGCGAACACTATTAGCCCTATAAGGATTATTGTTGAGGCAATAGTCACTGAGAAGCCCAGCTTATAGCACCTCCCTTATGGAGAGGCAAAAATGTAGCTGTCTGATAGACCCTTATAGAGGGCTAATTTAACCTCATATAGGTTGGCATTCAGCTCATTCTTTGGATAAACTCTTATTACTGCTGTTTCCGCAACCTCCCATGCACCGTCACCATCAGAATCCTCAATGCTAAATTTTCCGCTTCCAACGCTGGCTTCCGGGCTATAAGTGTATAGTGTAGCCCTCTTGTATTCACCGAAGTAAACGTCTATTAGCCCGAAATTTGTTATTGGGAGCATGCCAGTATTCTTTGCATAAACTATGAAGTGTTTTGGGCTTGTCGTATCATTTACTGTTGCGTAAACTATGCTTACGCGCAGTTCAAACATGCTCCTCGCATCTGAGAGGCTCTGCATTATGCTGTTTTGGAGGGCTGTTCCACTATAGATGGCGTATGCTGAGAAGCTGCTTGCCAAAATTATCGATGATATAAGGATTATTATTTCGCTAAGGGTTATTGAGAAGCCCACCCCTTAGACCACACCCCATTAAATCGCCTACTCCTAAGAAAATTCTTTATAAGCTCGGATAGCTCGCTCTGGTCTATCTTCACGCCCATGATATTCGCAATATTATAGATGCTTAACGTGAAAATATCCTCAGATATCCCGTTCGTCTTAGCCCTCTTCACGGCGCTGGCTAAACTAGATATATAGGATGCTGAACCCCTCGGTATAAAACTGAAGAACTCAGAGTACTCACATATCTTCCTTATGCTATCTTCATCAAAACCTATATCAAGCATGGTATAAACCCACTCGATAAGCGCCATAGTCCTCCTAAAGTCGAGCTTCACTGCCATAGGCGCAAGAAGCTCCCTCAAATCCTCCCTAAAGATTGGCTTGGGAAGAGGCTCCTCAGGTCTTTTACTCTCCTCCTTTTCTTGGGGGGCCATTTTTTGGGTTTGCTCGGATTTCTCCTCTTTCTCTGCGGCCATTTTCTCTAGGATGGGTTTTGCCTCATTTACCCTTGCCAATACTTCCTCGTCGGTTATTAGTTTTAGGAGGTTGAATGGGTTCTCAATCTCGTTTATCGTGGACCTTATGTCTATCAGCGCCCTCTTCAAATCTTCGACTGTGCTTGCTAACTCGCTAACCTGATTGACTGCGGACTTAATCTCCCTAATTTCCTTCTCAATCTCCTCAATCTTATCCTTACTCTCGCTCATCCCCAATTATCTCCCTTAAGGACGTATGAAAATCGATATTGCCTTCTTTTCTAGACTAATGATTCTGCCGCGGGATATTTCATGCTTCTGAAACAAGAGTAGAGACAAACAATATAGACCACAAATAATTCAGAACATGAAAAGAAAGCGAAAATTCAGCCTTAATCCAAATAAAAATATAAAAAAATAGGAGTAAAACATAAAAAGACGGAATATTTCCGGCTTTATCCTAGATCGACGTATGCGCTGCTTGGCAATCCAACCGGTATTAGTCTCTCAACTGTCAGCGCAGCACCCCTACTAGTCCTAACCTCAATCTTAACCTTACTATAGGACTCTAGCGCATGATTATCTGAAAGCTTTATTACGAGGAAGGCTTTTTCATTAACCTCAAGAACGCTATCCCCATCATCGTTATATATTGCGAACATGGCTCCCTCATTACCCAAGAGGCTTGCTTCGAGCAGTTTCTCAACGTCGTTTTCATCATCTCCATTGTAGGTTCCTTTGTATATGTTTGCTAGCGTGAAGTCTTTGTAGAACACTGAGACTGTAACGGTTTTATTACTGAGGTCTACCTCCGACTGGCCTACGGCGAGTTTCACCGGTATCACTAAGTACTGTATCTTCGATTGATTATTCGTTTTTCCAATGACTGTCCCATCCAGCTGCAGCGAGGATGTTGCTTCACCAACACCTCTATCTATCGTTTCCTTCGCCTTCTGCGCTGAGTAGAAGCCCATGTTTATAACGACATATGCAAGCGCGGATGCAATTACAACGAAGGCTATGAGGACTATAGCGGCCTCTATACCAACAATACCGCGCTTACTCTTCAGGAAAATATACCGCGCCATAAGATAATCCACTCCCTCAGATATTTTCGCTAGACGCCTATAGCCAACCAGCTCTCAGAGGATGGCAGCTGAGGTGGAATAGTAAATTCAATCGTTAATGGCGCGCCCTTTTGAGGCCTAATTTCAATTGTTACATGCGTTCTCTCCACAAGCTTCGTCTTATCATCTGTATTCGGCTTAATTATTAAGAAGCCTTTTTCGTCAGCATCAAGCGATTCATCATTATCTGCGCCGACAATAAACAACTTCGCTGTTCCACCGCTTACACCACCAACTAATTCGTCAAGGGTCCAGGTTGATTGGACGGTGTTATTAATGCCCTTATAGATGTTTGGGTAGGATATAGAGTTTTGCCCTCCAGTTATAGTGAATGTAACCACGGTTCTGTTTTCCTGCATTGGGACATACTTCACTCCTAAGGTCTTTAGGGGTATAACTATCGCTGAGACTCCACCATCAGTGCCACTTTTTCCCTTTATTAGTATTGTTCCATCCACCGTTAATGGACAGCTGGTTTCTTGTAGTGAATCCTGTATCGTTTCTTTACCTCTTTGTGTTGAGAATAGGCCCATGTTTATGACCATGAAGCTGAATGCCGCCGCGACTATGACGAATGCGATTAGAACTATGGCTGCCTCTATGCCAACCATACCCCGCTTACTTCTGGAGAAGCCTTTCCTCACCCTTTTTCTTCCCTCCCCTAAATTTTTTTCTTCGAATATGAAATCAACCGGGTGCTATATGATGCTGTGCATGTTTCACAACCTTAAGACAAGGGTGTTTATCGCCAAAAAATAAGGTTAAAATAGAAAAATCGGTCAAAAATAAACTCATTTTGAAAATAACGCCAATTTTCCTCCTAAAATTCTGAAAATCCCAGAAATGCCACTAGCTGTCTTGACATATTTTTCTTGCGATTCTCCGGGCTTATGAGAAAAATTATTATGTTATAGCCCGCCCATATTTTTCTTAGGTGTCTAGTTTGGTCCTTCCAGCGAAGGTTTTTGAGATTAAAGAGGATTTTAATATGCTCTTTGCCGCTCAGAAGCTTAGAGGCTTCCGTGAAGAAGAACCGTATACGACTGTTAGCGGTGAGACGATAAACTTAGTCTCGGAGATTATTGACTTGAAGATAGAAGGGGACACTATTTCAGGAATATTCAGTAGAGATTTTATTCGGAGCCGAGTTTATAGGCGGAGAATCGTCGAGACACCTGTTACTGAGGAGTCCCCCTTCTGGATTAAGAGGTTTGGCAACCGCTTCTTTCTCATAGTTTTAGCGCCCTCAACAGCCCGCGGCCTAAAGAAGCTCCTAACAAATTATGTTGCAAATAAGCTCAGTAGGGTTCTCTTCATAAAACCCAATGTTATTCTTGAGGTTGAAATTCCCCATGAGCATCTTAAGGCCCTTCATGAATCAAATCCTCAGGCAACCAAGCTTATATGGTTTGATAATGTCGATATACCGGGTGTTGAGAAGCTCTGCCTAGCTGGCTCAGACCTAGCAGACACAAGTCTATACCAAGAGTATCTTAGGCATGGAAAAATCTGGTATGTTGTCTTCGAGGTTCAGAAAAGGGGTATAGTTGTTGGTGTAACAAGAAATTGTGTTGTAACATTATTCAGCAAGAGTTCAATCGACGAATTCATAAACTATATTATGGAAGATATCCTGCCTCTAGTGAAGTAGCAGGTTCCTCAATATTTAGTGGGTTATGAACGGCAACTAATCAACGTGTATTTTCCTACTTTATTCCACCTCTATAATGGATTTAGGCTCCCACTCGCCTAGTTGAACCTTAGGTCTATATCCCCTCAGCTCCTCAGGCCTAAATCTTATTCTTCTTCCCTTCTCCGCTGAGAGGTATGCTGCCATCATCAACTGGGTTACCAATAGGCCATCTCTCCAGTTCTCCTCGGGCTGCACACCCTTCAGGAAGCATTCAACCATATATCTGTCTTCGTCTTGGTAACCGTATGTTATTGTCTCGTTGGGTATCATTGGCATGAGCCCCTGCTCTGCAGCCTGCTTCTCAACGAACTCCTCACCCGGCGGTATCTTAACATTCCTGCTAAAGAACACGTTTAGCTCCTGCTGGAGGGTATTTATCGAGACAGAGTATTCAGGCCCCAAAATCTCGAATGTAAGCCTTAGCCCGGGACCTATGAAGCTCCATGAGGTTCGCGCCTCAGACAAAACTAGGCTGCCATCCTCATCTTCATAGACTATTAATGTTAGGGCATAGTCTTCAGCTGGGGTTCTTCCATAGTCTACGCCATACCTTTCCTTTAATCTTGATAAGTAAGGCTCCCTAGTCCACTTCAGTGATGCTATAATTGACTGGACAGATATGGGTTTAAGAGCCTCCTTAGGCTTCTCCGGGTTTGTAAGCAGATATCGACTTGCCTCTATGCTGTGGCATGTCATATCTAGCAATACTCCGCCGCCGGAGATTTGCGGGTTCCAGAACCATGGTGAATGTGGTCCACCATGCTCCTCAGCTGCCCTAGCAAGGTATGGTCTCCCAGAATATTTTGCACCATATTTCCATACAGCCTCCTTAGCCCTCATAGCTGATGGAGCAAAGACCTGGTTCTCCAAATATCCATGGAGTAGCCCAGCCTTCTCAATCAACCTAACCATCTCTTCCGCCTCATCAACGTTCCTGGCGAGAGGCTTCTCACAGCACACACCAACAATATTAGTTTTCCCTTGCGTTACCTCCTCAACTATCGCCCTAACAACATCGACCCTCATGAAGTTTGGATTTAAAATCCAGACGGCGTTAACATTAGGATCTGAAATCATCCTCCTCAAATCCGTATAAACTTTTGGTTTACCGATTCCCAGAGACTCTATTAGCCCGGCAAGCCTCCGGGCGCTCTCCTCCCTAATATTATAGATGGCGGATATTTCAGCGTTCCTCACACCGGTCCATGATAATGCGTGAAATCTGGCAACAAAACCAGAACCTACAAAACCAACACCAAGCTTCTCCAACTTAAACACCAAAACATAATTTTTATAAAATTTCCTATTTAGAATTTGCTCTTAGGTTAAATCTCCACATGCGCATTTTATTTCGTAAAGTATCGTTAGGAGCTCCTCAAACCCCTCACCCGTCTTAGCCGACACTAATGGGACTCTTTTCGGTGGGAAAAAGCGTCTCAGAGCCCTCAGCAACCTAATGCTCATCTCATCTCTTAAGCTTGAAGGTTTCCCAAGCAGGCTCGCTGGTCTCCTAATCATCATCCTAATATTCTCTATCTCCTCGGAACTTAGAAGGTCAATTTTATTTAATATCGCTATTGTCTCGGTCTCAAGTGTATAATAGGCTGTTAGAGCATATAGAAAGAAACTTAGAAGGTTCCATCTTAGGGCGGAGAGGTCGCCGAGGAAGAAGCAACACCTATCCCTAAAACTCTCAATAATCTTTCTACCAGCATCCCTAAAAAGGAAGGGTTCAAGCTGACCGGGAGTATCAAAGATGACATGGTCAGCTCCGCTAAAGCATGGAAGGTTCAGTTTAGCTAGTCTATCCATGGCCTCAAGTATAGCGCCATTAGGGCCCAAACCGAGTTCACGCATAATATCATCAATAGTAAACATGGACCTTATATCAAAGTCAGCCTTATAGCCAATATCCAGAACACCGGGGTCGAGATTTACAATCCGAACAGTATAACCCTCCCTAACCAAATAGGAGGAGAAGTTCTTAACGAGCAGGCTTTTACCCGAGCCAGCTGGCCCAAGAACAAATATATTCATTCTTAAGATTCCCTTTCTAGCATATGCTCCTATAGTTAGGAGAGAAGCCGCGTAAAAATAAGGTTTACTTCTCAATGATTAGGCTTAAAGCTGGTTCAACATGCTTAATTCTAGTGAAGCCAGCCATCCTAAGCCGCTTAATTATCCCCTTAAGGTATCGCTTTCCACGCCTAATTCCTGGCCTACCAACATAATGCACCATTCTTCCACCGTCCTTAAGGATTCGATAGAGCTGCCTATAGAATTCTAGAGAATAAAGTTCCGGCGCTATTGATATTGTTGGTGGGTCATGAATGATGAAATTAAAGCATTTATCTTTGAACTTTGCCACCTCATAAAATGCATCACCAACTATTAGTTCAATCTTCTCATTCTCAAACAAATCTCTGGAAAAGGAGTTTTGTCTCGCAATAAAAATGACATTCTCATCCTTCTCAATTGTTATAACCTTCCTAACGCTCTTAACTCTAGCCGCTAGAATAGCCGTATAACCAAGCCCAGTGCAGCAATCCAAGACAATGCCATAAATTTTTCCAAGAGCCCTAACCTTCATTACAGCATCAGTTTTAGGGTCAATCGTATCAGCTCTATGCATCCTTATGCCGGAAATCTCGAGATACGGCCACGTACTAGTCCTGACAAGCCTATAAAATCTACTAGTCTTCTCATCATAAAATTTTATCTCGGCTAAATCTACGCTCATCTCTAGTCCTCTACTGAAGAGGAATATTTAGGATTCGCTCTTTATGAATCATTTATACTTAGAGTTCAAATTTCTCTCCGGGTTTTAGTAGGACAACCCTAATCTTAGATGAGGACTCAACCCTCCTCTTAAATTCCTCCGGATTAGTATTCCACCTATGCATTGGAATGACAACCTCTGGATTTATAGCTATGGCTGCCTCAGCTGCCTCTGGATTATCCATGGTGTAGGTGCCTCCGCTTGGAAGCAAAGCCAAAGATATTTTTCTATCCCTAAGCTCCTTCATCTCCGGTATGAAATCCGTGTCACCAGCATGATAAATGGTCTTCCCATCAACCGTTATTAGATAACCTACACCTAAACCCTTTGGATGGAAGGGGTTTCCAGGAGACCTAAAGCGCCTAACATTATATGCGTGAACAGCCTCAATAATAATATTCCCAACAGAAATCCTATCACCAACCCTAATAGCTCTAGCACCACTTATCTTTGATGCACACTCTTCGGGAGCAATAATCAAAGTATCCACCTTCCTAACCCTATTAATCTTAGACGTATCACAATGATCGAAGTGGGAGTGTGTCACAAGAATCAAATCGGCTTTATCCGTATATCTTCCCTCATAGGGGTCGACATAAATAACCTTTCCATCGGATGTCAATATCTGGAAGCTCGCATGTCCAAGCCACACAACAGATATGCTAGCCATCCCAAATCTCACCCAAACAATACAATACTCTACAACAGAATTTATCTCTATCGATACACCTATATAAAAGCCGGAGACGAAACGGCTATATACCACCAAAACATAGAAAGAAAATTTGATAAGTAAGCCCTGGTAGTATAGCCCGGCCTAGTATAGGCGGCTGTCGCCCGCCCGACCCGGGTTCAAATCCCGGCCAGGGCGCCACTTCTCCAAGTTCAAATCCCTCACTTCAGAGATTCAAGCATTAATAGTGGCTTAAACTCGGTGGGCGCATCAGGATCTTGTTATTTTTGCTTAGGTCGATGAATGTGACATAAATGATAAAACTAATTCCTAGCATTATTGGCGCTTGCTGCTAGTACGCCATTATTAGGGATGATATAACCTTATTTTCATAAATATTTTTCATTTGGGTAATGCTATTATACTATTATGAGTGGTGGCATATGTCTAAAAGCGAGAGGGTTATAGGTCAAGGAAAGATATTCTCAAGAGCCGTAATTTATAACGAACTAATATTTGTTTCAGGTATAGGTCCCCATGATCCTGAGACTGGTAAAGTTGTTGAGGGCGGGATTAGGGAGCAGACTAGGAGAGTTATGGAGACCATGAAGGCCATACTTGAAGAGGCTGGAAGCAGCCTAGATAACGTCTTAAAATGCACCGTTTACCTAACCGACATAAATCATTACTATGAGATGAACGAAGTTTACAGTTCATACTTTAAGATACCGCCTGCCAGAACATGTGTTCAGGTAGCTAAGCTCCCTAGACCTGGAGAAAACGTTTTGGTTGAGATAGATGCCATAGCGTACAAGCCTTAAAATGATGGGGGTAATTTAAGAGCGAGCTTTCTTTCGGGGTCTGCGGACATGAGTATTTACGACGAGCTGGGGATAAAGCGTGTAATCAACGCTATGGGAACCTATACTTTCCTCGGCGGTTCAGTAATATTGCCAGAAGCCATTAAAGCGATGTGTGAAGCCGCGAGAGCCTTCGTCAACATGGATGAACTTCAAAGGAGGGCTGGTGAGATAATAGCTGAGATAACTGGTGCCGAAGCAGCTTGCGTAACCTCTGGCGCCGCGGCAGGATTAGTACTAGCTGTTGCCGCATGCATGACTGGAGATGACCCTGAAAAGATGGCTAAAATACCTTACATAGATTTTCCTAGAAACGAAGTTATTTTGCCAGCCATACAGGATAACCCCTACGTCAGAAATATAGCTATTCCATGCGCAAAGATAGTTAAAATTGGAAACGAGCAAGGTTACACCCCAGAAGATATAGAGAAAGCCATAAACGAGAGAACCGTAGCTATAGCGTTCATATTCTTCACCTCGAGGAAAGGATGCGACCTAGAAGCACTGAAAGAGGTTGTGAAGATTGGGAAGAAACATAATATTCCGGTCATTGTGGATGCCGCCGCGGAGCTCCCTCCATTTGAGAACTTAAGGGATATTGTGGCTACGGGCGCCGACCTAGTTATTTTTAGTGGTGGAAAAGATATCCGCGGACCAAACGACACTGGCTTCGTTATAGGTAGAGCCGACCTAATAAAGGCTATAGTTGCGCATAGTTCGCCCCGCCATTATATGGGTAGGCCTATGAAGGTTAGTAAGGAGGATATTGTGGGGCTAATTGTTGCCTTAAAGCATTATACGCGTGAAGCAGTCGAAGCCAGAAAGAGAAGGTGGGAGGAGATAGTTCAATATTTAATTAAGGAGCTTTCCAGCGAGTATATTAGCGTTGAAAGGATTACGCCAAATCCGTCTAAGCATGAGTACTCGGCACAAGGTTGGCCTAAAGCTAGACTAACCTTTAACGAGAGGCTTCTGGGAGTGACCGCGACTGAAATCCATAAAATGCTTCTTGAAGGCGACCCGCCAATATATACTCATCACTCGGAGAACCAGATAATAATTAATCCGCAGTGCCTCCAAGATGATGAGGAAGTGATAATAGCTGAAAGAATAAAAGAGATTTTGCGGAGAATAACTTGTGGAAAAGCGCGGGACGAGACTAATAATGTATGATTATGATATTGTTGTGAAAAATGGTTTAGTCATAGATCCCTCGCAGGGAATTAAAGAGGTTATGGATGTAGCCATCCATGAAGGTAAAATCGCTGATTTACGCAGAGGCATAAATGCTAGTGGAGCCAGATACGTTATTGATGCATCTGGGCTAATAGTTGCTCCAGGACTGATAGATTTACATGTACACTGCTGCTATGGGATTGCCCACATAGCCGTTAACCCCGATTTAGCATGTTTAGCAAAGGGAAGCACAACGGTTGTTGATGCGGGCTCCACGGGGGAACTGAACTTCATTGGTTTCAAGAAATACGTTATAAGGAATGCTGAGACCAGAATATATGCCCTGATAAACATTGAGTCCCAGGGGATGATAGAGTTTTCCAGGCCGAACCAGAAGTGGCCGAGCTTAATTACGGGGCGCGATGAGATGTTTATAAATATTGATGGAACTGTGGAGGAGATTAAGCGGAACCGCGACGTCATTATAGGTGTAAAGTGGGCTCACCATGGGATTAGAGGTGTTGAGTTGGCTAGGAAGGCGGCGGATGAAGCCCAATGTCTCCTAATGGCTGAGAACCACCTCCAGCCTGAAACCCTAAAGTACATGAGGAGAGGCGATGTAATCACTCACCTCTATCATGGATTGAAAATGGAGCAGCACGACGGGTTGCTCAACGCTGGAAATGTTCAACCGGAGTTTTTCGACGCCGTGAAGCGTGGTGTGGTTCTGGATGTTGGTCATGGCGCAGCCAGCTTTAAGTGGTCGGTTGCCAGAAGAGGGATTGAGCAGGGAATAAAACCAGATACGATAAGTACCGATCTGCATTCAGGAAGCTATAACGGTCCAGCCTATGATCTGCCAACGGTGATGTCGAAGTTCCTTCACCTAGGTTTATCGCTTGAAGAGGTTATAAACGCTACAACCGCTAAACCCGCAGAGGTTATTGGAAAAAAGGGCATTCTTGGCACCTTAAAGATTGGCGCATGTGGAGATGTAACAATCCTAAAGCTTGAGGAGGGCAGGTTCCCGCTTGAGGATACTTCCGGGGAGTGGGAGATCTGCAAACAGAGGCTGAGGGCTGTGAGGGTCATTAAAGATGGCAGAATAGTTTTTTAAGGAGCGCCGCCAGCTGCTGACGGCAGAATAACAACGGTATCCCCGTCCTTTAACCTTGTTTTAGCTCCCTCAAGCAGATTAATATTTAGCCCATTCAAAAGTATTACAAGGCCGAAGTCAGTTACGCCCTGCTGACCAGACAAATATCTTATTTTCTCTTTGAAGCCTCTTTTCTCACTAGAGATCTTTGAGATTAAATCGCTTAAGCTAGCTCCCTCATCCAACTCAACCGTCAGTTCACCGCCCAGTATGGGGGCCAGCTCGCCAAAAGCTCTGACCTTCACCCTCATAAGTTATTCCCATCAGCCAATTACTCTTAATTTTCAGTAAAAGAAGTTGGGGTGAGGGATTTAAAGGTTTTAGATTACTGTTTCCTCACCTTGTCCAGAATTTTATCGACATCTTCGAGTCCGAGTTCCTTAAGAACTGATGATTTTGGAATTCCCCTTTCATCCCAGCCAATAGCCTCGTAGTACTGCTTCCTCATGTCCTCAAATGTTTTCCTATCAGTGGTCTTACCTTTATATGGCCCTGAGGGAAGCGGCTCATAGAACCTTGGGGGATTATCATCATGTATCTCCGGCTTCCAGAATACGTCTGGTCCGCCTAAGAGGAGAACTGCCCTCTGTATATGCGCTATTCTTCGTCCAAGTACGCGGCACCAATCGGCATCTGTAAGGTCCCATCCCGTAACCGCCCTATAAAAGTCCCATATGAGAGGCGACCCGCACATGCTACACACAACCGCCGAATCGAAGAAAACCATTCTCATATCATTGTAGGCGTCGTAAACCCCTGAGGTGTGGTCACCGCACTGCGGCGAGCATGCATAGCCGATTGGATTAAAATCTAACCCACTTCTAGTTCCATGCGCTCCTACCTCAACGCCCTTAACATGCACAGCGTATTTTGTGACGTCTACGCCCTTCATCTCGCTTATCTTTAGAGCCGCCCTATATGTTCCCTCGGCAAGTATGTCTCCTATACCCTCGCGCTTAACTATCATTCTCGCAAGCCTCTCGAAGGCCTCCACATCACCCCAATTTAACTCGAAGCCTAAATCCTCCTTAGTTAATATGCCTCTCTGATAGAGTTCGGCTGCGAAGGCAAGGGTGTTGCCGCCGTTTATGCCGGAGAACCCTAGATAGTCTATGAGCGCCGATAAATATATGCATTTATCCGGGTCAAATATTCCGAGGTTTGGTCCAAGGTAGGCTTGCATCTCATAATCCGGGTTATCTGTGATAGCTCCCTTATACGGTCCTGTCTTAATAACTGCTATCTTCATGCAGGCAACAGGACAGTTAAAGTCGCTCCAATACCTTTTAACCCAATATCTGAAGTCAAACTTAGGTCCGCCAAATCTTTTCTCATCATGCCATTCCTCCTGCCAATTCCTCACAGGCTCAGAGCTCTGCCTAGCACCAACCTCATATCCACCGTAACCAGTCCCCCAGCGTCTCAAGCGGTCCCTTTCAAGAAGCTGCCTCTCAACTTCCCGTAGGAGAATCTTTACTGTTTCTGGGCTGGCAACGCTGGGCAACGGTTTCCTCCCCTTAACAACAATAGCCTTAAGCTTCTTTGAGCCCATAACCGCCCCATACCCACCGTAGCCAGCGGCGTGGCTTATCTTCTGCATCACCGCAGCCGTCCTAACCCTGTTTTCACCCGCCGGACCACAATATATTATCGCAGGCTCCTTAACCTTCTCAGCGCCGGGTCTTGCCCTCTTAAGCAGCTCAAGCCCCTCCTTAGTTAGGATTCTTATGGTTTCAGGGGCCTCCTTACCCCAAACATGCTCCGCGCTTCTAATCTCAGCGTTATCATCGGTTATAAATAGGTAGACGGGCTTCTCAGCCCTTCCAGTAACTATTACGCCGTCGTAGCCAGCACATTTAAGTTCATTCCCAAACTCGCCGCTTAGAGTCGACCCAATTATCCCATTTGATTGAGGCGATTTACCCGATATACATATACGGGAGCCCGGATATATGCCAGTTAAAGGCCCTGTTAGAACGAGAAATATATTTTCTGGTCCAAGCGGGTCGATCTCCTCCCATCTATTGCCGAGTCTATCCCAGAGAATCTTTGTGGCTAAACCTCTTCCTCCAACAAAATTTCTAAGGATATCGTCGCTGAATGTTACGTCCTTTACTCCCCCAGAGGAGAGATCTACCTCCAGAAATTTACCAGCGTAGCCTCTAACCATTTAAACCCACTCCTCTCCTTTCTCACCGTAAAGGTTTATTGCAATATCCTTAGTGATCTCTTCGGGAGGTTGGGCGAAGAGTTTTCTATTGTAGCTTCCCCATCCGGTTTTATCTTCCCTAACCACCCAGAGTGCATTGAATTTAGCCTCCTGACAGACCTTGACGCACTGCGGTTCTCCACTACAAAGGTCGCATATTACCGCTTTCCCATCGCTGGGGTGGAGGAACGGAATGTTTCCGGGGCACTCGCGTATACATACGCCGCATCCAGTGCACTTTTCTCTATCAACTATGACCGCGCCTGTCCTCTCATCGACCGAGAGAGCCTTTACTGGGCATGCTGAGACACATGGGTAATCATGGCACTGGGAACAGAAGTGTGGGATTTCAATGCCTGGCACTAGCATAAAAACCCTTATTCTTGAGGCTTCAGGCCATATCCACCCCTCATGGAATAGCGAGCAGGCGATTTCACATCTTCTGCATCCAGTACACTTCAAGTAGTCTCTGGCAATCCAGAGAATGGTCTCTCTTCTTCCAGACATAGCCATCACCAAACAACTATCAGAGATAATTTACATGCTCTTAAAGTTATCTAATGATGGCATTTTGCCAATGGGCGGCTCCACTAAAATATACTGTACTGGAGCCATCCGGCCCCATCTGGCCGGTTTGATTTTTATGGTGATGTGGCTTAATTTTGGTGGCAGTTTCAATAGCGCAAATAGAATTGCTGATAGAATACATTGTGATCAGAATCCTGATCATTTCTGCTCAGAAAATCTATCTTCAATGTCCAGCCTTATATTAGTGGCAGTGGAGTGAAAAAGCATGGAAGAGATTGTTTGCGATAGAATATTCAAGGACTATAAAGGTAAGACAATCGTTAGGGCTCTAGATAACATAGACCTTAAGGTTTCGAGGGGCGAGTTTTTTGGTCTCCTCGGTCCGAATGGCGCTGGTAAGACAACTCTCGTGAGGATTCTTGTGACGCTCCTGAAGGCTTCTGGTGGATGTGCCTGGGTTGGCGGATATGACGTGAACAAGGATGAGAAGAAGATTCGTGAGATAATAGGTTATGCCGGGCAGGATTCTGAGCGCTCAGCCTACTTTAGGCTCTCCGTTAGAGAAAACCTCCTTTACTTTGCCCATGCACTTAGAGGCGTCCCTAAGAAGATAGCTAAAGATAGAATCGAGTATATAGCATCAGGGATAGGATTCGAAAATAAACTAGACAGACACTTCGTATCTCTCTCAGGAGGAGAAAAGCAAGCGGTAATAGTCATGAGAGCCATACTTCATAACCCAGAAGTATGCTTTTTAGATGAGCCATCAAAGAGCTTAGACCCGATAACTGCACGTAGGGTTAGGCGCTTCTTAAAAGACTATGCTAGAGAGAATGGGATCACTATCTGTTTAACAACACATAACATGCTCGAGGTTGAGGAAGTATGTGACAGAATAGCTTTCATAAATCATGGTAAGCTAATTTTTGTAGGGACTCCACCTGAATTTAAGAGACGAGCATCTATAAGAGAGATTATAGAAATTAGCACTAATAAGCTTGAGAGTGAGTTAAAGTTAAAGCTTCTTAAGGCGCATGGAGTAATAAATGTTACTTACCAAGGCAATATCACCAAGTTGTATTGTGAAGATGCATTCAACACGCTTCCAGAAGTTCTAAACGTTATGAGGGAGATAGGGTTAAAGGCTCCGGTGAGGATTGCCGAACCCTCGCTTGAGGATGCGTTTGTCTTCTTTGTTAATGGAGGTGAGAGCAATGGAGAATATTGAGAGTATTACTAGTCCATTAAGGATTTTCTATATGGCTGTTTGGCGCAACCTCCTAACTTTAACACGCTATAAAGTGAACTTCCTCCTTTCGGTCGTAACGAGCGTATTGTGGGCTGCAGGCATGCTTCTCTTCTCGCTTGCCTTTGACTCTTCGATGCTTGGGAGAACTGTTGGAACAACAAATTATGTTGCCTTCATTATTTTTGGGATAAGTTTCCAAAGCTGGCAGGGAACTGCCCTTTGGGGTGCATCAGGCATGCTTCAAGGCGAACTTAGCACTGGACAAATAGACTACACTTTTACATGTCCATTCTCACGTTATCAGTATATTATAAGTAATATTGCAGCCCTAGCAATTCAAGACTCCTTATTCTTCATTCCAATGTTCTCTGTTGGTCTATGGCTGACAAGCGCAACACTAACAATTCACGGTCTCCTCCTGGGCTTAGCTTCGATAGTCATTTCCGTAGCTGCGTTAGTTCAGTTCGGGGTTATCTTTGCCGCACTTACGCTAAGATATAGGCAGGTGACAGCGGTATTCAGCTTCTTTAATTTCATTATTCAAATGCTCTCAGGAATGTTCATCCCACTACAAATTCTCCCAGTTCCGCTACAAATTATCGGGTTCAGTATCCCGGTAACCTTTGGTATGGACCTGCTGAGACATTATGTGATGGGAACATTTACTATATTCAATCCAATGTACGAATGGATTGCGCTTATAGTTCAGCTGGCCATTTTCAGTTTAGTAGCCAAACTAGTGGTATCTTACCTTGAGGGTAAGGCTAAAGAAGAAGGACTACACTACATTTAGGCAACATAGCAATACTGCAATCCCTCGATTTCTTTTTAACAAAGGTGCTATGAGAAACATCTTTGTGATCAATTTTTGGTCACATCCACCTATAAGGCTAAAATATTGTGACCACAATAAGTATATGCTGGAGGTGATTATGTGAGTAAAGAGGCTGAAGAGGTAGAGAAAATTCTTAGCGTAGTGTCCAGCCAAATCCCAAACTTAGTGAAGGGTATAATAGCGAGCATCTTCTCGGAGGATGCGGGCAGAGAAATGGGGAAGGCTGTTGGGGCATTCTATAAGAGTTTAATAGAGTCAGGTATACCAGAGCAAACTGCCTTAAAGATGGCTGAGAACTACTTATCCACATTCACGAATCTCGGGGAGATTATGAGGAGAATTGGCGCTGGTGAAGGGGGAAAAAAGGAAGAGGGAAAAGCTTAAAGAAGAGTAGCATGTGGAATAAAATCCCATAATACTTGATGAGAACAATTGTCAACAGTCTCTCATGAGAGGATTGACGGGGAATGCGTATTAGACATATCGCATCATTTTTCCACATAACAATCTCATTTATTGTTCTTTCAGCGAGAATGTTATGGATTTTATTAATTTTAGAATGGAATATTTGGAAGGCTGAGAGGAGATTTAAAGAGCAGATTATCATGTATGGTGTATCAAAGGAGTCGGCTAAGAGAATAGGTACGGTCTATCGAAATCTCATGAAGAGGAGTGTTAGGGATATATTTAAGTTTTCTTTTAGGTGAGTTCTCATGAGCGGAAACAGTGTATTAGAGGAGATAAGCCGTAAGCTCGATGCAATCCTAAACAAACTTAGTCTCCTAGAGCAGCTAGCCTTAGAGGACCCCAAATATGTGGGTTCGGCGGAAACGCTTAAGCTTACCAGGATTTTCCTAAGCCTATATGGTGAACCCCTAAAGATATTAGCCCGGTTGAGAGCGGCTGAATCCTATATTCATCATGAATCCATAAGGAGGGATGAAATCGCAAGATATATAATTCAAGCTTTAGCCATAAGGGGGCCAATGAATATATCCTCCGTCACACGCGAAGTAAAATTAATGAGGGGAAAGGCTTCAAGAAGAATTATCCGCGAACGACTGAAGAAACTTGAAAAAGCAAAGATAATTCGGCAGATAGAAGGAGCTGGAAGAACCTACAGTCTAGCAGAAACTCCAGAAACCGTAAGTTCGCCATAGCCTCTCCTTGGTAGTGGTCTTAATTAGCGCGCTGGTTGCGTTAACATCAACCTTTTATCTCAGAGTGGATGCATGGATTCTGGAGATGGGAAATGTTAATGTTGAACGATTGAATAAAATTGAACGAAAACTTCATATATGTAGGCTGAAGAGAAACAGAAATATTTAAAAGTTCTCTTTAAAGGAGAAGGGGCATTTGGTTAAATATGGTCTGATGAAAATAAAAAGTCGATTGCACCCAATAGCATTATTCATTTACATAATGTTTTTCGTCATTTTACCACTTGGTGGAAGATATTGCTTTTCCTTATTTGGCGAGGATAGGGATGAAATTAAATTTTACGCGTTCAGCGACCCCTATTGTTTTGGTTGTATTGAGATCTTAAACTCTTTACCTAGTGATCCTGTTGTATATGATGTTAGAGTGAATAGTGACCGCTACATTAAGATAATCGGGATTACAAATTATACCGCCTTAAGTCTCCCTTTGATTGGTGTTATCAAAAATGGTAATTTAACGCTGATTGCATCGGGATATTTTTCACCTAATGAGTGGAAAAAGATTTTAGGCGTTAAGTATTGTGGAGTGCCCATTTACATATCAGGGAGCACAGAGCCAGTTAAAGTAATTAGAGATGAGAGTCTGATACACTCTCTCAATAACATTTTTGTTGGGAGTGAATATGAGAGCGATGGAGAAATTTTTTCTTCCGCGATACCAATAACTAATATTATAATAGCTGCTCTGCTTGACTCTTTTAATCCATGCGAGATTTACACATTAATTGTTTTGCTTTCTTTGGCTCTTTCCAAGGCTGAAAGAAGAGATGTTCTAAAAGTTGGCTTAGCGTTTTCTTTGGGTATCTTCATATCTTACTTTCTCTTGGGCTTTGGATTTATTAATTTTCTTGAGTTCATTATTGGCGCGCGTTATATTGTTGAAATTGTAGGAGTATCCGTAAGCTTACGAACAATCATAAACTTAATCTTTGGTTTTCTTGGGCTCTCTTTAGGATTGAGAGAAGCAATTAATAGCATGTTTAAAAAAAGTATCAAGCGTCTCCCAAGGGCGCTTTCTACAAAGTTATCTGCCCATTTAAGAAGAGCATTCTCCAACCCCTTAACCTCGCTTGTAATTGGTGTTTTAAGCGGCTTATTGTTGAGCCCATGTACATCTGGGCCCTATTTTATAGCATTAGCTTTCATAACTAATATACAATATTCTTTTCTGAGGTTATTGTTGCTTTTCATTTATAACATGATCTTCATACTGCCAACAGTTGTTATAACATTAGGTATTTACCTAAAATTTTCCACAAAGTCTATAAAAATTTTCTTACAGAATTATCAGAGAATCCTTAATCTGGTAATCGGGTTGCTGCTGATTTTTTTAAGCACTCACCTTTTAATAGTTCAGACATAAGATTTTCCTCCTCTTTAAGGCTATCTCATGATAGCTTAAACAAGCTTTCACCTGATAGGTGGAAAAAGTTTAAATATTCAAATATTGGTTACCTTATTTTTCAGTAAATGGGGGGGATGATTTATGGAAAAATTGAAAGCGAGAATATCGCTGATTGAAATGATGTCTTTAGTGCTATTGAGCTGGGGCATTTTTGTCATGAGTTATCTCATTAGAGCTTTTTCAGGGGCAAAATACTGGGTTGTTACTGGCAGCATTTTTCCTTATATCTACATTCTGCTCTTGCTGGGCTTCCTAGGAAAGCGTGGCCTTAGAATCAGTAAAGAATTCGCAGTTTCTCTAGTATTTGTCTTGGCGTTATTTACGGGGAAAGCCTTTCTTTTCGCAGGTTCTCCGGATGTAAACTTCCTAAATATCGTGGCTGGAACATATAGTAGCGTTATTGTCTCTTGGTTTTATCCGACATGGGCGAGGGAATATGTAAGCAAGTTCCTTCCTTCATGGCTTGTTCCTCAGGTTGAGTCTGCAGTATTAGCCTATTATCAAGGAGGTGCTAATCCAGACTGGTCCGTCTTTGCAGCTCCAATAATCTCGTGGACACTTGTACTAATATCTGTGATTTTTGTAACATGGCCGATGATATTTTTAATTCTAGGCCCACATTGGTTTGAGATTGAGAGACTTCAATTTCCCATGAGCGTACCAGCCATATACATCACAAATGAAGTTTTTCCATCGGAAGAAGAGAATAATTGGCTCTCAATAATCGATTTCAAAAGGGCAAGAGTAAAGGCCTTCTGGGCAGCATTTACAATAGGATTAATACTAAATTTGCCATTTATTCTGTCCCAAGTTTTACCAGAAGTTCCGCTCGGGGGAATAATAGGTGGAGGTTATGGAACATATCCGGTGTCGCTTTATCAGTATGTCAGAGACTGGTTGCCATCCTCCCATATGGACGGACAATTAGTGCTTTATCTTGCTTTGCTCTATGCACTTCTACCTCTAGACCTCTCAATTTCAATCGCCATAACAGGTATGTTCTTTGGCCTTGTTTACAGGCCGCTAGTTGTGAGAATGGGCATAGTTTCAGGTGTTGATCCAGGACAAGTTTGGCCAATTCCGCATCTGGAGTTTCGTGTTGGCGCCTATATTGGACTTGGCTTAATAGCACTATGGGTTACTAGAGAGAGATGGATTAAAGCATTCAAATCTCTTAAAAAAGATTTTGATGTTGATGGTTTCTCGATGAAAATTGGTCTTTTACTCATGTTGGCCGGAACAATACTTCTTGTAGGAATCTTCACAGTAGCTGGCGGAAATTTAGGCATGATGCTCATCTGGTTTATTATCTTTACAATAATAAATATTGGATGCGCCTACATTTGGGCTAATTCAATATGGCTTGGTGGAGACTGCCATGGTTATATGAGTTGGCGGCTAGGCCACTACATAGGATCTTCAATTAATGTATGGTCCGCTGCGGCTCCTCAAGAAAATAGCGCATTAGCCATTTATGGACTTGCATGTGGAACAATGGGCACGTGCGCTGGTGCCTATCAATCGAATAGCTTTATCGCGCAACCGCTTGTTTCAATCGCGTACGGTTATGCAAAAGCAACAGGGTCGGATATGAGAAAAGTGCTAATATATACGCTAATAACATGTGTAACATTAGTTCCTTTTGCGCTAGTGGTTAACACTTACGTAAACTGTCATGTTGGAATATTAAATACCAGCGAGTCCTCAATGGACGTTTATTATTGGGGTGTTATGTCAATGACCTTTGATACTGGCGTTAGAAGGTTAACTTATGCTACAGGTAGATTGCCCTTCGGAGAATATTGGGGTGCCACGATTATATCGGCTGCTATTGTAATTGTAGTCTACTGGTTACGTTCAATATTCCCATGGTTCTTTCTGCATCCAGTAGGCATAGCTATCGGGTTTGCTGGATCTGGAGGCTGGAACCATTGGTTAAACATGGTAATTGGCATATCAACCAGAATTTTGCTCAATAAAACTTTAGGCCCAAAAAGAACAATGGATTATCTCGTTCCAATTCTTTCAGGACTTGCAGTTGGTCTTGGCTCACTATATCTGATAGTTGGGCTATTTGTCGCGTCCACAATTTCTATTCCAAACCTACTAATGCTCTGGAAATGAAAATGAACTTAATATTCCTTAATTATTTTTAGTCAAAAACTTTACGTTAATCTCAGCCATTAAATTTGGTGAGCTAATTATTCCTTAATAAAATGTAATTTTAAGACTTACGTTTTTATCGTAAAATTTATATATTATTCTTTCTATTTCTCATAAAATCATTATGCTAAATAAATTAAATCTTAAATCGAGTTTAACTTGGCGAACATGGCTTGCCATGATAGCCTCTACTTTTCTCTTTATTCCAATAAATATTTATTCTTACTTTATAACGGGAGTTATTCAAGGTTCTATTGCCATTTTCTTCATAACATTAGTGTTTTCAGAAATAGCACGTATTACAGGATCTAGTTTTTCAAGACAAGAGGTTCTACTTTTATATTATGCAGCAGCATGGGGGAGTTCCGCGCTGCCAATCTATTACAACATAATTTATCGCTCTTTCTTAGTTAACTCACCACTATCAAAAACTTATGTTATAGGCGATAAACCTCTCATTAAGTATATTCCAGCATGGTTAGCTCCGCCACCAGAATCTTATACTCTTCGCTCGCTTTTCCAGCCTGTTTTTGTTGTTCCGCTACTCGTATGGTTTATATGGAGCGTTATCCTCTTAGCATTAACTATATCTCTTTCGCTTTTATGCGCCAATATTTATGTTGAGAGACTTGATTATCCTTTTCCCTATGTTGTGGTGGAAACGTCATTAGCAACTTTTATAGCTGAGCGTCCAAAAGGATATATGAAATACTTTATTCCATCTTTTGTTGTTGGAATTATTTTTGGCACATTAGCGTATCTTCCATTTTCATTTGAAAGTAGATTAATACCTATTCCTTACATTGACCTAACACCAATTACAGAAGAACTCTTGCCTGGGGCGGTGATAGGCGTAACTACCATACTTTCGTCCTATTTTGGAGGTTTAATCGTGCCCTTTAACCACGCGATATTAATGCTTCTCTCGTCCATTATAGTGTGGGTTGTGCTTAATTCTCTCTTTATCACTAGATTTTCAACATTGTTTCCCGAATGGGCTAAAGAATACGCGAAAGGAATGGGCTTAATAGCGGTTTATAATAGATCGTATCTTAGAGTATGGTTTGCCCCTCAAATAGGCTTTATGCTAGCTTCCATAATCTTTCTCCTAATCTTCAAAATTAGACATGTTCTTACAAGCGTTTTTAGAGAGATACTTTTTCCATCAAGTGTTAAGCGGAGAGTGATAGCTGGATTACCATCTTTACGTTTGGTTCTCTTCTTATGGCTTTTATTTGCTTTTGTCTCAGCAATTTTCTTTCATATTCTTGTTCCAGAAGTAAACATACTTATACCGTTGGCTTACGTCTTCTTAGTTGGATTTTTTGTTGCAATACTTGGAACAGCCGTTCGTGGTGAAACAGGTTTTTCCATTATAGGTCTTCCAGGATTAACCTGGGCTACTCTTATGTATTTTTCGCCATATCAGGGGTATGCTGGTTTCGTTTTTCAGCCGCCTACTATAGATGGTGATGGCCCGCCTAGTTTCTCACAACAAGTTAAAGCTGCTTCAATTACTGGTATAAAACCTAGAGACCTGTTAGTGATATGGATTGTTGGATATTTTTTGTCTCAGTTATCAGGCTTAATAGCATTGGATTTCTTCTGGAGAATTGCTCCTATACCATCTTCAGCTTATCCATTTACAGTCTATAATTCCTTAAATACAGCACACTTAGAAGCAATGATCGTTTCTAGGCAAATTGATGTGTCATTGTCTAAAATCTTCCTTCCATCCATCATTCTCCTTTTTATTCTTTCAGCTGGCACATTTATATCAAAATTATCGGCCATATCTTTTCCATTTCTCGGTTTAATAGCTGGTTTATACCTCCCGCCATATTCCGTCATATCGCTATTTACAGGTTCTTTAATAAGCAAATATATAGCACCCAGATTTTTAGGCGGATTTGAAAACTGGAGAAAAATAATAGGCTACGTAACATCTGGCGAACTTTCCGGAGAGGGCTTAATATTGATGCTTAGTGTAACAATTTCATTAATGCGCAGGTCAGCGTGGTTATGGCCATGGTAGAAATCACAGCGAAATCTAATAAGATCAATTATAAAATCGTCCGGTTAATCAGTGGAATCTTGCTAATAATATTGCTTCTTGATACAAAAGTTTGCGTAAACTCTTTTTTCCAGAGTTTTTCTTTCTCCCATCTTTTTCATGTAGAAACAATAATAAATAGTTTAGATGTTGCGAGAATAATGGCTCATGTAAATCTATTCTCATCATTCGGATCAAGAGTTACAGGATATGAGGGTTGCGATCTAGCGGCGAAGTATATAGAAAGTTTCTTTAGAAACTTAAGTCTTATTGTCATGATAAATGAATATTCAATTCCAATACCATTGGATCGCGGCGGTTTAGTAAAAATAGATCACGGATCACACTTAAATTCAAGCTACAAAATTTATCAATTATGGCCTAATGGCGGCCTATCATGTTTTTCGGGAACGATTTCCGGCAGAATTGTGTATGGCGGAAAAGGGTCGCTTGAAGAATTAAATGGGCTCGATATTAAAGATTCAATTGTTCTTCTGGATTTTAATTCCGGAAAGAACTGGTTGAATGCTGCTAAACTTGGAGCAAAAGCTGTAATTTTTGTTGAGCCTTCCTATACCACAAAGTATGAAGCATTAAGCAAGAGCTGCTTAGGCCCGTTCAGTTTCCCACGGTTTTACGTTACAAGAGACGTTGGAATTATTCTCAAAGATATAGCCGACTCAAATGGTGTACTATCTATTAGCGCTAGTATGAAATGGGAAGAGGTAAAAGCCAGAAATATTATTGGAATCTTACCTGGAGAGAGTGCTGAGGATGTTCTCATAATATCCGCTCACTATGATTCTTGGAGTATTGTTCCAGCGATTTCTCGTGCATCAGAAGATTCCCTAGGAATCTCAATACTCTTAGAAATTGCCCGGCTTCTCGCCAATAATAGACATAAGCAAACAATATGGTTTGTTGCTTATTCTGGACACTGGCAAGGAAACGCTGGAGCTGTAAATTTTGTTGAAAGTATCCTTTTAAACTCGACGAGAAAAGAAAAATACTGGCTTCAAATAGGAATCGATATTTCAAGCGAATCATACTTGATGGATTGTTTATACGTGAGTTCCATATATGGATCTATGGAGCCCAGCACTGGGTGGAGTGTTGGTACTAGAGGAACAATTTTCGCCTTAACGTCAACCTATATTGCGCGTTTAGGGTGGATCAAGAGACATTTTGAGAGTCTATTAAATGTCCCTGTTGAAAGCATGAATGTAAAAGAATATTTTCCAGCGGGTGTCACGAAACTAATTGACCTAATTAATTTTGGGCTAACGTATGAATCGAGATTCGGCTCTCAAATAGACTTTTACATGCTGGATACTGAACCATCATTATTAGCATCATGTATGGCTATAACTTTAAGAACGCAATATGCGAGAAGAATGACATGGCTGACCCCTCTAGATCAAAGTATCAGATGGAATCATATATTGCCTCAGGCGGTCGTGATTGCAGCATTAATATACGGTCTTGCAAATGAAGATTTCGAGCAAAATCCACCGTACGACTATAGTATTGCTTCTCCTCGAAGATGGAATACGCTGGGCACAGGACTTAGTGTTTTTGGCTTTTCAACTTTAAGAGGAAAAACTGTTGAATTTAGTGATTCTACAGGATGGTATGAACCACTTTCAAGGGCTCTTGTAAGGCTTCAAATATATGAAAGTCAGGCTGAAAACGCATGGCCTTTTGCTTTTAGATACACATTTAGTGATGAAAATGGAAGTTTCGTTTTTCATGGATTAGTCCCATATACTACTTGGCATACGGATGCTTGGAAATTTGATGATAATGGAGAGATAACGCATGTAGTAGACCGGGGATTTTATGGTACTGCAGAGGGAGTGGTTGGTGGGCTTCGAACAGATATTTATCCCATAAGCGTAAACTCCAGCGCGATTATACCTCTCTTTAAGTGCAGGCAGGTAACCTTGTTTGATATTATAAATAATGTTGAGACAGTAGGGTTGATTATACGGGATTACAGAAACCCAAATCATAATTACCTGAATTCTTTTATGGTTTCTCTGGGCTCTTTTGCGGCTCTTGGCGGTGGGAGAGGAGCTTATGGTTTCGGTCTTGGTATTTTTTCAGTATATTCAAAGTCTCCTCCAGTTTTCCTCGGATCCTATGTAGCTGCTGATGGAGTGATAAGTATATTTGTTAGGGAAGGAGAGAGACTGATCTTTACTTTTAATCCTAATCCTCAGAAATACTCCTGGCCCACGATAGTTTTAACCAATAGCTCATTGGATAATCCTGAAGGAAATGGTTTTCTGATATCTAATAGCTTGGCGATTCCAGCAACTCTGTTTCAGGCAGCTCTGGATATGTATAGGATGGTCTCTCATAGATATAACAATCTTGCAAAATTTAATATACGAATAAGATTTGCGGAGCAGATGCTTGAAAAGGCTCTGTCGTATTTAGAAGATGCGAATAAATCATACTTAAAAAAGAATTATTCCGCTCTTTACGCATGTTCTTACTTATCAATTCAATGCTCTTATAACGCTTATGCTTTCGTTGTCATGCCCTCTTATCGCGAAACTTCGTTTTCACTCAGCTTCTTCTCTATCTTAATAATAGCCTTTTCTATTTTTCTAGAGAAACTTGTTTTTGGGTGGAGATCCATTAAGCGCTTTACCGTAATATTTCTCTTAATGATCACGTTCTTCACCACATACGCGTTTGTTCACCCAGCTCTTTTAATAATGATGAATTCTATTATGGCGGTTGTAAGCGTTGGCATTCTTCTTCTTCTTTTCTTAGTTATCTCGATATTTACGTTTGAAATACGTGGTCTTTTAAGATCCATAAGCGTAAAATTGCTTGGTGAGCATACTTTTGAAAAAGCTGGAGCGATACCAATATATGTGCATGCCATAAGCTATTCGATTGAAAGTATGCGTAAGAGACCGCTAATTACTGTTCTGACAATGATCTCCATGGTGCTCTTAGCTGCTTCATCGATTGCTTTTGCATCAGTATCATATGATTACATAATAGTTAAAGGACCAGCGTACACAGGAAATCTGCCATATAATGGTATACTTATAAAAGTTTTATACGGTTTTCCGCCGGAAAGAAGGGGGGCTATCTTTGACATGAATACAGTAACATATTTGAGATATGTGGTTGGGGGTGAATATGAGGTGTCGCCGAGAGTTTGGATGTACCCGCAACCACAAGGGTTAAGACCGATCGCTGAGGTTATATCAGAAAGGGGTGTTGTTTATCGTTCTTCAATAGTATTTTTAGGTTTATCTCAAACGGAACTTCATAAAATATTTGAAGGTTACGTTCAAGGCCCAGCTGTGTTTATGAGTGGGCATGAATGTATTTTGCCAAGAGAAA
>JAGTQF010000015.1 GCA_018396655.1 Candidatus Bathyarchaeota archaeon
CCTATTAACACCCTTAAAATAAACTGGAACGCCATTAATCAGTATACGGCCATTCTTAATCTCAATCTGCCTAAAACCAACATGGCAGCTCTCAACCTCAACAATCTCTCCACGCTCGTCCCTCAACGTTATAAGCATAGTGTATAAATATGGGTCTTCAGCAGACCACTTCCTCGGCTTAAAAACTTCTCTCTCAACTTCTAATATTGCCTCGCTCTTCGGGTTTATTTCTCCAACATAACCAATTATTGGTTCATTAAAGACTGGCAATCCCTCATAATTAAACAATTTTATTTCAAGAATGTGGGGCTTAGACTTCGTATCTGAATAATTTTTCACGTTAACTCTAACTTTAAGTGTTGCATTTTCATATTTCTCGTCGAAAAATGTTCTGACGAAGAAGTCTCTTACATGAACATTTGGGGCACAATAAATGAAAACATCGCGGAATATTCCGCTCATGCGCCACATATCTTGATCTTCAAGGTAACTCCCGTCACTCCAACGTAGAACCATGACGGCTAGTAGATTTTCACCAGACTTAACATATCTGGTAATGTTAAATTCGGCTGGTAAGCGGCTATCCTCGCTGTATCCAACCATATGCCCATTAATCCAGGCATAAAAGGCTGAATCAACACCCTCGAATACTAAAAATATCTGCTTATCAAGCCAGTCTTCCGGTATGACGAATTTTCTGCGATATATGCCAGTTGGATTCCAATCATGGGGGACCCTTGGAGGGTCAGTCCTAAATGGATATCGAACATTAACATATATTGGCTTATCATATCCTAGCATTTGCCAGTTACTCGGAACAGGAATAGTATCCCATTCATCATCGGCATACTCTAACCCGTAGAATTCTTCTGGGACGGCGCTTGGATTCTCATATAATTTAAATTTCCATTCGCCATTTAATGTCATATACCAAGGAGATTTCTCTCTTACGCATTCAAGCGCTATCTCTTCATTCGGATATGGCATTAAGGTTGCATGCGCTGGCTCCTTATTTATTCCAGTAATCTTTGGATTCTCCCACTCCGGGATATCTTTAGCAAATCTTCCCATCAAATACATCACCATTACTTTAGAGCCAATATATCTAATCTGCTTAGCATATAAATGCAGATAAATTTTGCCGTGACGCTGATAATAATATCAATCTCTAATACGCTCTTGTGATTCATAATTTATAAATCGATCTCTATTAAGTAGTATTTGGGTTGACTTTAAATGTGCGGGATTTTCGGCTGCATATCTAGAGACAATAATGTTGCCAAAATCATTCACGAATCGTTAAAAAGACTTGAATATAGGGGTTACGACTCAGTTGGAGAAGCCACAATCTCCGAGGGGCGGATTTACATAAAAAAGGATCAGGGAAAAATTGATGATGTTCATAGGCTTATAAACCTCGATGATTTACCTGGTTCAATTGGTATAGGGCATACTAGATGGGCGACTCATGGTGCGCCTAGTAGGGTTAATGCGCATCCTCATCTTGATTGTCATGGAAAGATTGCAGTTGTTCATAATGGTATAATTGAGAATTTTGCTGAGCTTAAGGCTGAATTGGAGAATTTGGGGCACTCATTTAAGTCTAAAACCGACACGGAGGTTATACCACATTTAATTGAGGAGAATCTTAAGGGCGGTCTATCCCTTTTAGATGCTGTTCGTGAAGCTCTGAAGAGACTTGAGGGCTCCTATGCGCTTGCAATTATCTCAACCATCGAACCTGACAAGATAATATGCGCTAGGAGGGAGAGCCCTCTAATTCTTGGAGTTGGCAAAGGAGCGATGTATTGTGCATCAGACATACCAGCCTTCCTCCCATTGACAAATGAAGCTGTCATATTAGAGAATAATGAGGTTGCAATATTATGGCATGACAGATATGAAATACGCAAACTAGAAAACTGGTCTCATGTCATTAGAGAGCCCGAGATAATCACTTGGACTGCTGAGATGGCCGAGAAGCAGGGTTATCCCCACTTCATGCTTAAGGAGATTCATGAGCAGCCACTTGCGTTAAGAAACGCGCTTAGATTGCAAGATATTTACTTAGACCTTATGGCAACATTCCTAGATAGGGCTAAAAATGTTTTTCTAGTAGCATGTGGAACATCCTATCACGCCTGTCTTGCGGCTTCATACATGTTTTCTAAACTAGCGTACCTTCCCACATATCCAATTATAGCATCGGAGTTTATTGAGCAGGCTGGAATGGCAGTTAACATCGACACCGCAATTTTGGCTGTGAGCCAATCTGGTGAGACAGCTGACACATTGGCTGCTGTTGAATATGCGAGGAATAGAGCTGCAACGGTTCTTGGCCTCACAAATGTAGTTGGCTCAACATTAACCCGCGTGTCGAGAGTTTATATACTCCAGCAGTCTGGACCCGAAATCGGGGTTGCAGCAACAAAAACCTTCACATCACAGCTTCTTGTTCTCGCTCAGCTCGCTTTGAGGGTTGCGAAGATTCGTGGTAAGGTGAGCAGCCAAGAAATTAAGAGCTTTGAGAGGGAGCTTAAGATGATTCCGGATATAGTTGAGTGGACAATTATGAGGAATGAGGAGAAAGCCAAACAGATTGCACGAAAATATAGAGACAGCAGATTCTTTCTCTTTCTTGGCAGAGGAATAAGCACCGCAACAGCCTTAGAAGGTAGACTCAAGCTTATGGAGATATCTTATGTTCCAGCAATGGCCTTTCCAGCTGGTGAGAGTAAGCATGGGCCCATAAGTCTCGTTGAACCAGGCGTTCCAGCGGTCTTCATATGCCCAAAAGATAAAACTCGCAAAACAATAATTGGGAATATAATGGAGATGAAGGCTCGAGGGGCATCAATAATATCCGTTATCGAAGAGGGAGATGAGGAGATTAAGCAGCTCTCAGACGACTACTTCGAGGTTGCTGGCGGGGTCTCAGAAATCTTCTCACCAATAACATTCATAGTTCCACTACAGTTATTCGCCTACTATATGGCCGTTGAAAGAGGCTATAACCCAGATATGCCGCGTAACCTAGCAAAATCCGTAACAGTTAAGTAAGGAACCCTAAGCAAAAACACATCTATATGCGCAAATTTAATTCTAGAGATGCTCTGGAAGGCTAGAGGTGGAGGACTTATACAGCGGCTATTGGAGAAGGCGCTCAAGTAACATTTGATTTAAAGTCTCTGATATAAAGTTAGACTAATCTGAAAAATTAATAAATGTCTGAGTTTTTAATTTTTTAGGATTTAAACTTCAGGTGAAGAAGATTGTCTTCCAGGAGCTTTAGTCTAAATTTATTGGTATCAATTTTCTCAGCATTACTTCTTCTGGTCTTACTTAATTCTTATTTAACTACAGTTTTTGCGTCTGAAAACCTATATATTCAGGTGAATGCTTTCGACGCGATAAAAAAGACCGCGATAAAAGACGCAACAATAATGATGGTTGATAATTTTGGAAATAAATTAGTCAGATCTACAGATGATAGTGGCTTATGTATTTTTCCGTGCTCATTTGGCTATTCATACCATATTTATGCTTATAAAGGAAATTTCGAGACCATGCAGATAGAATATGCCCCAAACAAAAGGGCAATTTCAGTAAAATCTTTTGAGCCAATTATCGTGGATATGCCATTAGTTCCCGGAGCGGTAGTAGTACTGGAGGGTAACTTATATCTTGTTGAACTTCCAAACCCAAGAGAGCGCGCCATGGAAATAAGCTTAGTAAAGAGAGACCCCTCATATACTCATAGATTTATCAGCGAATATGGCCGGTCTAACGACGCCTTCTATCTCGGTCTGGGCGAAAAAATCGCCATTATTCCAGCGGGCACGCCCATAGACCTTTTGGTTCGAACCTCCGTTGTTTTAGTAGAGGAGAAAACGGGTATTCCAAGACAAATATACAAGGAGTTTTATGTGACTGACGTTGATGGGTCCTCCTTTATTCTTTCTCAGGGCGATATTAAAAGGGTTTCCATATCGCTCTATAGCCTTAGAAAGAGTATAGAAGATGTCAGACGCGTTTATGAAGAAGTAGTTTTGCAGGTAAGCGAGGCGCAAAAATTTGGATTTATGGTATTTGAGGAAAGAAGAACATTGACTAATGAAGTATATCAGCGAATTATTGAGGCCGAAAGACTTCTGCAAGAAAGCGATAGCGGTATTAACTTTGAGAGAGCATGGCTTCTTCTTCGCGAAGCCCTTAGTAAAGTAAGATATACTTCGAAAATTATTGAGGACAAATTTCTTATTAGCGAAACGAACACCGTTTATATTTCCGCGGTAATGGCGATGTTCAGTATAATTTTAGCTTTCTTTTTCTTCGAGAATGAAAAGAGAAAGATAATATCAAGCCTGATTTTCTACGTTATCCTTTTGATAACGTTATATTTGACGTATCCCGGTGCCCACATAATATTGGACAAAAACGTCCTGCTCTTTATACAATCCTCTATACCGTCCTTCGCCCTCTTTCTATTTATCGTATTTGGTTTGCCACGCATCTGGAAGGAACGGGGTGTGGAGGGAGAAGTTTCATGGAGGAGCGCAATCTCAATAATATTCTCCATGGGCAAGAGAGAGATAAAACGGAAAAGAACGCGGGGTTTCTTTACAATATTATCTATATGTATTCTAATCTTATGTTTTACGTCACTTACATCTTTTGGAACAGCCTTTGGTGTAGTATCTGAAAGGATAAATGTTGCACCACCCTCAAGCGGAGTAATAATGATTAGACGTGGAACGGGCGATATCCCATTAGGTTACGGCGATATATACTTGATTTCCTCAAGAGTTGCACCGATAGTTAACGTTTCATTAAGGCTTAAAAACCCACCGAGTTTGAATCCGTTAGCCAGAATACGGAACCCGCTTTCTGGCAAAGAGATGCCAATTTTTGGTGTGCTTGCTATATCTCCATTCAATGAAAAAGATTACACAGGGTTAGATGAAGCGACCGAAGGGGGTTGGCTAAGTGAAGAGAAAATTGGTGAGGTACTTATAGGCTCTAGCATGGCAAGTATCCTAAAGGTCGGACTTGGAGAGAACGTGATTCTCGAAATTTTAGGCACGCCTATTACAATCAATCTTATTATTAAGGGGTTAATAAATGACCAGCAATATAGTGAGCTCTTGGATGTTAATGGTGAAAAATTTGGACCACTAAGACTAACAGAAGCTAATATAATCAGAACATGTAATAGCACAGAAATCATTGTATTAAATTTGAAAACGGCTGAGTTCATACAAGATAGAATTGAAGAGAGTAAGAGTGCAGTAATCTTTCTGTCTCCTTCAGAGATAGTATTTAGGTTTGCCGACAATATTAATGTTGAGGAGACTGCTAAAAAACTTGTTCAGCTCCTCAGTTATGAAGTTTTTGTTTCCAGCAATAATTTTGTAATGCGATATTATATTGGCGTTTATATAGAAACAAAAGGAGTTGCCGAACTCTTAATTCCTCTCATTATGGTTATATTGAATACCACTATGGTGATGATAAACAGCGCCTATGAAAGAAGTAGGGAAATAAGAGTGCTATCAACACTTGGGCTCAATCCAACACATATAGGTCTGACATTTGTGGCTGAAGCCACGATACTTGGAATGGTAGGTGGAAGCATAGGCTATGTAGCTGGCTTAGGCTTCTTTAGGATAATGCTACTTTTCGGCCAAGACCTTATGGTTAGAGAGAAACTTGAATGGTGGTGGAGTGCGCTGGGTTTTGCTCTTGCTATAATCGTCTCGTTAATTTCAGTCACAAGACCAGCAATAATGGCCATTAACGCTTATACTCCATCAAGAGTGAAACGCATCAAGAGAACTGAGGAAGAAAAAGTTATGCGTAAAGAGGAGATATTTAAGGTTTATCAGGCGAGAGATTTTAGTATGCCGCTTAAAGTGTCTCTGAGCGAGAAGGATTTCTTCATAAACTTCTTCATAGACTCATTAAAAGAAGTGAGTACTGGCTATATGGAGCGAGTCGAAAATATTGAGGAGAAGCCGGAGATTGAAAATCTTAAGAAAGAAATCATAAAGGAGATTAGATTCGATTATTATTCTGGAACCGAACTAAGTAGGGGAACAAGAAATACTTTAGTTATGACAAAGAGCCCCTCAGAGGAGTATTACAGAGTTAAATTGATTTCAGAACCAATTGTTGCCGGCGCTCCAGAAACTGTTATTGAAAGAACAGTAGATTTTGTACAGAGCATCATATTAACATGGGTGAAAAATAAGAAGAAGATAATGGGTGCCTAAACTACACCCGCTGTTCCCCTATTTAATCCAAAAATTTAAGAGGGAAGAGTTACACCTTCATAATCAGGACGGTTTACAAAAATGGAAAGAATAGAGGAGGTTTTATCAAATTTTCGTAATCCTCCACCAGGTTATGGAATAATTCACTGGTGGATTCTGAGTGGAGAAGTATATGAGAGAAGAATATCTGAGGAACTCGATGAGATTAGAAATCTAGGAATATCCAGCGTTCTCATAGCTGCTGGTCATGGCGTAAATCCCCGCTATCTTTCAGAGGAATGGTTTAAGATGATCAAATTTGCTGTCAGAGAGGCAAGAGCGCGAAATATGCTAGTCTGGCTTGCTGATGAAGGAGGTTATCCGAGTGGTTTTGCTGGTGATGTATTTAAGCTTAAATATCCAGATCTGCGAATGAAGGCTCTAATTATCGGCGAGAAGATAAATGTTCAGGGCGGACAAAAAGTAGATTTTCTTGTTCCCGAAAAGACCATAGGTGCTCTTGCTGTCAATACTGCAAATGGTAATAGTATGCCGCTTGATATAAGTTCTGGTAGAATTAACTGGGTTGCACCTGAAGGGCACTGGCAAATTTGGCTAGTGCAGCAAAGTTTCTGCACTTCACCAACAAGATATGTTCACCATCCAACAGGGGCGAAAGATACAACATTCCCTCTATGCGATTATCTTAACCCTAAGGCTGTATCTGTTTTTCTGAGTGAAGTTCATGAGAAATATAAAAGATATATTGGCTCCGAATTTGGGCGTGTTGTCTTAGGCTTCTTTGGTGATGAACCAGATTACTCAATTCCAGGCATCCCTTGGACAGAGAACATTTTTGAGGAATTTAAGAAAATTAAGGGTTATGATGTGCAACCTTTTATACCACTTTTCTTTTCAAAAGTTATTCCTGAAGAGGCTGTGCGCGCAAAAGCTGATTACTGGGATGTGTGGTCTAAAATTTTTAGTGAAACATTTTTCAGACTCCAGTTTGAATGGTGTGAAAAGAATAATCTTCTGTATACTGTGCACTTGAATCATGAAGATGATATGAGATTGCTCATTCGCTCTGAAGGAGACTTCTTTAGATGTATGCGATATGTTCATGTGCCAGCTATAGACGTGATTTGGCGGCAAATATGGATGGATAAGACAGCTGATTTTCCTAAGCTCGCATCCTCTGTTGCTCATATATACGGTAGGAGATTCGTGCTTAGTGAAAGCTTTGCTGTTTACGGCACAGGTTTATCATTGGAGCAAGCTAAGTGGGTAATAGACCATCAATTTGTTCGTGGAATCAACTTGATTTTAACCAGCATTTTCATGCCGAAACATCTCAATAACCCTCAATCCATATACTTTAATAAGCTCATACAATATGCTAAAAGAGCATCTTTCCTCCTTTGTCTAGGACAACCTTCCGCTCAGATTGCTCTATATTATCCTACAAGAGAGTTATGGATGGGTAATGATGATGCGGATAAGAAAGTTTGGAGTATTGTACGCCAGCTCTTAGAGAATCAAAGAGATTTTGATTTTGTGGACGAAGAGTCGCTTCTAGCAGTACTTAAAATTGAGGGGGGAGCATTGCGGAATCTTAGTGGACAAGTTTATAAAACCATAATTATTCCGCCGATAAATGTGCTTTCCCGAAAACTTCTGGAGAGACTAAAGGATTTTGCAAGATCTGGCGGGCAAGTTATTTTTCTCGGCTTTAAATCGCCCATGATAATCGATGATTCTTTCATGAGAGTAGAGAGTAGAAAAGAGGACTTTAATTGGTTTATATGTCTACCAGATGAAGAAATTAACTCACATCTACTCGAAATTTTACCAGAACCAGATGTCTCATTAGACCGCTTCCTTCCAATGGTAAAATATTTGCACAGCCGCTGGCATGATATAGACATATACTTCTTCTTTAATGAGGGAGAGGAAAAAATACGTTGTAAAGCCACGGTTGAGGGAAAAGGATCCGTGCAGATATGGGATGCCGAGTTGGGGCAAAATATATCGCTGGAAGGACGCCAAATAGCAAGCAATAAAGTAAACTTTCTTTTAGAGCTGGAGCCATATGAGACTAAATTTATCTTAGTTGGCCCTTCAATGCCGAAAGCAGAATCGCAGAGAACACTGCTTGAACCATTAGGCACACTTTTAGATCTATCTGAGGATTGGACGATAGAAATCGATGGTAAAAAATATACTTCCAGCAATCTTAAATACTGGTCTGAGCTTGGATACCCATCATATAGTGGCGCAGTTATTTACAGGAAAGAGTTTCGACTTCCACTAAAGGAGATACCGGAAGACACACGTATATTTCTTGAGTGCAAAAATGTTTATTACTCGGCAAGGGCATGGCTAAACAATATTTATCTAGGCGAAAGAGCATGGCGACCATTCCGCTGGGACCTCACAAAAGCGTTGAGGCCTAACGTTAATTTTCTTGAGATTGAAGTTCGCAATACCCCCGCTGCAGCATTTGCTGGTGACCCAGCTACTCTCGAAAAGCTTAAGGAAGAATCTAAGAGAGGTGGTTACTTAGCTATTTTCTTAAAGTTCGATATTGAAATGCTTCCCTCAGGATTACTTCCACCGGTAAAAATAGTGGTATATAGGGAAATTAGAGAGTAAAAAAGAGTAAATAGTGTAAAAATGAACAAAAATGAACAAAAATTTTTAAATAAACAAGGGAAATAGAGTATTTTTGAAGAATTTTAATTAGGTGGGAGAATGTCAAGTGAAAAGGTAGAATTAATGAAGGGTTTAACTCTTAGAGCGGTGATTATCGGCGTTGTTCTAAGCGTTGTTTTAACTGTAACAATGACTATTGGTGCCTATACAATAAGCCATCATTTTGGTGGAACAAGCTATGTGGTTGGTGCTTCTAATTCTCCAAGCGCCTTTAACGTCTTTTGGTGTAATGGTCTCTGGGTTATGCTTCTACTGATACTAGTTACTTCGCCACTACCTAAAAGACTTAGACTTACAAAGCAGGAGCTGACTGTTATATTAACAATGTGTATCATAACGATACCATTAGTGACAAATTGGTGTGAAGTTGCATACGCCATGGTCTTTGCGCCCGAAAGCATAGCTGGTGGTGGAGCATTATATACTGTTGGCGGAGAGGCTGACATATTAGTTAAGTGGTGGCAGGGATGGCTAACTAGGATCGATGCTTACCCAACCAGCAAAAATCAGTATGTCAATGGTGGATGGCTTGGTAGGCCGATAAACGTTGTTCTTCCATACCCCTTTGAAAAGTACCTACCAATGTTTGTATGGCATTGGGGTCAAATAATCACCCTTGGGCTCTTATGCATATTCATAGCTGCGATTCTGAGGAGACAATATGTCGATATTGAAGCCCTACCATTCCCGAATGCTGTAGCAGCAGTAACATTAATAAATGAGACTACTGAAGTTAATGGAAAAGTAAAAATTTTTAGGGATAAGTGGTTCTGGCTTGGTTTTGCTGTGGCACAAATAATGGTTCTTCCAGGTTACGTTTATATTGCAGGTTTACTTGGTGGCTTTGATACAACATGGTGGCAATTTAATACGACAGCGAAATACGATATTATACTACCTTATATACCGTTAACATTTGTCTGGGTTGCACCATGGTTCTTAGGCTTCGGAACGCTCATGCCAACGGATTTCTTAATAAGCTTCTTCATAACATGGCTTGTCTTTATAGTTGGCATAGCAAACATAGAATGGATGATAGGAATGTTCACTCCACCACCATCAAATGCGAATATGGCCTGGTACGTGGCGCGCATAAGGGATAACCTAATAATCCTGAACCCAGCGGGTGTTGGATTGAATGGAGTGGCCTATGGTATAATGATTGCTGCGGCAATTTATCCACTCTGGGTTCACAGAAGGCATGTGGCAACAACAATAAAGGCTTTATGGCGTAAGCCGCCAGTCGAGGTTGAGGAGAAAGAGGCACTACCATATAAATGGCTGTATATTGGTGCAATACTGAGCTTCATAGGTTACTTAATTTGCTTCGCTATCACACCAGCAGTGGAAGTTTTATGGCTTATGGTACCATTCTTGGTTCTAACAGTCTTCTGGTGGATTGGTGGAGCAAGATTTGTAGCGACAGTGGGAGGCGGCGGAAGATGGAGTGAACAGAGAATGGGCTTTAATGCTATTCCAAATGGTTGGGCTGCTAGAACAGCGCTATTCTCGCTTTATGGTAAACCAACCGTAGAAGATGCTCTCTCCGGCAGAGTCATGCTTTACGCCCACTATATACACGGCGTCCAGGGATATTGGACGATGAGGTCTGCGAATTCGATGCCCATGCCAATAGTTCTGGACTGCTTTAAAGTTGCTAGTGTAACAGGGACAAGAACACGTGACATATTAATAGCGGCCATAATAGGTCTACTGATACCCGTCTTTATTGCAGGTCCATTAAGGTCCTCAATGAACTATTGGGCAACATGGAGAGTTGGTCCAGGACAGAACAGCTGGTGCTCAGAAGATGCTGGTTGGGTAGCAGTAATAGCCGCTAGAGGCGAACCCTATGGTTGGAGAGACGCTTGGTACATCGGTTATCCAGTTGGTAATCCATGGCCGGACGTGCCTGGAGTCACCACGCTAATATTGATGGGTTTTGTCATCGGAGTTGTTTGCTTCTGGCTTAAATCAAGGTTCTCTTGGTTCATTTATACGCCATTTGCAATAGTCTTTTGGGCATCAGAGCTTGGAGGCGAATTATGGTGGTTCCTTCTGCTAGTAGCTCTAATAATAAAGCTCATCGTAGTTAGAACATTTGGAGTATTATTCTATGAAGAGAAAATAGTTCCATTGGCGACGGGCTTAATAGTCGGCGGCATGCTCTACATGACAATAGACTTTACGTATTACTGGTTCAATATGAGAGTATTTGTTTAGAACCAAAATCCCCCATTTCCCAATATTTTTTATATTATTTTTGGAGAGCAAAGAACAATGAGTCAAAAAACATTAAGTGAAATCTTAATAATAATTTTCCTGGTAGTAATGGGGTTAATCAGATTTCTTCCACAATTAATGATTGTTCTTTCAACCTTAGAACTTTTCTTAAATAAACCTTTTCCGGCAATAATTTCTCTCATGCTCTCAGCTCTCTATATAACGTGTGGAATAATGATAATTTTCTCAACAAAAGTAGGGTTTTCACTTTCTATTCCAGTAATAATTGCTCAATTTTTAGCAAACTGCTATATGACAATGCTTACATATGGACTTTGGTTCCTTGAATACATAATTTTTATGCATATTTTAGATTTGATAGTGCTTGCCTACTTAATTTACTCTCTCTTTACGAGCAAATCTAAAAATCGTGATAAATCTTGATTTGAGACCAAAATTCTTAATAATGAAAATTAAGATAAACTCTCTTTAATGAGGTCTCCCCCTTAAGTGAGGGTTTATGGAAGGCGAATTTAAGAGTGGGTTAACTTCAACATCTTTTCTGGCGCTATTATACGCAATACTTATCTTTCAGCCAGCAATGATATGGCTGAGTTTATCTGCAGGTGCAAGTATTGGCAATATCGGATGGGTCTCATTAATAGTCTTCGCGGAGCTATGCGCAATATTTGGTAAACGCTTAACAAAACAGGAAGCTTCGGTAATCTTTCTATTAGCAGGGGCTGGATGGTCGATGGCTGGAGCACCATTTTTCATAGATAGAATATACCGAGCCTATTATGCTCAATCAGAAATCGCGATACTCTTCGGTATTAAGGATAAAATTCCCCCATGGTGGGCTTCCACATCAGAGGAAGCCTGGATAAGCAGGTCTTTTCTGCATCCCTCATGGCTTACTCCTCTCCTAATTGGGGTAATAATGCTCATACTTGGAGAAGCCGTCAACATATCTATGGGACTTATAATGCGAGAGATTTTCATAAAGTCTATGAAACTTCCATTTCCTATGCAAGAGATAGCAGCAACGGGCATACTCACAGTTACTGAAAGAGCCGAGAAGGGAATGAAAGTGCTGATAATTGGGGCGATAATAGCGATGCTCTATAACCTAGCGCTTTATGGTCAACCAATAATAGCCGACATACTAGGTTATCCAGCCGGCGCCCCTCCAATACCATGGGCTGATTTCAGCACCATTATACAAGGCCTTCTGCCAGGCGCAAGCATTGGAATTGCAACGGATATACTCGTTATAGTGAGCGGTTTCATCCTACCCTTTAGTGTAGTTTTAAGCATTTTTATAGGCTCAGCAATAATCTATTTCATAGGTAACCCGCTATTAGTGAGACTCAACCTTACTAACTTTGCCAAAGAATACTTCTATGGAATGGAAATCTCGCAGATAATGTATAGATCGTATATTTACGCCTGGGCAGGACCAATGATTGGAGTAAGCTTGGCGGCAGGTCTCGTTCCTCTATATATAAGAAGGGGGGCTATAATTAATGGTTTTAGAGCGCTAAGCAGAGCTGGAGGCAAACTATCAAATCTTGGAATCTTATTGGGCATATGGATGGTATCTTCAGTATTGTCTGTTGCAATAGCGTACACGCTAGTCCCTCTAGGAATTACCTACCTAATGATAATGCTGGCAATGTCTTTAGCATGGTCATTTGTATGGACAATTATCAGCACATATTCAGTTGGCATAACCGGAATAGATCTATCACCGCCAGGGACGATCCTTCCGATAATAAAATATTCATATCTCTCTCTCAGCGGGATAACAACGTATGATGCATGGTTCATTGATCCGATAATTGGAACTGGGGGCAGTGGATGGTGCTCTAGCTTTTATATAGTTGAGAGATGTTCAACGGATGTTAAAAGCTATATTAAGACTTTCCTCATTCTTCTTCCAATAATATTCATCACGGGATTTACTTACGTTCAAATATTCTGGTATATGTCGCCAATACCATCGGTTATGTTTAGGCAAACTGCTATATATTGGCCGATAAGAGCTGTTAACGATTCTCTATGGTATAGTGGGCGAATGTTCCAAGCATTCGATCCTCTATGGGTTGCTGGTGCAGCATTGCTAACTCTTGGGGCTGGGGTTTTAATTCAAGTTCTGAAGCTTCCAGTGAGCATAATTGCTATAGCAGCCGGTATTGGGACGGCAATACCCACAGCTATTTCAATGTTGATAGGTGCGATTATAGGAAGGATTATAGAGTGGAGGCTGGGCTCGAAGACTTGGAACGAAAATAAAATGATCCTAGCTGCTGGTATCTCTATAGGCTCAGCCGTGTTACTCACCTTTCTAAGCGTTGCGAATATGATGGCAAGATCACTTTGGGTGATGCCCTACTAGATTCCTATTAGCTTCCACTTAGCTTCTACACAAAAAATTTATATATTTATCCATTTTTATCTTTTGAGGGGCATCTTTGGTAGTGAGGGAATTATGAGAAGAATTAAGGTATTTTGTCTTCATCTACTTATGGTTTTACTTGGGATCATGGTAATTCTTTCCGCAAGCTCAATAGGTTTATCAGAGACACTTACAGGACTTAATTATCTGCCAGTAATTGAGAGGGCCAGAATAGATTATGAGCTTGTTAAGGAGATAGTCGCAAATATAACTAGCTTTGGATCGAGATACACCACTTATTCAGGTTATGAGAAGACTGCTGTTTATATAAAGGAGTGGTTCCAGAAATACCTTGAACCATTTGAGGGTGAATGGTCCCAGAAATATAATTTAACGGTGCTCATTGATTATGGGGGTTCACTCACCCTTAGCAATGGATTAAGATTAAAGGCGTATCCTCTAATGCCCAATGAAATAGCTCCAGTCTATGTTAAAAATTTAACTGCCCCAATAGTATATGTTGGAAGTGGCGAATTACATGAATTAAATGGTAAACCGATAAATGGTTCAATTGTTGTGATGGATTTCAATTCTAATTGGAGATGGTTGAGGGTAGCCTCCTTAGGTGCTAAGGCAGTAATATTCTTGGAACCATCCCAAACAAGTCGCGCCGAAGCTCTTCAGAAAAGATTAGAAAAAGTTCCGTACTCATTTCCGAGATTTTATCTACAAAGAGATGAGGCGATAATTCTCCTCAAGGAGATTTTTGAGGCGGAAAAGAGAGGAGAAACTTTGATGGCAACGCTTGAGGGAAGAACAATGTGGGAGAATAGAGAAGCTGAAAACATAATGGGCTTTCTCAAGAGCCCAGGAAAATACTCTAATACTTGGGTCATCCTATGCGCATACTTCGATGCCTACTCGGTTGTTCCATCCCTCTCTTTTGGAGCAAGTGAAGCCATAAGCCCCGCAATTCTCATGGCACTTGCAAAATACTATTCAGAAAACCCGCCCGAATACAGCATTCTCTTTGTTGTCTTCTCAGGACACAATCAAGGTCTTTGGGGCGCAATAGAGTGGGTTGAAAAGTATGCTTATGGTCCGGATCACCCCCCAGATTCTCCCTATTATAGGTCGCGTAGTATAGGTCATAATGTTTCGGCTGCTATACAAATAGACGTTACACCAGATACACCTATAGTGTATCCATTTCCTGGACAGGTTGGTGGTTATTATTGTGCTCAGCGAGGGGGCACATTTGGAGACCCGGCCCGCTTATTTAGTGTATACAAGGATATTATGAGTCAGACTGGTATAGATTATGGGATTATTAGTCAGGGAGAGAATCAGGAAGCCGTTTTAAGCAACGCATTTGGAGCGCAAACAACTAGACCTATTTTAACACCCATGTATATGAGGTGGGTTGAAACTGAAATATTCAGTTGCGGAGGTATGCCTGAACTCCCATCCGTTCAGCTCTCAACGGGAAGAACACTATCAGCCTACTACGCTATACCCATTGACACTTACAAAACCATAGAGCCATCACTACCGAATATTAAAAGCCAGATGGAGCAGATATACGCATGGCTACACTTCTACCTTCACTCTGACGTTATAGAAAACCTATATCCACCGGGTTCAGCACGCTGGGCAGTTTCATGCACTCGCGGAGATGGGTCAATGCGAGCAGCCCATACATACCTATTCCATGTTGAGCTTCAGGCAGTAGTATGGAACTATAGTGTTGGATGGTATACCCCTGCTCCAAAATTCGCTGAGGGTCAGAAGATTTTGTTTATATGGTATGGAGCGGGAGGAAATTGGGAGTCTGGAGAAATATACTATAGTTATCGTGCGCTAAGAATCATGCTGGCCGATGATGAAGGTAGGTTTAATCAGCTTGGAGTGCGGTATGGTGAAAGTTATGGAGTATGGAGGGCTCGGGTATTAGATAGTGAGGGACGAGTTATTGGTATTGACGATTTTGGGCAGTATTCGCTTGCCCAAAGAATAGTTATAACAGATTCCGAGTGGAATGTTGCAAGAGCAAAAAATTTAGAGAACTCGATCATGTTGCCAGTATTTAAGTGTGCAGGAGCCATAATACTTGACTTTATTATACCGGATTACCTAGACCTCTCTTATATATCACCGACCATAAGCGTTAGATACTTTGAAGGACATACTTCGGCAGTGCATGTGAGTGCAGCAGCACAGGGCGGTGGACGAGAATATCACTTCTTAGGTTATAGTGTTGCGGCAGCATTCTTTGAAACCGAGAAACCAATAGAAATACTTATGTTAATGAGCTATGCGGCCAACAGACCACATGCAATTCTTATAAATTCAACGATTAATAATCCTGCTGGAAGCGGATATAAGCTGCGGATGGGAGAACAAATAGTATTCTCGATATTTGATTTTGCCCGCAGCTTGTATTACGTTAATGAAGAAAGAGCGCGAGTATTGTTTGCTACTGTTGGTAGAATCGGCTCCGCGGCTGAATTACATGAGAAAACCTCGAAGTTAATACAGGAAATGGATGATGCACTAAAAAATTATCGTTATAGTGAAGCACATGTTAAAGCCGTTGAGGCATGGAAGATCGCAAGAGACAGCTACTCAATTATAAGAGGCTCAATTGAGGGTGCCATTTATACGGTTCCATTTTTCAGCGCGCTTATAATCCCATTCGTTTTATTGGCGGAAAAAATGATCTTTGAAAGCCATGGAGTTAAGAGGCTTCTTATCACGCTGGCTATGTGCGCTGGAATTATAGCATTCTTCTCCCTTCTACATCCGGGTTTCGTTTTGGCTTCTTCATCGATTGTTGTGCTCTTAAGTTTCGCAATCTTAGCTCTACTTCTACCAGCAATACTCGTAATACTTGATAGAACAAGCAGGATTCTCACCGAGCTGAGAAGAAAAGCTCTTGGGGCCGAGTATGCCGCGGTGGGACGAGCCACATTCTTCTTATCATCTCTCTCAACGGGCATAGGTTACATGAGAAGAAGGAGACTTAGAACTATACTTACAATGATTTCCATTTGTATATTAGTCTTCGCTGTCGTAATATTCACTTCAATATCGGGAATACAAGCGACGAAAATGACAGAGCTTCCGAAAACAGTAGAACCGCCTTACGAGGGAATATTAATGCATAAAGAGTATTTCGGTCAAGCTTTAGAGGGATACCTCTATGGTATAGGAATAAATATCTTGGATTATTTACAAAGTAAATATGGTGATGAAGCATATATTGCACCGAGAGTTTGGATATGGCCTCAGCATGGCTCTCTACCGGCATTCGCACCCTATGGCGGCTTCTTAATAACCGGACCAAAATATCCGGAGTATAAACCCTATGTTGTTAGGGCACTACTCGCCTTAACACCTCAAGAAGAAAGCTTAACTAGATTACGCGCGCTCCTTTTGGGAGGACGGTGGTTTAATGAGGGAGACAGATATTCAATAATACTGACTGAACAAATAGCGAGTAAGCTGGGAATAAAACCGGAAGACCTTCCAGTTAAGGTTAACTTAAGTGGTCTTGAATTGACGTGCATTGGAATAATGAGTGATGAGTTAACAGCGGTTGCCGAGATGGATGGAACAATGCTTACACCAATAGATTTTTCAGTGGCTGTGACACCACCAGTGCAGCTATATTCATGGCAAATAGCTATAGTGCCATATAAATTATGGCCGGATTTGGATGCTTACTATCAGTCTGGAGCTAGATGCGCATTAATGATAGCATCTATAGGAATGAAGTTTCACGATCCCTCAAGAATCGAGGAAGTGGCTAAGGAGATATTCTCACTATTTCCTGCAGCCAATATGCAATTATGGGTTTACTCCAGGAATCGTCTATATCAGCTTACCCTGGGTAGCTCCATAGTTTCAATTGGTTGGAGAGAGCATGCAATACCAATAGTGATAGTTGGGCTTACGATTCTTAATTTAATGTTCGCAAATGTTGTTGATAGAAGGAGGGATATAATGACTTTTAGTTCAGTTGGCCTCTCACCTCTCCATGTATCTTTGATGTTCTTTGCGGAGTCAACTGTTTATGGTATAGTGGGAAGCATATGCGGGTATCTAGTGGCAGTTACGATTGTGAAGGTTGCATCACTATTAGGTTTCGGAACAATCCTCTTTAACTATGCTTCAGAGTGGGTTGCGATGGCACTTATGATATCAATTGGCATAACAGCTTTATCAAGCATTTATCCTGCCATAATTGCTGCAAGGATTGTAACACCGTCTTTAGAGAGGAAATGGGCGGTTAAAACGAAGCCTGTGGGAAACGAGTGGGACATACCATTACCATTTGTAGCAAACTCTGATAAGGAGGCATTAGCAACATTAATCTTCCTTAAAGAATACATAGATAAGCATTTATCGCCAGTATCACCCGAGTTCTCGACTGAAAGGCTCTCTGAAATAAGTAGAACCAAAATAAAGGATTATTATAATGCTTTCATACTAAGTGTTGATGTCCGCATAATGCCCTATGAGTTAGGCATCAGACAAACCATGTTAATTCAGCTCATGGAGGTAGCGCCTGAACGCTGGCCCCTAACAATACATTTGACGAGAAAGTCTGGAGATATTAAGGAATGGGAAAGAAGGAACAGGGACTTCATTGATTATATCAGAAAACGACTGCTAGTGTGGAAGAGCCTACCTTCGGCTGAAAAAGAGACTTATCTACATGAAGCTGAAAAATTCACTTAGGATGCATTAGATTTTCACCGATATTTGTAGAAATTTTAAATATTGCGGGTATCGCATTAAACCTTTGGTGTGCGATATGAAGGCTGATGTTGGCAGCGTAATTAAATTGGATTTTAAGGTTTATCGCGATGAGTATACGGGAGTTGAGGTTATACGCTTAAGTGACGGTGTCAGAGATACTATTCACCCCTATTTTACGAGAAATTCGATGGATGAGAAAGGCGAAAAACTACTCTGCATTTCTAATAGGACTGGATGGTGGCAGCTTTATCTCATTAATCTTAGGGAAATGACAATGACGCAGTTAACGAGAGATGCTAATGTCAGAGGTGGTTGTTTAAGCTACGATGGACGTAAAGCCTACTACTGGGATGGAAGAATACTTAAATCAGTTGACACTGAAACATTTGAGAATGATATCCTATATATTGTTCCGGAAGGCTTTAATCCTGTGGACCTCTCGATAAGCCGAGATAACCGCTATCTCGCCTTTGGCTACTGCGAGATAATCAATTTAAGCACAGTTAAAGGAAAAATTTACTCCGGAATGCTAGAATGCTTATATCGTAGGCCCAGAAGCCTTGTATTAAGGCTTGACCTCGCTGAGGGTGAGATCTTACCCCTCTGGGGAGAAAGCGAGTGGATATCGCATATAAATATAAATCCTGTAAATCCTGATGAAGTTATGTTTTGTCATGAAGGGCCTTGGCATCTTGTTCAGAGATTATGGATTGTTAAAGCTTCAACTCACGAAGTCTATCCACTTCTACCCACAAAGAGATATATTGAAAGGGCTGGACACGAGTTCTTTACCAGTAGAGGAAGGGTTGTGGCACAGTTCGCTAAAAGGGCAACACCAGTCTCCACAGAGTGGACTAGCTACGATGTCTTTTTGAATACAGATGGGTCCGGAATAAGAATGTTTAGATATCCCTATATTGCCCCCGCCCACATTAAGAGTAGAGACGATGAGAAAGTGTCAGTTGGAGATAAAGCTTATCCGAGCCCATCTTTCAAGGAAGGCGACTCATTCATTGCGCTCATAATATATGAGGGAGAGGAAGCGTTAATTAAACCATTATGCAGGCATGATTCTTCATGGATAAATCAAAATAGTCATCCGCATCCAATATTCACACCGGACTATAAAAGCGTCGTATTCACTTCGGATAAAGAGGGAGTATGCAATATTTACTTAGCTTATGTAGATGATATGTTTTAGGTAAAATACATAAAAATATTTCTTTTTCAACTTTTCAGCTTCCCCCTAATAAGGATTAACGGTTGTATAGTAGGAATTTTAAAAAGAAACTTGGAAGTAGGAGAACTTAAAAAATTAAATATTCACTATGGTGCTTTTGCCGTCTAAAGAGGCAAATAATAGGGAGGTATCATCTGAGACGACCTCTCCCTCTAGGAGTTCTAATGAATTGGGCGGAAGAAAGATGAGCCCCATTTTTAGGTTGCTTTTCTAAAAAGCAGCATTTTTCTTGGAGCCCCGGGCGGGATTTGAACCCGCGACCCGCGGCTTACGAGGCCGCTGCTCTAACCGCTAAGCCACCGGGGCTAATTAAGAGATTTATTTTTGGTGCTGGAAATAAGTGTTTTGGAGTAGGCGTATATTACTGAACACGATTAATGTTTTAATGTTGCTTTTTGATTATTTTTTGTGGTGAGCATCGATTTGGCTGGTGAAATTAGAGAGGGTGATTATGTTCTTTTGTATTTGGATGAGAGAAGGAGTTATATGGTTAGGGTTGAGAGAGATAAGGTTCTTCATACGCATAAGGGTTTTGTGAAGGTTGGTGACCTTATTGGTAGGGAATTTGGTGTTCGTGTAAAGAGTAGTATGGGTGTTGAATTTATCGCTTTTAGACCTGGTGTGAGAGATTATGTATATAAAAGCACTAGAGGAACTCAAATAATATATCCGAAGGATATCGCACTTATAATATTACTTGGTGGTATACAGCCGGGAAGCCATGTTGTTGAGGCTGGGACGGGGGTAGGAGCGTTAACGACAGCGCTGGCAAGCTATGTGAAACCAAATGGGCGGGTATATAGTTATGAGGTTAGAAGCGATTTTCTTGAGATTGCGCGTAAAAATCTTGAGAGGGCTGGAGTGCTAGGTTACGTAGAGCTGAAGAATAAAGATATAACTCAGGGAATAGATGAGTCAGATGTAGATGCGGTCGTCCTAGATATGGCGACTCCATGGCTTGTTGTTCCACACGCCTATAAAGCGCTGAAGGGAAGCGGCTCTTTCATATCATTTAGCCCAACAATAGACCAGGTCGTGAAGACCGTTGAGGAGCTGAAAGCAAATGGCTTCGCAAATATAGAAACTATCGAATGCTTTATCCGAAGGATTAGAGTGGAAAGGGGGAAAACGAGGCCTGAAACATTGATGACCGGGCATACGGGATACATGGTCTTCGCGAGAAAGGCTTTGAAGGGTGTTGAATAGAATAAGATAAGGTTTTTATTAGAAATAGGAGATGATGAGTTTCAGATAGGAGGAGAAAGATGGAATATTGATATTAACGAAAGATTCCCTCAGAAGACTCTGGAGGAATAAATATTTCCAAGTATTTGTGGATATTGCTCTAGCTCTTATAGCATCTTCAATACTCCTCCTTTCTTTAAGGCTCTTTCTTGGCGTAGAATATCCACTATTAGTTGTCTCATCCGGAAGCATGATGCCAACTCTAAACATTGGGGATTTGATAGTGGTTCAGAGGGCTGAACCGCCCCAAATAAATATCGGTGATATTGTAGTCTTTAAGAATCCGAGAAACTCAGCTGAATTAATAGTTCATAGGGTGGTGAAGATAAGTAGCGGACAAGATGGATATAAGATTACTACTGTGGGGGATGCCACGGGCGGTTCAGCTGACCAGTTTTCTCCATGGGATGGTTCCCGTCTCGTCGGTAGGGTGATTATGAGGGTTCCATATATTGGTAATTTGTATTTACTTTTGCATCCTGGAGGAGCCGATAGAAGCATACTTACAGCTATAATAATTGTGGCTATAATTATTCTTATAGCCATGATATTGTTCAGCGACGTAGAAGGTGAGGATGGAGAAGACGAGAAGCGGTGGGGAATAAGCTTAGAGCATATTATGTACATCGCAGCAGTGAATCTCCTTCTCATAAGTCTTATAGTTTTCAGCCTATGGGGTTACATCGAAATCTGGCAGCCAGGAGCAATACCACCACAAAAGGTGAAGGTTTTAGGCATGTTCCCAGATCTCCAATGGAATGAAAATTATGGGGAAGCTAATTTTTCTTGGGGTTTCATGACTTATAGAATTGATTGTGAAATAGGTGGTAGCACGCGTTTAGGTGTTCCAACATTCTCATGGTTTCAGCTCTTCTTTCTTATATTAATCCTATTTGATGCACATGAAGTATTTAACTTAATGGTTCGTCCAAACCTAAAGAAATTACATTCTCGTGAGTTCTCAGAAGGATAAATATAAATATGCGCCTTTTATAAAGGCATAATGTTCATCTTTGGGAGGAAAAAACGCGCATGTCTCACTCTCAAGCCCAAGTTAAAGTTAAAATAGAGAACGTTGTAGCATCCGCGACATTAAACCAGAAGATTGATTTAAATGCTGTCGTCAAGGGTTATCCTGGGGTTGAGTATCGTCCAGAGCAGTTCCCAGGTCTCGTTTTTAGGCTTAAAAGGCCAAAAACGGCTACATTAATTTTTAATTCCGGAAAGATGGTTTGCACGGGAGCAAAGTCCGAGAAAGAGGCACGCAGGGCTGTTATGAGGGTTATAAAGGAGCTTAAGAGAAGTGGTATAGTTATAGTTGGCAAGCCGGAACTAAAGATACAGAATATCGTGGCCTCAGCCAATCTTGGAGGCATGGTTGACCTAGAGAAATCCGCCTACACGCTCGGCAAAACTATGTACGAGCCCGAGCAGTTCCCAGGTCTAATATACAGAATGGATGACCCGAAGGTCGTAATACTCCTCTTCGCAAGCGGAAAACTTGTCTGCACTGGCGCGAAGAAAGAGGAGGATGTATATAGGGCTGTAGAGAACCTTCAGAAGAAGCTTGAAAAGGAAAATTTGATTTATTACGAGGAGAGATGAACCCTTAACTTTTAGGGGAGTTCTTGAGCTGACCACAGCTGAATACTACGATCACTACATGATTAAGGAGATTCTCGAGGAACCGGAGGTTATCAGGAAAACAATTGTTGAGGAGAAGGAGAATATAAGGAGAATAGCCAGTCTTCTTAGAGCAGAAAATTATGAGATGACATATATAACTGGAAGTGGAACAAGTTATCATGCTGGATTGGCTAGCCAATATGCTCTCTCAAGCCTAACAGATATGATTGTCAGCGCAATACCAGCTTCGGAATTTAATCGCTGGGTTCCACAGAGTCTCCCCAGAAAAACTCTTCTTATTGCTATATCTCAGTCAGGCGAGAGCACAGATATTATAAATGCTGCTAAAGCCGCATTGAGAAGAAAGATGAGCGTTCTTGCAGTGACTAATACTCCGGGAAGCACTCTTGCCAGCTTAGCCGATTACACGATTTTTCCTAGGTCGGGTAGAGAGGTTGCCGTTCCGGCGACGAAAACTTATGTTGCTCAATTAGTGACTATCTTTATGCTTGCTCTTGAGATAGCATCACTTAAGGAGGAGCATTCGGCGGATATTGAGAATCTGAGGAGGAGCCTATTCGATGTGCCAGAGTTAATCGAAGATATATTTAGGTCTTCTAGCGGAATTATTCGCGAGACTGCTAAAAAGTATAAAGATGAAAATCTGATGTTCATTTTAGGTAGCGGGCCCAATTATGCCACCGCTTTAGAGGCGGCATTAAAACTCAAGGAGACCTGTATGGTTTTTGCTGAGGGTTTTGCCACTCGCGAGTTTCTTCACGGTCCGGTAAGACTTGTTGATGAAAGAACGCTGGTGATTATGATTTGCCCATCGGATGAAATTGATGATTACATCAATTTATCTAGTAGCTTTAAAGGCTTTGGGGCGAACATAATATCAATCATGGAGGAGAGCGAATCCTCTAGAAAATCGCTGGCCAGCATATTCGATGATGTGTTTTATGTTCCTCCGGGATTGCCTAAAATCTTCTCCCCAATAATTTTTGTGGTTCCAATACAAATGTTTGCGTATTACCTCTCTATTTTTAGGGGTTTAAACCCGGATATGCCGGAAAAACTCACAAAGGTGGTGAGGTAGAATTGAAGGTGAAGGCGATAATATTTGACATTAAAGATACGTTGTATGATTCCTCCCTACAGATGAGAATGGCTAGATTAAACGCCATAAGAGCTATGATTGAAGCCGGATTACCGGTCGATTTAGAAGCCGGATATAAGAAACTAGAGGATATCGTGAAAATCTATGGTCCAGACTACGATAAGCACTTTGATAAATTACTTGAACATTTAGGGTTAAAATGGAATCCAAGGGTTATAGCTGCTGGGGTGGTCGCATACCGTGAGACCAGCCAAGTCTATCTAAAACCATTTCCAGAGACCATCCCGACATTAATTAAGCTTCGCGACCAAAAGTATAAGCTGGGCGTGGTTTCAGATGGCATGGCCGTTAAAGAGTGGCAGAAGCTTATACAATTGGGTGTGCATCATCTCTTCCATTCGGTTGTAATATCTGAGGAATATGGGTCGATGGAATTGAATAGCGATATCTTCTTAAGATGCTTGGGAGAGTTAAATTCTAAGCCCGAAGAGTCGCTTTACGTTAGCAGCCGGCCTAAAGAGGCAATAATGTATGCTAATAAAGCGGGATTGATTACAGTTAGACTTAGAAGAGGCGATTATAGGATGGAAATGCCTGAAGCAGCCGAGGCTAAAGCGGCATATGAGATAGAGAGTCTTTCAGAGATCTTTAATGTATTGAGGGCTATAGGAAGTCTCTCTAGTAAAAGCATGAAATAAGCTCTCTCACCCTAAATTTAACACCCAGATTTGACGCCAAATCTTGAATTCTTTTGATGTCAACCTCTGGTATCCTTACTACAGTAACTTCGGTATCTAATGATGCATTCTTGGCTTCTCGAATAAACCTTAGGACGCTTTTATATGCATCATTAAATACTGGCATGCAAACCCTATTATATGTATCCTCATCATGACCATTTAAACTTATACTCACAGCCTCAACACCTGACTTCTTCAACTCCGCCACAACATCTCTCTCTGGATTAAGCAGAAGACCATGCCCATTAGTATTCAGTCTGACCTTTAAGTATGGATGATAGCATTTAATCCACTCAGTAACCTCTATTATGCAGTTAAGTCTTATCGTAGGCTCACCGAAGCCACAGAAGACAACCTCCTTCCATCTTCTTCTCGATACATGTTGCCTTAAATCTTCGATTACTTCTTCTGAGCTCGGCTCATTTCTGAGCTTTAATTTAAAGCCAGCTATTCCGTTCCAGTAATGCCTAAAGCAGAAATAGCATCTGTTAGAGCAGCGGTTGGTTATATTCAAGTATAATGAGTCATTCAACCAGTATACGATTTGACCATTTTCTCCCACCATCTCAATAGCACCATAAAAATTAACCGGAAACGCCACTAAAAATCTACTAAAATAATTGAGCATTTAAATATTCCTAGACTTTAAAACTAAGAGGGCTGTCACTATTTGGCAGCAGGAACAAGCAAAGAATATAACCTCAAAACCGAAATTGCTGGCTATTACTGCAGCTATTATTGCGGCCAATGACCCAGCAACATCATAGGTGGTCTCAAATATTCCGAGAATCAAGCCCCTTTTCCTCCTCCCTCCAATATTATTCATAATTAGCGCTAGTCTTGCTGGACCTTGGAGGGCATAGGCAATGCCGAAGAAGAACTCTATTAGGTATAAGTGTGTGAGTTCAAAGGCTAGTATGTATGAGAGTGAGCATAAAGCACCTAGCATGACACCTACAAAGAAAACTTTCTTTTCACCGTAAGCATCAACTAGCTTGCCAGCCAAAGTCTTAAAGAATGCGGAAACCAAACCGAAAACTGTTGCAAGCATACCAACATCTAATATTGAAGCCGAGAAGCGGTTAAGAACAAATATTGGATAGACTGGACCAAGCAGACCCACCCCTAACGAACTTAGAGAGCTCAGCGTAATTATGAGAGGCACTTGCTCTCTCCGCACCATAAACCCTACCCCCTAAGGGTAAAGCGGGTAGGGCGGAGTCAAATCCCATTAGGCGTATATCCGACATTTAGGGGTCTGCCCGCCTCCAAAAATTATTATCTGGCAGAGGATAAAATAAACCTTACTGGCTGGAGTGAAAAACGTTAGTTTAATCTCTGCCTTGCGCTTTTAAAGTGCTCCCAGCCTCTCCTCTCTACAATCTGATACTTGCCATTAACCCTTACCTCAATCCTCCTCTCCTCAATAGCCCTACCTATCTCTATCAACTGACATCCGATTTCTCTGAGTTTTTCTTCAGATTTCTTCCAGAGTTCAGGTTTAACTGTAACAACAAGCTCGTATTCTTCTCCGCCATATAGGCTTAGCTCGATTGGATTAAGCTCGTATTCTTTAGCGAACTCTTCAACCTCAGGTGCCACCGGAACCTTCTCTATTCGAAATCCAACCTGGCTCGCCTCTGAGATTTCATAAAGGCTCCATGCTAGGCCATCGCTTGAGTCTATTGAGGCTGTTAATGCGCCAAGCTCCGCTAAAATTAAGCCCTCTTTAAGTCGAGCTCTTGGCATAAGAACCGGCTCAACAAGAGTTTTCCTCAAGTTTTCCGGCGGGGATAGGCCCTCAAGTAAAATTTTAAGGCCTAATGATGTTCTCCCAAAATATCCGGTTACGGCCAATATATCTCCAGGCCTAGCGCCGCTACGCCTAATAATCTTCCTTCTATCACCTAATCCTATCATTGCGCAATCTACGATTAAGTCTTGGGCTTCATTTGTATCTCCACCCACAATATATATGCCATATTCTTTAGCACCCTCGCTTAAACCTAAACCTATCTCTTTAACATCCCACTCGGTGAGACCGCGTGGTAAACCGAGGGAGACTAGGGCTGCCAGGGGCTTCACACCCTTAGCTGCGAAATCGCTAACATTCATAACTATGGCTTTTCTGGCAGCCTGTCTTAAGCTCATTCCCGGGGGGACATCTGTTCTGCCAACGAGCATATCAACCTTCACGACAACAACTCTATCGCCTTCAATTGGGATGGCGGATACATCATCCCCAAAGGGAATGGGCATATTTGGCATAGCGTCTAAAAATCTCAGAATTGTTTCTATAATTTTCCTCTCGCCGAGACTCTCAATATTTACCAAGTGGAGCACCAATACTACTTCAGTTTTATGTAAGAAAAGTTCTATAAGTCCTTATTGACTCTGAGAGAACCATGCATTGAAGGTCAGCTTCAGGTCTCTTCACTTCATAAACCTTTAGATACGGGCTTCTTTTTATGAGTTTGATTCTTTCCGGGTATTCTCCCCCCGGTAGAAGAAATATGGCAATTTTATGTCCAGAGTCCGCTATTCTCTCGAGCATTGGTATGGCTTCATCAATGTTCTGCCACCCACCATCAGTAATAGTTACAATAAAACAGTTTTCAGGTCTCTCTGAAATCAACCTTTTAACCTCATATATTGGGAAAACAGTATATTCATCAAACTTCATCGAGAGGGTTAATTCCTTTACGTCGCTCGGGTCTGACCAGCCTGCTGAAACATATCCTGTTGAGAAGGTTATCGCTGCCGTCTGCCCACCAGCCTTATGGGCGCTCAGATAGGCTATAAAAGCTGCTATCGCCGCCTCATCGTGTATATTTTGCATGCTGAGGCTTGCATCTAAAACCGTAATTTCTGATGGAACAAAACCTGTCACTAAAGATTGTCCATAGAATGTTGGCTCCTCAATCCACTTTAAAGTCGTAACTTCAGGTATAAGTGGGCCCTCATCTAGGCTTACATCTATATCTAAATCTTCAATTTCATCCTCAATATACCAGTCGTCAGGATATTTTACAACGGCCCAAACAGGCCTTCTCGTCGGATTTTCTGAGAGATATCGCATGAGCGTTCTCTCGGCCCTCGATCTATACCAGTATCTCTTCCAGAATGCTTCATTGAGTATGCTTGATGGGATTTTTTCGTATGGTTTTGAGAGTGAGCTTGGTAGAAGAGGCTCCTCACCCATTAATCTATCATATATGCCTGGCTTTTCCACGCTCCTCATTTTATCCTCTAATCGCCCACCCCCCAATTTTTTCTCCCTTAACTTCCCAGTCTCTTCCCCCTTTACTTTGCTCGTGCTCTTTAAAACCCTCATTCTCTCCTTAATAATCTTTGTAATTTTTTCCTTCTCTTCTGGGGGTAATCGTGGTTCAATCCACTGCTTAAAGAACTTTTCGGCATCTGAGGAGCTAGAGATACCTCCAAAAACCTCTTCCAGCGACCTCATGGAGTCCGGCATAAGGTCCTCCCTCACCGGAATCGGATTATCTCTTAAGTATTTTTCAATCTCCCTCTTGGAGAATAGCCTTGGATGTCTTACCTTTAATTTTGTGAGTATAATCGCTATCATCTGGACCTTTGTGTGCCACGGTCTATCAAGTAATGTGACCGCCAAAATCTCCTTAGATATGTCCCCGAGTATATTATTGGACGGCTTAACTATCGGATTTATATAAAGATAAATCTCGTGAAGCAGTCTTTCAAGCAATGAAGGATACTCACCTCTAAGAATTCTCATGAAATATGGAATCTCGCCAAACCTTCTGGGAAGATAGTTTATGTTTATTTGTAGGTCTGCAAACAGATGTGTTGCTAAATAAGCAATATCCCAATCTCCAACAACACTATAAGCTGCCTTCTCCAGACTATAGGCCGTTCTAAGGTCATATGGACAGTAATGTGCGTGCGCAAGTTCATGCCTGAAATGCCAAAGCAAATACTTGTATGGGTCGCATCCCTTCGGAATAACATTCAGTCTAACACGGGCCTCGCCATTAATTGCAGAAAATAAAGCGCGGCTTCCAGATTTTCCCCTTTCATCCTCTATTATAAGCCTAACTGGCGGACAATAGAGTTCCAGCCATGCTTGATTGAAAATCTCAATTATTTTCTCAATCTGCTGTCTCATTTTACCTTATTCTCCATTGGTTATAACCATAGACCCGCCATCCCATTTGTGTGGATATATCTTCACCACGCTTTAATAGTCCCTCGTTAATCCATTTCTCCTCAAGCTTAATTATCTCTTCAGCGAAAACAACATCTTCGGTTGCAGCTTCTCTTGCGAGCCTATAAAGCGATGTATTAAAGCCCTTCATCAGCTCGTTCAATATAGTCCATTGTCTCCTTAATCGCCTATCCTCCATCTTCACTCGTTCCCTATCAAGCAAATCCTGTATGTCACTTAGAACATTTCTTGTCCTAACAAGGCTTAATCTATGTGGAAAAACCCACAGAGCCATACGGAATAAATCCTCAATATCGCATTTTCCATAAAGCCACTTCGATGCCTTGGCCAGATGCATCAGCGCAACTGTCGCCCTCTCGCTTACTGGCTCCTTTATCAAACCACATACGTCACGTATAAAATGGCATCCCTCGCAGAGCGCCGGAGGCTTAACCTCAGAGACCTCCTTATCGCGTATGCAGGATTGAAAATCCCTAACAAGTAAATTAATGTAGCCCACTATTTCTGGGTCAAGCTCAACGCTTGCAACCTCCTCCCTAATTTCCTGAAGCTCCTCGAAAGATAGGACCTGTGGCATAGATTCAACTAGATTCCAATCATACTTATCAAGCATCTCCTGCAGCTGGAATTTTTCGCCGAAAGTTAATGTTCTGAGAAAAACGCATATGTCAAATCTGTCATAAAATGGCGGTGGATGAACGAATGATGTCGCGTCAGATGGATTTTCGTTAGCGATTAAAATGTAATCTTCAACCTTAGACCTCTGCCCATAAGCCCAGACCTCACCAAACTGCATTAAATGGTGAATATTGGCTGTAGTATAGGGGTTCAGTCGATTAAGCTCATCAATTCCTTTCCCTCTACTCTTAACGAACGCCGCCCAAAGAACGCGTTCAACACCCTCCTTCTCAAGTGATGGAATATGAAGTCTCCCAACAACCTCACCCCTCTTAACCTCAGAGGCGCCAGAGATAACGACAAAGTCATCACCTGATATTCCCTTAAGCAGTAATAGCATGAGCGTGGATTTTCCAACACCTCTAGGTGCACGTATAAGCGTTGTTGAACGCGGATGAAGCTGATCCAAAATAAGCATTCTGATAGCTTCTTCATTAGCGATAAAACGCGCCTTTATCTCCTTCTCCAAGTCTAATATTTTATTCCGAAGCATCCTGACCTTAACCTCCTAGAAAAGTAGCATCGCAAGCATGAGAAGCACTAATAATAGAAGCCCTCCTATCAAAAATTTCGCAAACCTTATTCGCCTATAAAGTCGAATATTCTCCTCCTCGAGACTATTAAGGCGCTCCTGAAGAATCTTAGCAACGCTACGGTCGATAATTACGGCGCTTTGGGGCTCCTCGCCAAAATATAACGAGCTAATAATATCTGAGGTGCCCTTCGACATTGTTGCTCTATCCCTGCTCTCACCCCAATATATTAGAGAGCGCTCCCCAACATTCGACTGTTTCCTCTCAAGAGGCGCCCGCCTCGACTCAACCTCAAGAAAACGCTTATACCTTTCAGCCCCCATGGATACCCGCGCTCTATATTATTCGCTCAATACTATAAGAGAGAACATGAATTTTAGCTTTTTGAGCACACCCTACAGATCAACGATATCTCTCGCTGATGCCAAAAATCAAAAGTTGTAAATTAAGGAATGTAAAAGAATATAAGAGAAGATTCTAAATTTTTCACAATGTGGCCTACGGGCCGGTAGTCTAGCTGGCTAGGACGTCGCCCTCACAAACCGAAAGATGGAGAACGGCGAAGGTCGCCGGTTCAAGTCCGGCCCGGCCCACCAATTTCTTCTTGAATTTAGGACTTAATTTTAGAACGCCCAGTTAGAAAGTCTTTATCTAACCAATAGCGCCTGTTTTAAGTCCCATTTCTGAGAAGCAAAATAGGAAAAGCTTAGGGCGGACCCCCAGTTTGGTGCTCCGGCCGGGATTTGAACCCGGGTCTCCGGCTCGAAAGGCCGGAATACTTGACCGGTCTATACTACCGGAGCTCTTCAAGTAGTATATTTTGTTAGATTTCTTTCCTTTTTAGTTTTCCGTCATGCTTGCCCCATGAGAAAACGCATCTGTGCCAGTCTATCCATAACCTCAACTATCGTTCTCTCGATTTCTTTTCTCTTCACTTCGTATGATTCCTTATCTATTTTTCCCTTCTTATACTCCTCGTCAAGCTTTTTAAGCTCCTTAAGCAATTGGTCCCGCCGTCTCTCTAAGCTTTTAGCCATCTCGCCTATTTCATCATACATCACATTCTCACCGAAACTCTCATAAGGGAAATATAGATTTATAAAGGTTTACTAGTAATCAATTGGGGATGTTTAGATTGAGTTTTTCTAGAATACCAGTGAAGATATCTGTTGAGGGGCTTGGAGAGTCTAAGGCTGTTCTAATCCGCTTCCTCTCGCCCAGAACAGTTGATGCCATCGTTAGGCTTCTTCCGATAGAGGGCCGGGCTGCAATATGGCAGAGCGAGATATACTTTGAGATTCCATTAAAGATCGGGGTTGAGAAGCCTAAAGAGATTGTGAAGAAGGGGGATTTGGCTTATTGGCCCCTAGGAAAGGCGTTCTGCATCTTCCTTAATGATATGCGCCCCCACAGCCCAGTAAATATAATCGGTCAGATCACAGAGAACATTGACATATTTAATGGTGTGAGAAGCGGGGCGAAAATAAGAGTTGAGAAGACTTGATTTACGCTGTGGACGAAAGATTAATTTCGCGTGAGGTAGAAAGCATTCATATTCCCCTATCCTATATACTCTTCCTCTAGCCCACAGAAGCATCCTCAACCTTCCTGAATTATTTTGAGAAAAATCTGAACAATAGAAAGAGGTTAAGAAAATTTTCCACATGAATGAGCCGATTATATTATACTCTTCTTCTAAAGATTCTTAACGATGAATATCATGAAAACGTTTGCAAAGTTGCGAAAAAGCCTAAAGAAATAATTAAATTAATAAGGGCTGGATTTAAATATATTTACGAGCAAGATGGGCTTAAATTCTTCCGTAAAAGGAAGTGAGAGTGTCGTGGTTTCATCCGTGGTGCCGGGGCGGGCACATACCTTTCGGGTCCAAATCCCTTCCCCCACTTAAAGTCTCTAATTCATTAGATCTTTCATTTTTCATCGGGGGAAGGGGTTCACTCATATTCGGTCACCAAAGGTTATTATTAGTTCTAACTCTCTAATTAAGGTTTTTGGTTAAGTAATGTCCTTTCTACTTCTCTTCTTTAGTAATTTCCTTTAGGATGAATTTGCCTAAGTTAGTTGTAATGTAGACTCCTCTAGCGGGCGTTTCTACGAGGCCGAGTTCTAGGAGGATGGCCAGAACATTTCGCACATATTGTGCGCTCATGCTAAGCTTCTTAGCGATCTCTAGAGGGGTTATTCTAGGGTTCTCATCGATCACCTTGAGTATATCTCGCGCAGTCAATGTTGGTCAAAAATCTTTGATGCTAAGGTTATACTTATTTTTTATTATTATGCGAAAAACTTATATACTTATTTTTTATAAGTATATAACGTAATTATGATTGGTAAGGAGGTGAAAATAAAAGATGGAACTGATAGAGAAACTTGAGAAGAAACTTCCAGAGAAGTTAAGATTAAAGTGGAGGGAGGCGAGGTATGATGACAGCGACCTTCACCGCGCTATGAAGCTCATAGTTGCCTTCCACCTCCTTAGTATCGGCCATAATAACATCGAGTTTGAATATTGTGTTAAGGATGGTGGCAAGCTCTATTACGTTGATGTCTGTGATTTAGACGGTAAAGCCTTTATTGAGTGTGTAAGGGAGTCTGAGCCAAGCGCTATTAGAAGTAAATATATGGTGCTAAAGAGGGTTAAACCTGACTTCAAGGTTATTGTTGCCATTCGCGACGTCATGGGTTGGGAGGCTGATAAGTATGCTAGCACCTGCGACGATGTTTGGGTTCTTAGAATTGATGGAACTGTGCTAGACTATAGGGACTGGCCTACTTGGAGGATCCAATATTTACTTGAACCATTAAGCCCAGCTAAAATTGAGATTTTAAGTAAGATTTACAAATATGCGCGCTGTGTAAACAAGATGTTTGCTAGTAGCAAAGCTCATCAAATACGTGAGTTTAGCGAGGTTTTTGAGCTTGTGCTTAGGGAGCTTGAGGTATCAAATGAACTGAAGGTTTTGCTAAAGGATAGGAAAATTAGAACTAGCGAAGACAGACACATAGAATACTCTCATAACCTCATTAGGGAGGTAAAGAGGGAGATAATGGTCTCGCTTTTAGAGCTGATTAATAGGCTTCTGGAGATCTCAAAACCATATAAGGTCAGTCTGGTGGATGATGAATCACTGAGGTTGGAGTATTATAATGACGTAAGCACATGGCTGGGGAACGAGTTTAGCACAGACGACATAAATGAGATTGAGGAAAGGGGACGGCGGAACCTTGAAAGAGAAATAAGCCTGTTAAAGAAGCACTTTCAAATAATGGATCCTGCAGAAGAAATTCTAATCCTTTCGGAGGAGCTCAGGGAAGCTGCTGAGAGAGTTAAAAGCAAAAATATAATGCTGTTTAACAGTAAGCTGCTCACGATGATCTAAAGCATGAAAAATTAGATGATAAGCTTGCTACTTTGCCCCTTTACACTTTCTTAAAACATCTTTTTAAAAGCTCTTCTATAAGGTAAAATTTCATTATTGAGATTGCGGTGAACTAAGTTTACTTTTCGGAACTATATATTTTATCATTCCTAGACCTGCTGTCCTTCTTACGCCGACGTTTGTTATCTCAGCCATTCTTAGTAGTGCGGCTGCTATTTTAGCATACTTCTCTTTATACAAATCTTCTTTCACTGCGAACCTAACTGTTCCCATGAAGCCAGCTATCCACTTATTTGTTGTTGGGTGCTCATATACGCGCATGGTCCTTATTCCGGGCTTTGGGAATCCAGCTATGGCTATGGCGCTTTCAGCCCAGCGTGCTGCACCCCAAACATCGAGGCTTATTCCAGAGAATGCTGACCATAATCTCGCTAGGTTCCTAAACATTAATGATGGGATTGGTAGTGGAACTGCTATGCCCCCACATTTAGC